>JANPGJ010000547.1:0-71968 GCA_031423955.1 Burkholderiales bacterium
TGCCAAGGTCGAGAAGGGTCCGCTGATCGCCACCGTCGCCGCAACCGGCATTCTCAATCCAGTGGTGTCGGTGTCGGTCGGCTCGCAGGTCTCGGGCCAGATCAAGGAACTGTTCGTCGATTTCAATTCCGAGGTCAAGAAAGGCCAGTTGATCGCCCGCATCGACCCCGAGCAGATCGAATACCGGATGCGCCAGGCGCAGGCCGATCTCGATGCGGCGCGGGCGTCAGTCGGCACCCAGCAGGCGAATGTGGCGGTGCAGCGCGCGGAAGTGGCGCGCGCCGAAGCCAACCTGGTGGAAGCCAAGCGCGACCTGGAACGCAAGAAGTCGCTGGTCGAGAAGAATTTCATCGCCGCATCCGAAGCCGAAAAGGCCGACTCCCTCTACCGGGCACAGGTCGCAGGGCTTGATTCGGCCAAGGCGCAGTTGGGCGTCGCCGACGCCAACGCGCGCAATTCGCTCGCCGTGGTCAAGCAGCGCGAGGCGCAACTGGCGCAAGCCAAGATCGACCTCGAGCGCACCGCGATCCGCTCGCCAGTCGACGGCATCGTCGTCAAGCGCTCGATCGAACCGGGCCAGACGGTGGCCGCCTCGCTGCAGGCGCCGGAACTGTTCGTCATCGCGCAGAACCTGGCCGACATGCAGGTCGATTCGGCGATTGATGAGTCCGATGTCGGCCGGGTCCGGGTGGGCCAGGCCACCACCTTCACCGTTGATTCGTTTCCCGGCCGTACCTTCACCGGCGCGGTCAAGCAGGTGCGCAAGGCCGCGCAAACGGTCTCCAACGTGGTGACCTACACCGTGGTGATCACCGCTGCCAATCCGGACCTGACGCTGTTGCCGGGCATGACCGCCTCGGTGCGCATCACCACCGACCGGCGTGATCAGGCCCTCAAGGTGGCCAATAGCGCGCTGCGCTTTCGCCCGCCAGGGGTCAACGAGGATGCGCCTGCAGCGGTCGGGGCGGGTTCCGGAGTGGCGCCGGCCGCACCAGCCGCAGCAGGCTCAGGAACTGCCCCCAGCCCCTCCGGCGGCCCGCCCGGCGGCGGTGGCGGCCGTGGCCAGATGAGTGCGCAGCGCGAGCGCTTGGTCAGTGAACTCAAGCTCGACAGCAGCCAGCAAGCCAGTCTCGATGCGATCTTTGCCGGCATGCGCGACAAGTTCATGGCCATGCGCGACCTGCCCGAGGCGGAGCGGCCCAAAGCATCGGAACGCAACCGCGCCGAAATACGCGAAAAGATCACCGCCATCCTGCGCGAAGACCAGCGCAAACGCTATGCCGAGATCGTCGCCGAAACAGCCGGCCGGGCGCCGGCGCGTGGACGGGTGTGGATTGCCGGGCCGGATGGCAAGCCACAAGCTGTGCAGGTGCGCCTGGGCCTGACCGACGGCGCGGCGACCGAACTGCTCGGCGGCGACCTCAAGGAAGGGCAGGAGGTGCTGGTCAGTGTGGCGGTCGCCCCCGGCAAGTCCGCAGCGCCCGCAGGCGGCGCCGCGCGCGGGCCGCGCTTGCCGTTTTGATCGGCGGTGACCGATGAACGCGCGCATCAGGATCTGGCCGTTACCCGACCCATCCTGTCGGCAATCCCCGCTACCGAGTGCGCTATCCGACG
This sequence comes from Burkholderiales bacterium, assembly GCA_031423955.1. Classification (GTDB taxonomy): domain Bacteria; phylum Pseudomonadota; class Gammaproteobacteria; order Burkholderiales; family JAEUOS01; genus JAEUOS01. The sequence goes on from JANPGJ010000547.1 coordinate 1,615, forward strand.
CGATGGTGCCGGCGTGACGAAATCGCTGATCGACACCCGCGACCTGGTCAAGGAGTACCGCATGGGCGACAACGTCGTGCGGGCGCTCGATGGCGTCACCCTGGCCATCGGCGAGGGTGAATTCGTGGCGGTGATGGGACCATCAGGCTCCGGCAAATCGACCTTCATGAACCTGATCGGCTGCCTCGACGGGCCGACCGCGGGCGACTACCTGCTGGCTGGCGAAAACGTCGCCAAGCTGTCCGGCGATGCGCTGTCGCGCATCCGCAACCAGCGTATCGGTTTCGTGTTCCAGCAGTTCAACCTGTTGCCGCGCACTACTGCGCAGGACAATGTCGAGTTGCCGCTTCTGTATACCGGCTTGCCGAAGGCCGAACGGCGCGCCAGGGCGACGCGGCGGCTGGCGCAAGTCGGGCTCGCCAACCGTACCGACCACCAACCGAACCAGTTGTCCGGTGGCCAGCAGCAACGGGTGGCGATCGCCCGTGCCCTGGTCAACGACCCGCTGCTGATCCTGGCCGACGAGCCTACCGGAGCATTGGATTCGAAAACCAGCATCGAGGTGATGGCCCTGTTGCAGGAGTTGAACCGTGAAGGCATCACCGTGGTGCTGGTCACCCATGAAGCCGATGTCGCGGCGTTCGCGCGCCGGGTGATTCATTTTCGCGATGGCCGCGTGGTCGAGGACCGGGTCAATGTGGCGATCGACGCGCGTGATAGGCTGCCGGCATGAACCTCTGGTCGACCCTGCGCATCGCGTTGAACGCCCTGCGGGTGAACAAGCTGCGCTCCACCCTCACCATGCTGGGCATCATCATCGGCGTCGGCGCGGTGATCACCATGCTGGCGGTCGGCAATGGCGCGCAGGCACGGGTCGAAGAGCAGATCAAGTCGCTGGGCAGCAACATCATGATCATCTTTCCCGGCTCGACCACTGCCTCGGGCGCGCGCGGCGGTGCCGGCACCACCCAGACCCTGACCGAGGACGATTCGGCGGCGATCGTGCGCGAAGTGCCGGAAGTGCAGGTGGCGGCCGCCTCGATGCGCGGTTCCGGCCAGGCGATCTTCGGCAACAGCAACTGGTTCACCACTTTCTACGGCATCAACAACGATTACTTCGAGGCGCGCGAATGGCCGCTGGTGACCGGCCGCGATTTCGAGGGGCCGGAACTGAGCGGCGCCGGCAAGGTGGCGGTGATCGGCCAAAGCGTGCTGACCAAGCTGTTTGGCGAGAACGCCTTGCCCGAGGAGGCGATCGGCCAGACCATTCGCGTCAAGCAGGTGCCGTTCACGGTGATTGGGGTGCTGGCGAAAAAAGGCCAGAGCATGCTCGGCAGCGATCAGGATGACGTGATTTTCGTGCCGCTCTCGACCGCGCGCAATCGCCTGTTCGGTAACCAGGCCGGCAAGCAGCGACGCATCGGCAGCATGTCGGTCAAGACCCGTGACGGCGCCTCGATGGCCGAGGCCGAAGACAAGATCCGCGCCCTGATGCGGCAACGCCACCGGCTGCAGGAAAACCAGGACGACGACTTCACCATCCGCAACCTGACCGAGATCCTGCAGGCGCAGGAAGCCTCGTCGAAGATCCTCGCCCTGCTCCTGGCCGCGGTGGCCGGGGTGTCGCTTTTGGTCGGCGGCATCGGCATCATGAACATCATGCTGGTGTCGGTGACCGAACGCACCCGCGAGATCGGCCTGCGGATGGCGGTCGGGGCGCGCGCGCGCGACATCCTCACGCAATTTCTGGTTGAAGCGGTGACCCTCGCCCTGATCGGCGGCTTGTTGGGTGTGGCGCTCGGCTTTGGCGGGTCGCTGGCGATCGGCAATTTCGCCGGCTGGCGGGTCGAGATCGACCCCAATGCGGTGGTCCTGGCGGTTGGCTTCGCGGCCGCGATCGGGATATTTTTCGGCTTCTATCCGGCGCGCAAGGCGTCCAAGCTGTTGCCGATCGAAGCGCTGCGCTACGAATAGGGTTGGCGGGAATGCGGCGCTGCTTTCGTGCGCTGCGCGCGGCAATCGATTGGAGCGGCCGTCACCGCGCCGGCACCCCGTGCGAACTCACCCCTGAGCCTGCCAACAAGGGCGCCGGCAAACTTGGGCGAACGAGGTGTCACCTGCGTTCCGTGTCCGATCTCGGTGTGTACTTGTGCGACCGTCTATTTGATGGCGGATGTCGGTGCTTTTTACATGCTGGGCATCGCGCCCGTTGACCGATGGCCCAAGTCGTTGATTGTTCGCAACAAAGCTTTGTGGCTGGATTTATGCTTGCAACTCCCAAGCGGGGCCATTCTGCGCTGAGAGGCCTTGCGTTTGGGTTGGGAATTTCCATCCAGGGAACTACCCGATCAATCACCAAATGGAGGCCCGAATGTTCAAGCAAGCCGTCAATCAGGTCCGTAACTGTTATCGCGTGATGCTCGTCGGAGGTGTCACGGGTGTCGCTTTGCTCGCAGCAGCGACGCAGGTCGCGGTCGCTCAGATAGTCATTCGTCCCTTGGATCCTTGCGTTCCCATCTCTAATTGCGTCGTTCCGGAAATTGACGCGTTGGCTGGCGCCAGCGCGCTGGCTCTGCTGGTCGGCGCGATCGCGTTGATTCGCGAGCGCCGCAAGCGCAGGCGCGACAAGCAGTCAGACTGATCTCGCTGCTCTGGTGCGCCGCAATCGCCTGCGCTGGCCGCAGGGACGGGGATCACGGCTGATGGCTGCGGGCAACTCCGAGCGCGCACCAAGGGAGCGGCGGCGGCGCGGCGCGGCGCGAGCACCACGACCGTGACGATTGCGACGTCGGCAGCGCGGCCGGTTCAGGCCCAGCTCCCGGTTGTGCGCTGGTTACTACTCAGTGGCCTGTTGGTGCTTGAGCTTATCGGCCTGTCGATCAGCTTCGATACGGCTGCCATGTCAACCAGCGCAGCGTGGTGGACGCGGGCGGCCGGTGACATTCCGGTGTTGCTGCGCATCGTTCTTGCATTTATCGGCGCCTTGTTGCTGCTCATGGCACCGAGATTGCGCAGCATCGCAGTCGAGGCGGCGCACCATGCGCGCAGGCGATGGATCGTCGCAGGATGCCTGCATCTGCTCGCGTTCGGCGTGTTTGCCTGGACCACCGTGCTGGTGTTCGGTGCCGACGATGCCGGCAGGAATGTGTCTCTCGGCCTGATCCTAATGTGGACGGCGCTTGGTGCAGTGAGCATGCTGGCCTGGTGCGGGGCGATGGCGCCGGCCGGCCTCTGGCTTGGCCTGCTGCGACGGGAACGCATTGTGGTCGCCATTGCAGCAGGTGCTGGCGTACTCGCATGGTTCACGGGAGTTCTGGCGCAGCAGCTATGGCGGCCGCTGGCAGCATCCACTTTCTGGTTGTCCAGGAGTCTTCTTGAACTGGCTTATCCGGCGGTGGTCGCCGACCCGGGCAATCTGGTGCTGGGAACGCCAGGCTTCAGGGTGCGTATCGATGCCGCCTGTTCAGGGTACGAAGGGATGGCGCTGATCAGCGTTTTCCTCGCGCTTTACCTGTGGCTGTTTCGCCGCGAAGTGCGCTTTCCCCAGGGTTTTCTGCTATTCCCGATCGGAGTGCTGGCGATCTGGTTCGGCAATGCGCTGCGGGTGGCGCTATTGATCGCCATCGGCTCGTCCTACTCGCCGGCGGTGGCGCTTGGCGGCTTTCACTCGCAGGCAGGGTGGCTGGCGTTCATCGTGGTCGCGCTCGGGTTGATTGTCGTCATGCGGCGGATTCGACTGTTTTCAACCGGCATGCCGCTCACCGCAGATGACGCCGGCAATCCGCACGCCACGGCGCTGTTGTTGCCGATGCTGGTGTTGCTCGCGGGCATCACCTTGACGTCGGCTTTTTCCGCCGGTTTTGACCGCCTGTATCCGGTGAGAATTGTGGCCACGGCGGCCGCCTTGTGGTGTTTTCGGGCGACTTACTTGCGCTGGGCCTGGCGTCCATCGTGGCATTCGGCCTGGATCGGCGGCGCGGTGTTCCTCATGTGGGTCCTGCTCGAACCGGTGGACGGCAACACCGGGCTGCGGGAAGCGGTGCAAGCATTGCCGCCATCCGAAGCCGCGATCTGGATCACGGCGCGCATCGTCGGGTCGGCCCTGGTCATCCCGCTGGCCGAGGAATTGGCGTTTCGCGGCTATCTGTTGCGCGCGCTCTCGGGCAGTGATACTGACATGCGGGTACCACCGCGTTTCACGTGGCTGTCGCTGATCCTGACTTCGCTCGCATTCGGCATGCTGCACAGCCGATGGCTCGCCGGCCTGGTCGCCGGGCTGGCGTACGCATGGGCCTACCATCAGCGCGGACGCCTCGAAGATGCAGTGGCGGCCCACGTGGTGACCAACGCGTTGATCGTCCTCGCGGTACTGGTCGCCGGCAACTGGACGCTTTGGTCCTGACATGCGGGCCTTGATCGGCGTGTTTTCAGAGCCGCGCGCACCGATGCCCGTCGCGGCCTGCGGTCACGGTGGCTGCAGTTGCTTGCGCGGGTGCGGGACTACGGGCGCGCGTACCAGGGCGCGCGCTGCCCGACCAGCATTGCGAGGCGTTCGAGTTCGGCATCTTCATGATTCTCGAAGGGCGCTGTAACAATCGCGCGCCCCGCCGCCGGGTTGGCAAGAATGCGCCGCGCCGAATGCCTGGTTGAATTGACCAGTTCGCTCTCGCCGGAGGCAGCGGCCAGGTCGATGCTGCCGAAGCAGGTGCAAAAATAGGTCGACTCGGGGCGTACCTCGACATAGAACCCGGTGCCGCGGATACCCGCGGTCACCGTCGGCGCGGTGATGTTGCGCGGTTTGGTGCTGCGGCCGAATACGCTTGCCAAGGCACCGGTGAGCATGCGTGCGCCGTCGGCGATGAATAGCGATGCGCCGCGCGTGATGGTGAGGTCGGTATTGGCGCGCACCAGAAAGGCGTCGCGACCGATGGTGAAGCCGCAGGTGCTGCCGGGCCCGGATCGCACCCGGTCGCCGGTCTGAATCACGCCGTCCGGCGTCAGCCGGCGGCCGTTGACCAGAACGTCACCGGTCAGTTCGATCAGGTTGCCGACACCCTGGGCCAGCGCACGCTGCGGATCGAGCCACGAGGCCGCGGTGGCGAAGGCGGCGGTGCTCAGCATGAATTCGCGACGTGTGGTCATGTCATTTGTCCTTTGGCGTGCAACAGCGCCGAATGGTGCTGTTGCTGCCTGAAAAGTGCCGCTCGGTTGGCAATGCGTGTCGCACCGCCGTCGAGCCGATTCTACGCGGGTGCTGCTTCATCCTTGCACCTCTTGTACTGTGCCGGCTCGGCGGCGGATGCAGGATGGACGGTTAAAATTGAACAATGGACATCACACTACTGATCAAGGCGGCGATTCTCGGCGCGGTTGAAGGCTTGACCGAGTTTTTGCCAATCTCGTCGACCGGGCACCTGATCCTGGCCGGCCAATTGCTCGGATTCGTCGGTGAAAAGGCCAAATTGTTCGAGATCGTGATCCAGAGCGGTGCGATTCTGGCGGTCTGCATCGAGTACCGCCAGCGCCTGTGGGGCGCGATCAAGGGCATCGGTTCTGAAGAACGTGCGCGCCGCTTCTGGATCAACCTGGCGATCGCCTTCATGCCGCTGGCGGTGCTCGGACTGGCCTTCAACAAGGTGATCAAGGCGCATCTGTTCAACGCCACCACGGTGGCTATCACCTTCATCGTCGGCGGCCTGATCATCCTGTGGGTCGAGCGTGCGCAGCCGGTGGCGCGCGCGGTGCGGGTCGGTGAAGTCGACGACATGAGTGCGATGGATGCGTTGAAGCTCGGTCTGGCGCAGACCCTGGCGCTGTTGCCGGGCACCAGTCGTTCCGGCGCTACCATCATCGGCGGCATGTTGTTCGGGCTGTCGCGCAAGGCGGCGACCGAGTTTTCGTTCTTCCTGGCGGTGCCGACCCTGATCGCGGCATCGCTGTATTCGCTCTACAAGGAGCGTCACCTGCTGTCGATGGCCGATGCCGGCATGTGGGCGGTCGGATTCATCACCGCCTTCCTGAGTGCTTTTGTATGCGTGCGCTGGCTGATCCGGTTTGTCTCGACTCACGACTTCCGGCCCTTCGCCTGGTACCGGATCGTGTTTGGCGCGGCCGTGTTGCTGACCGCGCATTTCGGCTGGGTGTCCTGGCAGGCGGGCTAGAAGAACTGCGCGCGCCGCAAGGCGCGCGCGGCGCGACGTCGCGCCAGAAAGCTTATTTTGCCGGTGCAGGGGCCGGCGCAGGTGCCGGAGGAGCGGCGGCCGGTGGTGTTGCCGTCGCCGGTCCGGCCTCACGTTGCGCCTTCATTGCGGCTTCCTGGCGCGCCAGCATGTTGGCAGAGCCGTCGATATCAAGCGCCCGCATGGTGGTCATGCGCAGCCGGCAATTGGCATTCTCCAGATTGGCCGGCGGCGGCCCGTTCTCGTCAGCGATCAGGTTGCACTCGCTGCCGCGAAATCGGCGCCAGTCGGCATTGGCCACATCGAGCCGCTTCCGGCCTTCGGCCGGCATGATCTTGGACAACTTCTGGGTGGCACTGGTGAGGCGCGCTTCCTGGCGCTTGAGTTCGCCAGTCAGGCAGCCGAGGATGGCCACCGGGTCATCGGCTTTCTTCTCCTGCATTGCGGCCTGCGCTTTCTGGATGCATTCGCGAAAATCCCGCGTCAGCGGATCGGTCTGCGGCGGGCCGCCGGGCGGCGCTTCACGCGCCTGATTGGGCGCGGGCGCCGCAAGCGGGGCCTGCGGCGGTGGCGGCGGCGCCTTCATTTGCGCCAGCGCTGGTGCGGCGGCCAGACAAGCAACGGCCAGAATCGAGAGGATGCGAACGGTGTTCATGGTGTTGCCTTGTGGTTGTGCCCGGCGTGGGGCGGGCGGAGACTGCCTCAAACGGCCAGCCGGCGGAATATTACATCGCGCACACCGTGCCCCAATTTCAGGCCGCGGTGTTCGAATTTGGTCAGGGGCCGATAGTCCGGCCGGTCCGCGAAGCCTGGTGCGGAATTGGTCAACAAGGGCTCGGCGGACATCACCGCAAGCATTTGCTGCGCGTAGTCTTCCCAGTCGGTCGCGCAATGCAGGATACCGCCGGGCGCCAGCCGGCTGGCCAACAGCGCGACGAAGGGCGGCGCGATCAGGCGTCGCTTGTGGTGGCGCGCCTTGGGCCACGGATCGGGAAAGAACACGTGAATCCCGGCCAGGCTGGCCGGCGCGATCATGTGTTGCACCACTTCAACCGCGTCGTGCCGGATCACGCGCAGGTTGGTCAGTTTTTTCTCATCGACCAGTTTCAGCAGGGCGCCGACACCGGGGGCGTGTACTTCGAGGCCGAGAAAATCGGTGGCCGGTGTCGCTGCGCCGATATGCGCCGTGGTTTCGCCCATGCCGAAGCCAATCTCCAGCACCAGCGGCGCACGGCGCCCGAAGGCCAGGGCGAAATCGAAGACCTGCGCCTGATAGTCAATCCCGAAACGCGGCAGCAACTCGTCGTAGGCGCGGATCTGCGCCGGCGACATGCGCCCCTGGCGCAGCACGAAACTGCGAATCGATTGCGCAGTCAGGCGCGCCGGGTCATCGGTGCTGCCCGGTTGCCGCTTGTCCGCCGCTGCCAGGCCGGCGCGTGCCGACGAAACAGAATCCGGAAGCGCGCGCGTCACGCGCCGCGACCGGCGATCATGCCGCCAGTCGGTGATGAGGGTGCGGCCGAATACAGTCTGCGCGGCATGCGCCCGGCCAGAAAAGCCTCGCGGCCGGCCTGCACCGCCTTGTTCATCGCCGACCCCATCAGCACCGGATCATGCGCTGCAGCGATCGCGGTGTTCATCAGCACGCCGTCGCATCCCAGTTCCATCGCGATCGCCGCGTCCGAGGCGGTGCCGACACCGGCATCGACGATCACCGGCACCCGCGCCTTCTCGATGATCAGGGACAGGTTCCAGGGGTTCAGGATGCCCATCCCGGATCCGATCAGCGAGGCCAGCGGCATCACCGCGACGCAGCCGATTTCCTCGAGCTGTTTGGCCAGGAGCGGGTCGTCGCTGCAATACACCATGACCGAGAAGCCGTCGGCGACCAGGGTTTTCGCCGCCGCCAGGGTTTCAATCATGTTCGGGTAGAGCGTGTGCGAATCGCCCAGGACTTCGAGCTTGACCAGGCTATGGCCGTCGAGCAGTTCGCGCGCCAGGCGCAGCGTGCGTACCGCATCGTCGGCGCTGTAGCAACCGGCGGTATTGGGCAGCAGGGTGTATTTCGACGGCGGCAGGTAGTCCAGAAGCGACGGGGTGTTCGGGTCCTGGCCGAGATTGGTGCGGCGAATCGCGACCGTGACGATCTGCGCACCGGAGGCTTCGATCGCCTCGCGCGTCTGTTCGAAATCGCGGTACTTGCCGGTGCCGACCAGCAGGCGCGAGGCGTACGGTTTGCCGGCGATTTCAAAAGTCTTGTCCTTGATGCTCATTTCCATCCGACCTTCCCGTACTCAGCCGCCACCGACGGCGGCCACGATTTCCAGCGCATCTCCGGCGGCGAGAATGGTGTCGCTGTGACGACCCTTGGGCACGATTTCGCCGTTCCGTTCCACCGCCACCCGTTTGCCGGCGAGCGACATTTGCGTCAGCAGCGTGGCAACGCTTGCGCCGGCGGCGATCATGCGGGACTCGCCATTGACCGATATTGGTATCACTGCAACGACTCTTGATCAACCGAGCCCCGAAGTGTAGCGGAACGCGCCGGCTACAGCCCACAACCGGTGCTGGTTCAACCGTCCGCTCCTGTGGTCTCGACTATGATTGCCGTTTCGCCAAAACGACCGAATCTGCGATGAGCATTCGAATCAAGCGTCATTTGCAGGAGCGCTGCCCCGAGCTTGCCGACCTGCTGGCGGAAATGAAGACCGTACCGAAGCTGCGGCGCCGCGACCTGCCTTTGCCCGAAGCCCTGGTAAGGGTGGTGACCGGCCAGATGTTGTCGGCGCAGGCCGCGCAGACGATTTACGAGCGCATCAGGCTTGCCGCCGAAGCGCGCAAGCTGCAAGGGTCATGGCTGCTCGACCATGACAGCCTGCGCGCCTGCGGCCTGAGCGGCGCCAAGGCGCGCACCGTGTGCGAGATCGGCGCGCAGATTGGCGCCTACCCGTGTGCCCTCGACCACTGGTACGAACTGCCGCCGGAGCGCCTGATCGAAGAGATCCGGCAATATCGTGGCATGGGCGCGTGGACAGCGTCGATCATCGCGCTGTTCTATGTCGGCCATGAAGACATCTTTCCGGCGGCCGATGGCAGTATTCGACGTGCCGTCGCGCTGATCGAGGGGCGGCAAAAAAAGCGCGGACGCCGCGCCTTCGATGCTGACCGTGCCGCGCCTTATCGCTCGTATCTGGCGATGTATCTATGGCGCGCGCTTGATACCGGGGTCCTGAAAACGTCGTAAAATCCGAACTTGTCGCGGGTGTAGCTCGCGGGTGTAGCTCAATGGTAGAGCAGAAGCTTCCCAAGCTTACGACGAGGGTTCGATTCCCTTCACCCGCTCCAGTACCGCAGCATGTCGCACCTTCCCGGTTTTACCCTGGCGAATCGGCACGCAGGCCGGGGTGGATTCGCCGTCGGGTCAGTCGCGGATCGCAGGCCGCGCAAGTGATCGAGTTTGCGGCCGATCCGGTTGACTGCCCCGATAATGTCCACTTCAAACGCCCGCCATTGCGGGCCAATCTCATGTCACCAGGACTTACATGATCGATACGCAGACCCAGAATTTTCCGGAGATTCGTGAAGCCGTCGGCGCCCTGTGCGCCCAATATGATTCGGCCTACTGGCAAAAGGTCGACGATGCGCGCGCTTACCCGGAAGCATTTGTCGACGCGCTGACCAGCGCCGGCTGGATGGCCGCCCTGATTCCCGAATCCTATGGCGGTTCCGGCCTGGGCCTGGCCGAAGCCTCGGTGGTGATGGAGGAAATCAATCGCCGCGGCGGCAACTCCGGCGCCTGCCACGGCCAGATGTACAACATGAATACCCTGCTGCGGCACGGCTCGGAGGCGCAGAAGCGCCAGTACCTGCCGAAAATCGCATCCGGCGAGTTGCGCCTGCAGTCGATGGGTGTGACCGAGCCCACCACTGGGACAGACACGACCAAGATCAAGACGGTGGCCGAGCGAATGGGCGACTAGTACGTGGTCAATGGGCAGTTGGTGTGGATTTCGCGCATCCAGCACTCCGACCTGATGATTCTGCTGGCGCGCACCACGGCGCTGGCGGACGTCAAGAAAAAAGCCGATGGCCTGTCGATTTTCTTAGTCGACCTGAAACACGCGGTGGCCAACGGCATGAGCGTGCGGCCGATCCGCAACATGGTCAATCACGAGACCAACGAGCTGTTCTTCGACAACCTCGAGATTCCGGCCGACAACCTGATCGGCGAAGAGGGCAAGGGCTTTCGTTACATTCTTGATGGCCTGAATGCCGAGCGCGCCCTGATCGCCGCCGAATGCATCGGCGACGCCTACTGGTTCATCGATCGCGCCTCGAAATACGCGAGTGAGCGGATCGTCTTCGACCGCCCGATCGGCAAGAACCAGGGCGTGCAGTTCCCGATCGCCGAGAGCTACATCGAGACCGAGGCCGCCAACCTGATGCGCTGGAAGGCCTGCGAACTGTTCGACGCCCACAAGCCCTGTGGCTCCGAGGCCAACATGGCCAAATACCTGTGCGCCAAGGCCTCATGGGAGGCGGCCAATGCCTGCCTGCAAACCCATGGCGGTTTCGGCTTCGCCTGCGAGTACGACATCGAACGCAAGTTCCGCGAAACCCGCCTGTATCAGGTGGCGCCGATCTCGACCAACCTGATTCTCTCGTATGTCGCCGAACACGTACTGGGCATGCCGCGATCCTTTTAAGAGCGGACCAAACAGGATCGGACAAAAGTGAAACCCTACTTTTGTCCGGATTAGCTTGAATGGAATCGCTGGCGGAGCCAGACGATTCCATTGGCAAACCCTACGAAAAGGCTCGGGCCTGTCATGACTGCGCCATTGCATCGTAAACCGTCGACCGATGTGCTTGCAGCGCGTGCCAAGGTGGCGGTGGTGGTGCCGGCTACCAACACGATTGTCGAGCCGGAGTTCGAGGCGATGCGGCCGGCCGGGGTGACCAATCACGTGACGCGGATGTATTTGCCGCCGCGGCCGTATGGCGACATGGAAACCTACCGGCGCGCGCTTGATACCGAGGAAGGCAAACTCGATGACGCCCTCGACCTGGTGTTGCCGTGCGAGCCGCATGTGGTGGCGCACGGGCATTCGATCCACTCGTTTCGCGGTGACCGGGCGCGCGCCGAAGCCGAACAGAAGAAGCTGGAAGACTATTGCGGCCTGCCGTTCGTCACGCCGTCGATCGCGGTGCTGAAAGGCCTGGAGGCGATCGGCAATCCGCGGCGGATCGCGGTGTTGACGCCTTACTGGCCGCCGGCCGATGCGCTGATCGCGGAATTTTTCGCCGCCTGCGGCTATGAGGTCGTCAACACTCTTGGCCTGAAAGCGACCGGGCCGACCGCGGTGGCACGCATCACGCTCGACGAAATACGTGCCGGCTTCCGGGCCCTCGATGGTCCGGCGGTCGAGGCGATGGTGCATGTCGGCACCAACCTGCCGGTATCGGCGATCACCGATGCGATCGAGGTCGCGCACGGCAAGCCGCTGATCGGCGTCAATGTGGCAACCTATTGGCAGGCGCTGCGGCGGGTCGGGATTACTGACGCATTACCCGGATTCGGCATGCTGGCGCGCGAGCACTGAGCTTGGCCAACGACGAGGCGACGTCCATGCGCAAGTGCCCGGTCAACGCGCAGCGCTGCATTGGCGATCCTGACATTGTGCCGGGTCTGCTGACCACTTGCGATGGTTTGCTGTTCATGCAGGGGCGGAATATCGCCGACCGTTTCAAATCCGATCACCCCACAACCTGACAACAAAGGAAACCCATCATGGATCTCGGACTCAAGGGCAAGAACGTTCTGATCACCGGCGCATCGAAGGGCATCGGCCTGGCCTGCGCCAAGGCATTCGCCGCCGAAGGCGCGCGCCTGCACCTGGCTTCGCGCGACGCTGCGCGGCTGGACGAGGCGCGCTTGCAAATCCTGGCCAACAGCAAGGTCGAGATCACCCTGCATCCGTTGGATTTGTCCAGGCCCGGATCCGCCAAGGCACTGGCGGCTGCCTGCGGCGAGCTCGATGTGCTGGTCAACAATGCCGGCGCGATTCCCGGCGGCTCGGTCGAAGCGATCGACGAGGCGCGCTGGCGCGACGCCTGGGACCTGAAAGTGTTCGGCTACATCAACATGACCCGCGAAGTTCTGCCGCCGATGATGAAGCGCAAGAGCGGTGTGATCGTCAATGTGATCGGCCTGGCCGGCGCCAAGCCCAGCTTCGACTATATCTGCGGCGCCACCGGCAATGCTGCACTGATCGCCTTCACCAAGGGCGTCGGCGCCGGCGCCACCAACCACGGCGTGCGGGTGCTTGGCGTCAACCCGACCGCCACGCGCACCGATCGCATCATCACCTTGACCAAGGCGCGCGCAAAAACCACCTTTGGCGACGAGTCGCGCTGGGAGGAGTTGCTGTCGAACATGCCGTTTGGGCGCATCGCCGAGACCGAGGAAGTCGCCGATGTGGTGCTGTACTGCGCCTCGGAGCGCGCCTCGTATTTGAGCGGCACGGTGATTGATATCGACGGTGGCCAACTGTATCGTTAGAGGCTGTTCTCAGTGTTGGTGATTCGATTCATAGCGATATTGACAGCACTGAACGTAATTGTAAGCGAGTACTCACAATTATTTGATTTTCCGGCGCTTGTGAACGAGTGTAAAGGCGGCTTGCGGAACTTCATGGTGCAATGCACAATCCAATGACAAGATGTAGCTGACTTGCTGCATCCAATAGTCTTAACCGGCAGCGCTTGATGGCGACCAAAAGCCGCCCCGTCGCTGCCAGGGAGAGTGCTCATGAATACCCCCGTTGTCCGGCACCTGGCCGATTCCGATCGCTGGCGCCTGCGCCCGCATTACAAGGCCCTTGATCCGGAGGATCGCCGCCTGCGCTTTGGCGTCACCTTGAACGACGATGCACTCGATCGCTATGTTGATCTGATCGATTTCGACACCGATGCCGTGCTCGGGGTGGTCGATGCCAGCGACATTCTGGTGGCGGTCGCGCATGTCGCGCCGGTCGGCGAAGGCGCCGAACTGGGCCTGTCGGTGCATCAGGGTCAGCGCGGCCACGGGCTTGGCGGCGCCCTGTTCGAGCAAGCGGCGACGTGGGCGCGCAATCGCTACCTGCAGCGCATCTTCATGCATTGCCTGCGCGAAAACCGCGCCATCCTGCACTTGGCTCGCAGCCATGGCATGACCGTCTCGATGGATGGCAGCGACAGCAGCGCGGTGATGCTGCTGGCGGCGCCGACGTTCGACACCTTGATCAATGAGCAGGCGACGCATTGGTCGGCGGCGGCGGCCGATTTGCGGCAAATCGAAAGCCGCTGGTTCGACTGTGTGCTGGCCGGCCCGCAGGCGGTGGCCGCGGCATTTGGCGCTGCGCTGCGCGCGGGCAAGCCACTGGCTGGATAGACCGCGGCCGCCATCCGGTCCGGGCGGCCATCTTGAAGCGCAGGAAAAAGCCGGCGCGGCGCGCGCCTGTGGTTTCACTTCGCGACCTTGTTTTAACGGTCCGGTTAAAAGTAGAATGTGAAGGTCGAGGTTGGCCGGCGGAAGCAAGCGTCGGGACCCTGATCCAAGCATTCATAACCGAGGAGACCGCATGACCATCAACCGCCGCACTGCCTGCGCACTGGGCGCAGCCGCACTATTCTCGGCCGCCTGGCCGGCCGCCGCACAGGATGTGATCACGCTGCACGGCGCGGTGCAATTCAACGACGATCACGCGTTCAACAAGGCGCTGCTCAAGTTCGAGGAACTGGTCAAGAAGTATTACGCCAAGCCGGTCAATTTCGTGCTTCATCGCAACAGTGAACTCGGGCTCGAAAAGGATTACTTCGCCTACATGAACCAGGGGAAGGCGGTCGATTACGCCATTGTTTCGCCGGCCCACATGTCGACCTTTTCCAAGGCGGCGCCATTCATCGACGCGCCTTTCCTGTTCCGCGACCTGGCGCACTGGAACAAGGTGCTCGACCGCGACTTGTTGAAACCGGTGGCCGATGAAGTGGCGAAAAAAGGCGAAGTTATGCTGATCGGCTACGCTGGCGGCGGTGTACGCAATATTTTCGCCAACAAGCCGGTGCAGAACCTGGCTGAACTGAAAGGTCTCAAGGTGCGCGTGCAGGGCGCGCCGATCTGGAGCAAGACCTTCGGCGCGATCGGCATGTCACCCACCGTGATCGCCTACAACGAGATCTACAACGCGATCCAGAACAAGGTGATCGATGCCGGCGAAAACGAGGCGGCAGGGGTCGAGGCGATGAAATTCAACGAGGTCGCGCCGAACATCAACCTGACGCGCCACGCGATCACCATCCGCCCGATCTGCTTCTCGTCGAAAACCTTCGCAAAACTGCCCAAGGATCTGCAGGCCGCCGTCATGAAGGCGGGCAAGGAAGCCGGCGCCTATGGCCGCGAGATCGAGTCCTCGGAAGACCAGAAGAAACTCGACGCGATGGAAAAGGCCGGCAAGTTGAAGCAGGTGCCGTTTGCGGACCGTGCGGCGATGCAAAAGCTGGTCGATCCGGTAATGGCGGCATATGCCAAGGAAATCGGCGCCGAGCAGATCTACGCCAAGATCAACGCGATCAAGTAAAGCATTGCACCGGGGCGGACGGCGGTCCGCTCCGGGCCCCGCGTTTCACCCTTACCTGCCACCGGCGTTTGCGCGCCGCGCCCAATGACCAAATTCCTTGACGGCTACCACCGACTGCTGACGTGGGTGCTCGCGTTCGCGGTCGCCATCCTCATCGTGCCAGTCTCGATCCAGATATTCTCGCGCTTTACCGCGCTGATCCCGGCCTACATCTGGACCGAGGAGATGAGCCGCTTTTTCTTCATCTGGATGGTGATGATCGGCGCCATCATCGGGGTGCGCGAGCGGCTGCATTTTGACGTCGATATCTGGTCCGACCTGTCGCCGCGCGCCAATGCCATGCTGCGCATCGTGGCCAACCTGTTTGTGCTGGGCTTCACCGGCGTCATGATCTACTGGGGCATCGAGTTCACCCAGTTCGGCTGGAACCAGACTTCCGAACTGGCCGACCTGCCAATGTGGCTGATCTTCATTGCCTGGCCGCTGACCGGCATCAGCTGGCTGCTGTTCCTCATCGAGGCGTTCGTGCGGGACGTGGATCTCTACCGGCGCGGCGAGAACCTGGATGGCAACGCACCGGAGGAGGCGCTGTGACCGGCGCCACCCTGTCACCGGCGATGGCGGCGCTGGTCCTGTTCGGCAGCTTCTTCGCCCTGCTTGCGGTGCGCGTGCCGGTCGCCTTCGCGCTGGGTCTGGCGGCGCTGCCGATACTGGTGGTTGAACCACGCCTGTCACCGATGGTGCTGTTCAACGAGATGTTCAAGGCCTACAACTCGTTCATCCTGCTGGCGGTGCCGTTCTTCCTGCTCACCGCCAACCTGATGAACGTGGGCGGCATCACCGATCGCCTGATGCGGCTGTCGCGATCGCTGGTGGGCCATTTCCCCGGTGGCCTTGCGCAGATCAACGTGGTGCTGTCGGTATTCTTCGCCGGCATCTCGGGTTCTTCCACGGCGGATGCCGCAAGCCAGGGCAAGCTGTTCATCCAGGCGCAGGTCAAGGAGGGCTACGACCTGTCGTTTTCGATCGCCATCACCGCGGTATCGGCGGTGTTGGCGGTGATCATTCCGCCTTCAATACTGATGGTGGTGTGGGGTGGCGTCATTTCGACCTCGATCGGTGCCATGTATCTGGCGGGCGTGATTCCGGGCCTGTTGATCGGGCTGGCGCAAATGGCCACCGTGCACGCCTACGCGAAGCGTCGCAACTATCCGGTCTACCCGCGGGCCGGGGCGGGCGAGGTGCTGCGCTCGGCGCTGACCTCGATTCCGGCGCTGACCACGCCCCTGATCATCGTCGGCGGCATCCTGCTGGGCTGGTTCACCGCCACCGAATCGGCGGCGGCCGCGGTGCTGTATGCGGCCCTCCTGTCGATCTTCTACTACCGCGAGCTGAGCCTGCGCCAGCTCTACACCGCGATTGTCGACACCGGCAGGCTGGCCTCGGTCGCGCTGTTCTGCATCGGCACCGCGTCGGTGTTCGGCTGGCTGCTGGCCTATTACCAGATTCCCAAGGCATTGCTGGCCAATGTCACACAGTGGGGGCTGGGGCCGATCGGCGTCGGCTTCCTGATCGCCGGCGCATTCCTGGTGGTGGGCTGCTTTCTCGACGCCATCCCCGCCATCATCATCGTCGGCACCACCCTGCAGCCGCTGGCCGCGTCGGTCGGGCTGCATCCGGTATCGTTCGCCATCATCGGCATCGTCTCGCTGGCCTTCGGCCTGGTGACTCCGCCCTATGGCATGTGTCTGATGATTTCCTGCGCGGTGGCGAAGGTGCCGCTCAAGTATGCGCTCAAGGACACCATGATCATGCTCGTTCCAATGCTTCTGGTCCTGTGCGCCATCATCATCTGGCCCGAGATTCCCCTGCTGCTGCCGCGCTGGGTATCACCGGATCTGCTCAAGTAGCCACCGCGCCGGCGCTTCCTGTCACTGCGCCCTGACCATGATTTCCATCGAACCGCTTTCCGACGTGTTGGGCGCCCGCATCCTGGGCATCGATCTGTCGCAACCGATGGACGCGGCCGCATTCAAGGCTGTCGAAGCGGCGCTGCACCGGCACTGTTTCATCATCTTCCCGAAGCAGCAGTTGAGTGCAGCGCAATTCCACGCCTTTTCGCGGCATTGGGGGCGCGCCGAGCCGCATGTGATCGATACTTTTCACCACCCCGAAATCAGCGACATCCTGGTGCTGTCGAACGTCGAGAAAGACGGCAAGCCGCAGGGCCTGAAAGACGCCGGCACCTACTTTCATACCGACTACTCCTATCTCGACGTGCCGGCGCGCTGCACCATGCTCTACGCCTTGCAGATGCCGGATACCGGCAACGGCACCACCTTTGCCAACCAGTCGCGGGCGTACGACGATTTGCCCGCCGCCACCAAGGCGCGCCTCGCAGGCCTGGTCGGACGCCACCACTATGGCAATCGCGACGATCTGGACGAATCATCGCGCACAGTGGCCTCGGTGTTGAGCGAAGAGCAGAAGAAAAAGGTGCATTGGGTGCGCCACATGATTGCACGGGACCATCCGCATGTAGGCCGCAAGTCGCTGTATTCGATTTCCGGCAGCTCGTTCGGTATCGAGGGCATGGACGATGCCGAAGCCGTGGCATTGCTCGACGAATTGAAGGCGCACGCCACCCAGGCGCGATACCTGTACACGGTGGACTACCGGGTCGGCGACGTGATCGTCTGGGACAACGCCCAGTTGCTGCACGCCGCGCCACTGCCCGACCACGACCAGGCGCGCACCTTGTGGCGCATCACCGTCAAGGAAGATCCTTCAGTCGCCCTGTCGTGAGGCACGGTTCCTGCGTGATACTGCGTCTTTCAACAGGTTGGTCCGCAGGCAGGCGCAGTCCCGTACTTGCCAGGATCAACCGCAATGACGGAGTTTTTCATGCGTAATGTCGCAACCTTGCTCGCCGCCTGCCTGTTGGCGGGCATACCCGATGCCCATGCACAGGCCGATTACCCCAACAAGCCGATCCGCCTGGTGGTTGGCTTTGCCGCCGGCGGCATCTCCGATGTGCTTGGCCGCGCCGTTGCCGCCAAGCTGGCGGCCAACATCGGGCACAACGTGGTGGTCGAGAACAAGGCCGGCGCCGGCACCACGATTGCCGCCGATTTCATCGCCAAGTCGGCGCCGGACGGCTACGCCCTGTTCCTGCAGGACATCACCACCCACGCAATCAACGCCAGCCTGTACCCAAAGCTGCCCTACGACTCGATCAAGGACTTCACGCCGATCGCACTGGTGGCCTCCACACCGCTGATGCTGGTGGTGCATCCTTCGACCCCGGCAAAAACCGTAAGGGAGCTGGTCGGCATGTTGAAAGCCAGCCCCGGCAAGTACGCCTACGGGTCGTCGGGCAATGGCACCATCCTGCACCTTGCCAGCGAACTGTTCGCCACGTCACAGGGCCTGACCGTCACCCATGTTCCGTACAAGGGCAGTTCCCCGGCCACCCAGGCGATCATGGCCAATGAGGTCTCGTTTGTGTTTTCCACCATGCCGCCGGCGATCAGCGCGGTCAAGGGCGGCAAGCTGCGCGCCCTGGCGGTGACCACCCCGGCGCGGGTCGGCACCGCGCCGGAGGTTCCCACCATGGTCGAGGCCGGCTTGCCCGGCTTCGAGGTGGTGCTCTATAGCGGCATCCTTGGGCCCAGGGGCATCGACCCCGCGGTGGTGAAAAAGATCAACGCCGAGTTCGCCAAAGTGGTTGCGAGTCCCGACGTGAAGAAGATTTTCGAGACCCTCGGCGCCGATCCGATCGCCACCGGCAGCGACGAGTTCGGGCGCATGATCGGCCGCGAGATCGGCCTGCTGGCGCCGCTGGTGAAGGCCTCCGGCGCCAAAGTGGAGTGACTAGTCCGATGGACGAAAACAAACCGCTGCTGCCGCAGCACGATCGTTACGACTACGTGCCGCTGCCGGAGCGGCGCGACTACAGTTGGCCGGACGGCAAGCGCCTCGCCTTCACGCTCACCACCAACATCGAATGGTTCGCCTACTGCGCCGGCCTGGGCCACGATCCGGCCAAGACCGGGGAGCCGCAGACCCATCGCAACTATGCCTGGCGCGACTATGGCAACCGCATCGGCGTCTGGCGCCTGTTCGGGTTGCTCGACGAGTTGAAGTTGCCGGCGGGGCACAACTGCAACAGCCTCTTGTACGACTATGCGCCGCAAATCATGGACGCGATCAGGAAGCGCGGCGATGAGGTGGTGGCGCATGGCCGCAGCAACGCCGAAAACCTGCGTGGACTGTGGCAGCCGGATGAGGAGCGCATCCTGCGTGAAGTCACCGACACCATCACTCGCCACGAAGGCCGCGCGCCGAGCGGCTGGATGGGTTCCGGCGCTTATGAAACCGGCAACACCCTGGACCTGCTCAAGGAGATCGGTTACCAGTATGTGATGGACTGGCCGATGGACGACCAGCCGGTCTGGCTGCGAACCCGCAACGGCCCGATTCTCTCGGTGCCGTATCCGATCGAGCTCAACGACTCACAGGTGGTGATTCACCGCAAGCAGGACGCCGGCGACTTCTGCGACATGATCGTCGAGCAGTTCGACGAGATGATCGAACAGTCGGTCGCCCACCCGCTGGTGATGAATGTGTCGATCCACACCTATGTGTTCGGCCAGCCGTTCCGCCTGCGCATGATCCGCCGTGCGCTCAGGCATTGCCTGGAGCATCCGCAGGCGAAGCAGGTCTGGTGGGTCAAGCCGTGCGAGATCGCCGCGCATTGCCTCGCATTGCCGCCTGGCGTCATTCCGGGTTCGTAGGAAAGTCCCTGACGGGGATTCGAGAATCCCTATACTCGCACTGGTTCGAATGATAAGAGGTTGCGATGCCGCGCCGCTGGCTCAAGCGAGTATTGCCCGATGTCGAAAAGTATCGCGATACCCAGGTAGCGCGCATGCTCGGGCCGCGCTTTTTCCACCCGGCGCTATGGCATCTTAGCCGGCGCAGCGTCGCCGGTGGCGTTGCGATCGGTCTGTTTTGCGGGCTGATTCCGGGGCCTCTGCAAATGTTGGGCGGCGCCCTGTGCGCGGTCTGGCTCAAGCGCAACCTGCCGATCGCGCTGGTCACCACGCTCTACACCAACCCCTTGACCATCATTCCCCTCTATCTGCTTGCCTACAAGCTGGGCGCGTTCGTGATCGGCCCGTCGACCGATGCGGTGGCGGTGCCGGTGTTGTCCGGCCTGTCGCCGGCGCAGTGGGCCGAAGTGATCAGTACGTGGTCGATGTCACTTGGAAAGCCGCTGCTGGTCGGTGTGCCCTTGCTCGGTGCCCTGCTCGCGGTCGCCGGCTATGGCGTCGTGCATGCAGGCTGGAGCATGTATCTGCGCTGGAAGTGGAGGCAGCGCAAGCGGGCGGCGCGGCGCTGATGCCGCGCATTTCCGGATAGCTGAGTGAACTGCAGTGCAAACGCAAGGACCTTCATGAAAACCGCCGTCGTGGTCGGTGCCCTCGGAGTGATGGGCCGCTATATCGTCGACAAACTCGCATCCCTGCCCGACTGGCAGGTGATCGGCCTGTCGCGCCGCAAGGGTGAAGACCGCGAGCGGGTGCGCTATGTATCGGTAGATCTGCAGAAACCTTTCGAACCCGATTTCGGCCCGGCCACCCATCTGTTCTACGCCGCGTTCCAGGCCCCCGCCGGCAAGGCCGCCGACTACGCCGCCAACATCGCCCCGAATCGCGACATGCTGGTCAATTCCGTCTCCGCTGTCGAGCGCAGCTCACCCTCTTTGGAGCGGGTGGTGCTGATCACCGGCACCAAGTATTACGGCTCGCACCTCGGGCCATTCAAGACGCCGGCACGCGAGACCGACCCGCGCCACGCCGGCGCCAACTATTACTTCGACCAGATCGACTGGCTGACCGACTTCCAGAAAGGCAAGCGCTGGACCTGGGCCGAACTGCGCCCGCAAACCCTGTGCGGCTTCGCCCCCGGCACGGCGATGAGCATCCTGCCGGTGATCGCGGTCTACGCCGCCATCATGAAAGAGTTGGGGCGGCCGATGGCCTGGCCAGGCAAGCCTGGTTCCGGCCGCGCCATCTACCAGGTGACCGACTCCGCGCACTTCGCCAACGCCGCCCTGTGGGCCGCCACCGACCTGCGCTGCGCCAACCAGGCATACAACCTGACCAACGGCGACTATTTCCGCTGGCAGGACATCTGGCCGCGGCTGGCTGCGGTGTTCGGCACGCAGGCGGGCGAGCCTATGCCACTCAATCTCACCGAATTCATGGCGGACAAGGCGCCGCTGTGGGATGCGATTGTCAAGAAGCACGGCCTCAAACCCTATCGCTTTGATGAAGTGGTGGCCTGGCCGTTCGGCGATTACGTGTTCAACACGTCGTGGGACGTCATGTCATCGGTGACCAAGTCACGTCTGCACGGCTTTCAAGAGGTGGTCGATAGTGAAGAGATGTTCGTGCGATTGCTACAACGTTTCAGGGCGGAGCGCATCGTCCCTTGAGAGCGCGGCGCGCGGCCGCATGCCAAGAATTTGGGTGCGACTGAATCAGCAACCGGCGCTTCACTATGCGGCGATGGCCCGACCCTTGCCGTAGGTGCGCTCAACCATTTCCATCATGTGTTCGATGGCGCTGCAGGGCGGGTATCGCGGCGGGTTTTGTGCGGTCGAACAAGTTGGCAAGCATTCGATCCGGGTTTGCGGGTCCGGGGCGAAAAAGAAAGCCATCGAATAGCGGTCAATATCGGTCTGGCGATTGCGCACGCGGTGCGGGCTGGAGCGATAGAAGTCGTTGGTCCAGCGCGCCATGAGATCGCCGATATTGACGATCAGCGCACCGGGAATCGGCGTCGCGTCGATCCATTGATCCTCGACCGTGCGTACCTGCAGCCCGCCCGCGCCATCCTGCATGAGCAGCGTCACCGCACCCCAGTCGGTATGCATGCTGGCGCCGAACTGGTCGCTCGGCACCGCCGCGGGATGCGGCGGATAGCGCACCAGCCGCAGATGACAGCTGGGTTGCCGGAACATCGGATCGAAATGCCCGGCGTCAAGGCGCAGTGAGAGCGCGAACAGTCGCACCACCTCGTGGCGCAACGCGGTCACCGCCGCCAGGTAGTCGAGCATCGCGGTGCGGAAATCGGGCATTCCGGCCGGCCATTGGTTGGCGCCCCATGAACGCATGCCGGCCGCGACATAGGGATGCTGGTCGGGCAGATCGAAGCTGCAATAGAAGCTTTCCTTCAAGTCGGGAGCCGAGACGCCATCGAGCGACTGTGCGCACAGCGGCTCCCATCCCGCGAGGCTTTTCGATTGCTTGTGGAACACCCGCTGCTTGATCGATTCCGGTTGCCGAAAAAAGCCTTGCGACGCGCCGAACGCGGCATCGATTGTGCGCTGGCCGATGCCGTGCCCCACCAGATAGAAGAACCCGGTGTCGCGGCAGGCGCGCTCGATTTGCGCGGCAACTTCGCTGCGTGCCTCCTGCCGGCCGCCGGCGAGGCGGCTGAAGTCGATGATCGGGAGCTGTGCGGCCATACGGCTACTTCGAAAACACCATACGATCGCTTTTTGCCGGCAGGAATGACGAATTGAACATGGCGTCCACCACCGGGGATGTCTTGAGCGCGAAGGCCGCGACCACCTCCGCGGTCGAATTCTCCAGGCGAACCTTGTTGACCGCGCCGATGCCGTTGGAAACCGTATTGGCGGTCTTGACCGAGATATCGATCGCCATCTTCAGTCGGCGGGTTTCAAGCGCCACATCGATCAGCGGATCGCGCGCCTTGACGAATTGAATCGCCGCGTCAGGATTCTGGATCACCTCGCGAACGCCCCGTACCAGCGCGCGATTGAAGCGCCGGATCGCGTCTGGCTGCTCGGCGATGAACTTCGGGCTGGCCACGATGAAGCTTCCATAGAGCGTAGCGCCGCGGTCGGAGTACTTGAAGGCAACGATATCCTCTTCCTTGGCGCCGCGCTGCAGCAGGCTGAACCAGTTGGAGAACAGAAAGCCGGTCACCGCATCCACCTCATTGCGCACCAGCATCGTTTCGCGCAAAGAAGGCTCCATCGTGGTCCACTTGATCTTGCTCATGTCGAGGCCGGTGGCACGAGCGAACAGGGGAAACGCTTTGCGACCCGCATCCGAGATCGGCGCGCCAATGTTTTTTCCTTCAAAGTCTTTCGGTTTGGTGATGCCAGACTTTTTGAGCGTGACAATCGCCGCCGGCGAGGCGTCGTAGAGCGTGAAAATTCCCTGCAGTTGCGCTTGCGGCGACGAGGGATTCTGGCCCAGGAATTCGGTGAAAGCGCTCACATCGGCAAGCGCCATGTCATGCGAACCGGCCGCCACCCGAGTCAATACGCCAGCCGACCCGTTGCCGGTGTCGATAGTGACATCAAGTCCCTCTTCCTTGAAATAGCCCTTGGCCACGGGCAGGAGAAAGAATGCGGCCGGGCCCTGGAACAGCCAGTCGAGGCTGACGCGGATCCGGGTCGGGGCCTGCTGCGCTGAGCTCGGGGTGATCATGACAGCGAACAGCAGTGTTGCTACCAGTGTTTTCCCTGTGCTTTTCATCAACATGGCCAATCTTCCTTTTTCTGTGTGCCTGGGGTCCGCCCTCAGCGGCGTTAGGGAAACGAGTTGTTAGGGGAAAGACTTGGCAATTGGTATGCCACATGCAAGCGAGTCGGCTTCGAGGATATCTGCCGGCGGCACTGGCCACTCTTGGCAGATTGACGCGCGGCGAAGATGCGAAATGGCTGTGGCATGCACCTCTGCCGTGCCCCGCGCGCCCGGATCTTCCTCATGATCGACCACAATGCCGCGCTAGCCCCCCCGGGCTGGTCGCGGCGGTCACCGCCCAGGCCCCTACCGCGGTAGCGCCAGCATCGACTTTGTGGCGACCCGCGAACAGACCTGCCAGCGTGCCGTGACCCGGTATCTGTGGGAGCGCCTGCGCTCGCGCATCCTTGGGGTCTTGCCCCCGCCATCCACGTTTTGCCGCGCTCGGATTCGGAGCATCGCCTTCATCGACGATGCCGGCACCGTGAATAAGTTTCTCGATCACATCGGCGAACCCACCCAGCCTTCAGGCGCAGCTCCGGTGTGTGGGCCACCGCTGTGGGGGGCGGTAGCGGTGCAGGTGCAGAACGATTGAAAGTGGGATTCCTCGGCCCGGAGCACGGCGGAGACCGGGTTCGATCAGCGCATCGCCTGGATGCCCGAAAAGCCCATTGAACTTCCTGGCCTTCCTTCCAAAACGGCTAGTCCAGGCTTCGCTGTCGGGGCGTGAGCAACCAGGCAGGCGCACACTGCATCGCCTTGCACGCTCGCCGCAGCGCCGCCATCGCGGCACGCGGCACATCCAGATCATCCTCATCCGGATGCCAGGCATGCCCCGACTTATCCGCATACAGATCAGCCAGCGCCCATGCAGGCGCGAGCGCGCGCAGGCCGTAGGTCGCGATATTGCCTGGCGCGTTGGTATCTGCCGCCCCCACCCAGGCCACCTGCGCCTGCATGAATTGAAACCACGACACAGGGCGGGGAAACAGCGTGGCGCCATCAATCTGGACGTAGCTGCTGCGCGCTTCCACCGCCACGTGCAGGGTCGAGGGGATCTGCGTGGTCCAGCCGGCGCTATGCAATATCGATGCGCCGCACAGCGTGGCCGAGGGATACTTCATCAACAGCGCTTTTACGCTGTGGGCGCTGTCGCCGTTGCGATCCACAACCCGGTTGAAGTAGATGCCGGCGCGCGGCCCCGCGCTCTCGATCATTTTTTTGCCTGCCCAGCGTGTCAGTGCGACTTTGGCGCTCGCGCGGCTCATGCCGGTGGCGCGCACCAGCGTATTGAGGGAGAACACCGGCGGCAAGTCCTTCAGCCGGTCGTAGCCGGAGACATAGGTGCCCCCTGCCTTGCGCGCGGCGCTGCTCATGCGCGGTCTCCAGGCGGAACCGAATGCAGATCGGCGTTCGCTCTATCGCCATGCTCGATATGGGCTGACACGTTTTCGATGGTGTGAAAAACATATTCAACGATCTGACGAATACCCTCCGGCTGCATGCCCGTCCAAAGTGACGCAGGCAGCCAGTTGCGGATGCCGGGGTCGGCGAGTTTCGTAAGTTGGCGCTTGTCCTGTTTCAGGAACAGCGCGAGCGCCTGCGCTGGCGGCAAATCCTGCAGCGGCGTGTAGGCGCTGATGTTGTGCAAGAACTGTTTGCACAATGGGTTCATCTTCAAATCGGCACTGGTCTGGGTGCCGATCCACCACAGATCGTAAAGATCGCGCCATTTCAAATAAGGGCGCGTGGCGAATGCGGTGAGTTTGTCGGCATAGGCGGTCTCCAGCGACGCCGCCGGTACCGGACTGTGTACCAGGGAGTAGAAATCGAGCGATGCGGGTTGCGCCCGCGGCGTGCGCATCTGGGTGGGATACTTCTTGAGGTAGGCCGGTTTGGTGCGCCAGAACTCGGCTTTGATTTTTGCCATGCCGATATAGCGTGGGTGCGAGACGGTAATCATGTAACTCGCCATGCGCTGCGCGTCTTTGGTCTTATCGGCAATGGCAATCATGAAATCCGGGTCAACGCGCCGCGCCATTTCCGACATGGTGGCGTGAATGGCATGCACGGCGGCATCCAGATTGCGCACGGCCCGCGACAGTAAAAAATCGAGGTCTTCGGAATGGCGCGACGAATTCCATGACAAACGCAAGGAGGTGCCGCCATGAAACGCCAGCTCGCCGGAAGCCCAGCGGGTCTGATTCATCAGCGCTTCGAGATACAGAGCATGCGCCATCTGCGCCCACTCGGTGGCGAGGGCTGGTGTGAGCGATTGCCGTTTGGGTGTTTTCAACGAATTCATTTGGATTAACAATGTTGTTAACCTAAATATATTCTATCATTTGCATTCACAGCCGCGATTGGCTGGTTCCGATGATGCTCGAGGTCATTTATCCGGGCCTTGCCAGGCTCTAGACCTGGCCCGGTTCAAGGCCGCGCCCGGGGAAGCTTTTGAAGCTTCCGACGCCTGAGGCAGGACGCATTCCGGCGCAAGCAATACCCGGGTTTCAAACAGGCGGGCCGCCTGTGACGTCGAGGTCGCGAAACAGCGACGCTCTGCTCGCCCGGCGCGGGCGCCTCAAAAATCGCCCCAGCGCGCATGAATCGCCGCCAGCGCCGCCAGCGCCGCCGTTTCGGTGCGCATCACGCGCGGCCCCAGCAATATCGGCGCGAAGCCGGCGGCTTCAGCATGCGATTCTTCGGCATCAGACAAGCCGGCTTCGGGGCCGATCAACAGGGTAATCGGCGTGCCGGGCGTGGGCTCGGGCAGGCTGGAGAAGCGGGTGGCATGCACCGGTGAGAGCAGCAATTTCAGGCCTGGTTGCAGGCGCATCGCTGCCAGCCAGTGGTCGATTGCCACCACCGGTGCGATCGCCGGAATGCGGTTGCGGCCGCACTGCTCACAGGCTGATTGGGCTATGGCGCGCCAGTGTTCCAGGCGCTTGGCGGCGCGCTCGGGGTTCAGGCGCAGCACCGAGCGGGACGCCGCTAGAGGCTGGATTGTGGTTGCCCCCAGCTCAACCGATTTTTCGACCACCCAGTCCATCTTGTCGCCGCCGGCCAAGCCTTGCGCGATGGTCACGGGGTAGGGTGCTTCGGTCTCGCGTTGATGGAATTCGAGGATGTGGACCGTGACCTGCGTTTTTGTCACGCTTGCGAGGCGGGCGCGAAATTCGCCGCCCAGGCCGTTGAGCAGGGTGACTTCGTCGCCGACGGTCAGCCGCAGCACATCGCGTGCGTGATGGGCCGGTTTGTCGGGCAGGCCGAGGGTTTGGCCGGCAGCGATCTCGCCTTGGCAAAACAGGCGCGGAATCATCGATCTTCCCCGCGCGCAACGCCTTGCAGCCGGCTGCGCGCCGGATCGAAGTAGACGAGCAAAACATCGCGCAACGCGCGCGCCTTGGCCGAATTGTCGGCACCGAAGTTGCACACGTAGATGTCGAGGGTGACGCCCATCTTTTCCGGCCAGGTGTGTACCGCCATGTGCGATTCGGCCAGCAGCACCACGGCGGTGATGCCGGCGCTGCCCGGAAAGGTGTGAAACAGCTCACCCACCGGTGTCAGACCGGCCTTGCGCACCGCCTGCAGGCAGTGGTCGCGCAGGCCCGCCATGTCGGTCAGGTGCTCGAGCGGGCAGCGGCAATCGAACAGGTCGCCGGTCAGGTGCAGGCCCTGCATTTGGGGGGCTCGATTCCGCGGGGTGGTTGGGCGCCGGTGCGATTCCGCGCTGTGGCAAACGGGGCTGATAGCATGGGATGACCGCGTATAATTATAAGTTCTCCGCCTGCCATGACTCCGCCGGCCGCAAGCATCGCGCGGGGAGGGGCGCGGAGTCCTGGCTGCAACGGCTCCACCACCCCTTTCAAGCCCGATCGATGACTGCCCAAGCTTCACCTGCCACACTGGCAAACGCCATCCGCGCCCTTGCCATGGACGCCGTCCAGCAGGCCAATTCCGGCCATCCGGGCATGCCGATGGGCATGGCCGATATCGCCGTGGCCCTGTGGAACCGCCATTTGCGCCACAACCCGGCCAACCCGCACTGGGCCGACCGCGATCGTTTCGTGGTGTCCAATGGTCACGGTTCGATGTTGCTCTATGCTCTCCTGCACCTGACGGGCTACGACCTCCCCATCGAGGAACTGAAGAAGTTCCGCCAGTTGCACTCGAAAACGCCGGGCCATCCGGAATACGGCATGACGCCAGGCGTCGAGACCACCACCGGACCGTTGGGCCAGGGGCTGACCAATGCGGTCGGCATGGCGTTGGCGGAAGAACTGATGGCGACCGCGTTCAACCGGCCGGGCCATACCATCGTCGATCATCACACCTACGTTTTCCTCGGCGACGGTTGCCTGATGGAGGGCATTTCGCACGAGGCCGCATCGCTGGCAGGCACCTGGGGTCTCTCCAGGCTGGTCGCGCTCTACGACGACAATGGCATTTCGATCGACGGCAAGACCGCCGGCTGGTTTACCGACGACACGCCGAAGCGCTTCGAGGCCTACGGCTGGAACGTGATTCCGCATGTCGACGGCCACGATGTCGAGGCAGTCGATGCCGCCATCAAGGCGGCCAAGGCACAGGACAAGCGCCCGACCCTGATCTGCTGCAAAACCGTGATCGGCCGTGGCGCGCCGACCCGCGCCGGGACTGCCAAGGCGCATGGCGAGGCGCTGGGCAAGGAAGAGGTCGCGGCCACCCGCGTGGCACTTGGCTGGCCTGATGAACCCTTCGTGATTCCCGCCGAGGTGTATGCCGGCTGGAATGCCCGCGAATGCGGCGGGCTGCTTGAAAAAGTCTGGAACGAAAAGTTCGCCGCCTATGCCGCCGCGCATCCCGACCTGGCCGCAGAGTTCCGGCGCCGCATGGCAGGTGACTTGCCTGCCAACTGGAATGCGACCGTTGCCGCGTTGATCGATGGTGCCAACACGAAGGCGGAAACCGTGGCCACCCGCAAGGCCTCGCAGGGGGCGATTTCCGGCATCGCGCCGGTGCTGCCTGAACTCATCGGCGGTTCGGCCGACCTGATGGGCAGCGTGTTTACCAACTGGCCTGGCAGCCAGGTGGTGGCGCGGGGCGCGGACGGCAAACTTGCCGGCAACATTGTCAATTTCGGCGTGCGTGAATTCGCCATGGCGGCGATCACCAACGGCATGAGCCTGCACGGCGGCTTCATTCCGGAGACCGGCACCTTCCTGACCTTCTCCGACTACTCGCGCAATGCCCTGCGCATGGCGTCGCTGATGAAGCTGCGCAATATCTTCGTCTTCACCCACGACTCCATCGGTGTGGGCGAAGACGGTCCGACCCACCAGCCGATCGAACACGTGTCGAGCCTGCGGCTGATTCCCGGCATGCATGTCTGGCGCCCTTGCGATACGGTTGAATCGGCCGTGGCGTGGACCCAGGCGGTGGCACATCGCGACGGCCCGGCTTGCCTGATATTCACCCGCCAGAACTCGCAGTTCCAGGTGCGCTCAGCCGGCACCATCGCCAACATCGCGCGCGGCGGCTACGTGCTGGCCGACGCCACGGCAAAGCCTGCCGCCATCATCATTGCCACCGGCTCCGAGGTCGAGCTTGCTGTCAAGGCACGCGAACTGCTCGCCGCCGGAGGCGTGCAGGTGCGCGTGGTGTCAATGCCTTGCACCCAGGTGTTCGACGCCCAGGACGCGGCTTACCGCGAATCGGTGTTGCCGCGCGGCGTGCCGCGCGTGGCCGTGGAGGCGGGCGTGACCGATTTCTGGTGGAAGTATGTGGGGCTTGAAGGCAGGGTGATCGGCATCGACCGCTTCGGCGAATCGGCGCCGTTCAAGGATTTGTACGCGTTCTTCGGCTTCACAACCGACAAGGTTGCCGCAGCCGTCAAGAGTGTTTTGAACTGAGTGACAGGAGCTTGCAATGACCATCAAGGTAGGGATCAACGGATTCGGCCGCATCGGCCGCATGGTGTTTCGCGCCGCGGCGCAGAACTTCAAGGACATCGAGGTGGTCGGCATCAACGACCTGCTCGAACCCGACTATCTGGCCTACATGCTCAAGTACGATTCGGTGCACGGCCGCTTCAAGGGCGAGATCGCGGTTGACGGCAACACCCTGATCGTCGACGGCAAACGGATCCGCCTCACCGCCGTCAAGGACCCGTCCGAGCTCAAATGGAACGAGGTCGGCGCCGATGTCGTGCTGGAGTCGACCGGGCTCTTCCTCACCAAGGAGACGGCGCAAAAGCACGTCGATGCGGGTGCGAAAAAGGTCATCATGTCGGCGCCGTCGAAAGATGACACGCCGATGTTCGTCTTCGGCGTCAATCACAAGAGCTATGCCGGGCAGGCCATCATTTCCAACGCCTCGTGCACCACCAATTGTCTGGCGCCGGTGGCCAAGGTGCTCAATGACAAGTGGGGCATCAAGCGCGGATTGATGACCACGGTGCATGCCACCACTGCCACCCAAAAGACTGTCGACGGCCCCTCGAACAAGGACTGGCGCGGCGGTCGCGGCATCCTTGAGAACATCATTCCATCGTCGACCGGCGCGGCCAAGGCGGTGGGCGTGGTGATCCCGGAGCTCAACAAGAAGCTCACCGGCATGTCGTTCCGGGTGCCGACCTCGGACGTGTCGGTGATCGATCTGACCGTCGAACTTCTGAAGCCGGCGAGTTACGCGGAAATCTGCGCCGAGATGAAGGCGCAAAGCCAGGGCGCGATGAAGGGGGTGCTTGGCTACACCGAGGACAAGGTGGTCGCCACCGATTTCCGCGGCGAGCCCTGCACGTCAGTGTTCGACGCCGAGGCCGGCATTGCGCTCGACAGCACCTTCGTCAAGGTGGTGTCCTGGTACGACAACGAATGGGGCTATAGCAACAAGTGCCTGGAAATGGTGCGTGTGGTCGCCAAGTGATCCAGTTGTAACGCACATACCGGGCAAGCCGATGAAATTCCTCCGCCTCGAAGATCTTGACCTACGGGCTAAGCGCGTGTTCATCCGCGCCGATCTCAACGTGCCGCAGGACGATGCCGGCAACATCACCGACGACACGCGCATTCGCGCCTCGCTTCCGGGCATCCGCATGGCCGTCCAGGCCGGCGCCGCGGTGATGGTGACCTCCCATCTGGGGCGCCCGACCGAGGGTGAGGTCAAGCCTGCCGATTCACTGGCGCCGATCGCCAGGCGCTTGGGCGAACTGCTGGGCCGCGATGTGCCGCTGAAAGCCGGCTGGGTCGATGGTGTCGCGGTGACGCCGGGGCAGGTGGTGCTGCTGGAGAATTGCCGCTGCAACAAGGGCGAGAAAAAGAACGATGATGCCCTGGCGCGAAAGATGGCCGCGCTTTGCGACATCTATGTCAACGACGCTTTCGGCACCGCGCACCGTGCCGAAGCCACCACCCACGGCATCGCCAAATACGCGGCCATCGCCTGCGCCGGCCCACTGATGGCGGCTGAACTCGATGCCTTGGGTGCGGCCCTGCTGGCGCCCAAGCGCCCCTTGCTGGCGATCGTCGCCGGGTCCAAGGTATCGACCAAACTGACGATCCTGAAGGCGTTGGCGGAACGCGTCGATCACATGATCGTCGGTGGCGGCATCGCCAATACCTTCATGCTGGCCGAGGGCTTGCCGATCGGCAAGTCACTGGCCGAGGCCGAGATGGTCGATGAGGCGCGCGCGGTGATCGCGATGATGAAAGCGAAAAACGGCTCGGTGCCAATTCCGGTCGATGTGGTGACCGGGCGCGCTTTTTCGGCAAGCGAACCGGCCGTCACCAAGGCGGCCACCGAGGTGGCGCCGGACGACATGATTTTCGATATCGGACCCAAGAGCGCAGAGGCGCTGTCCGGCCTGATCGCCAACGCCGGCACCATCGTATGGAACGGGCCGGTCGGCGTCTTCGAATTCGACCAGTTCGGTGGCGGCACGCGTGCGGTAGCCGAGGCGATTGGCGCATCGGCGGCATATTCGATCGCCGGCGGCGGCGACACGATTGCCGCGATCAACAAATACGGTGTCGCCGATAAAATCAGCTACATCTCCACCGCTGGTGGCGCCTTCCTTGAATTTCTCGAAGGCAAGACTTTGCCCGCCGTTGACATACTGGTGCAACGCTTCAAAGCCTGAATCGCGATTGCAATCGAATACGAGGCGATTCGACGCGAATCGCGTTTCACAAATCCACGCGACCCACTCAACCGTTGGCGCTGCGTTCCACCGCCGCTAAAGGAAACCGCATGTCCCGCTCCACCAAAATAGTTGCCACCTTGGGCCCTGCCTCAAGCAGTGTGGAGATGCTCGACAAGTTGATCGCCGCCGGCGTCGATGTGGTACGCCTTAATTTTTCGCATGGCACCGCCGCCGATCATATCGAGCGTGCGCGCGTGGTGCGCGAAGTCGCGGCCAGGCACAAGCGCGGCATCGCCATCCTCGCCGATCTGCAGGGTCCGAAAATCCGCGTCGGCAAATTCAAGGATGGCAAGGTCACGCTGGTCAATGGCGCTCCGTTCACGCTCGACGCCGACGCCGTTATCGGCGACGAAAAATCGGTCGGCATCGACTACAAGGAACTGCCGCAAGACGTCAAGCGCGGCGATGTGCTGTTGCTTGACGACGGCAAGATCGTGCTCACGGTTGACAAAGTGCTGGGCAGTCGCGTCTCGACCACCGTCAAGGTGGGCGGCGTGCTGTCGAACAACAAGGGTATCAACAAGCAGGGCGGCGGCCTCACCGCGCCGCCTTTGACCGCGAAGGACATCGAAGACATCAACACCGTGGTGGCGATCAAGGCCGACTACCTCGCCATCTCCTTTCCCAAGAGCGGCGCCGACATGTACATGGCGCGCGAACTGATGCGCGCACGCGGTGGAAAATCATTGCTGATCGCCAAGATCGAACGTGCCGAGGCGATTCCTGCGCTCGAGGAAATCCTGAAAGCCTCGGACGGCATCATGGTCGCGCGCGGCGACCTCGCGGTCGAAGTCGGCGATGCCGCCGTGCCGGCCCTGCAGAAGCGCATGATCCGCATGGCGCGCGAGATGAACAAGCTCACCATCACCGCGACGCAGATGATGGAGTCGATGATCACCTCGCCAGTGCCAACCCGCGCCGAGGTGAGCGACTGCGCCAACGCCGTGCTCGACGGCACCGACGCGGTGATGCTGTCGGCCGAATCGGCCTCGGGCCAGTTCCCGGTCGAGGCGGTCGAAGCGATGGTGCGCATTTGTATCGAGACCGATAAATCGATGGATGCCGACGTGCGGCTCGATCAGGAATTCATGAATCGCGTGTTCACGCGCATCGACCAGGCGATTGCCATGAGTGCGCTGTTCACCGCGCATCACCTGAAGGTCAAGGCGCTGGTCGCGCTCACGCAGTCGGGCTCCACCGCGCTCTGGATGAGCCGCCTCAACTCGGGCGTGCCGATCTATGCGCTCACGCCTGACCCGGAGACCTACACCAAGCTCGCGCTGTTCCGCGACACGCGTACGTTCCTGATGCCGCAGCACAGCCACGACCGTGACAAGCTGCTGGCCGAGTCGGAAGCGCATCTGGTCAAAGCCGGCGTGGTTGAGGCGGGCGATCTCATCATCATCACCATTGGCGAGCCGATCGGCAAAACCGGCGGCACCAATACGCTCAAGATCGTGCGGGTTGGCGAGACCTGAAACCGGTTCTGACCGCCGGACGCGTCGAGAGAGCCGCATCGAGCTAGCCTGAAACCCTTGGTGCAAGCGACTTCTGCAGAGGGGATGGTTGAAAAATGGACGCGGACTCGCCTGCTTCGCCATCGGTGGTCCAGCCAACGCGTACGGCTGACGTCGCGGCGGCGATTGATGCGGTCTACCGCGCCGAGTCGCGCCGCGTCTTCGCCACACTGATCCGCCTGCTCGGCGATTTTGATCTTGCCGAAGAAGCGCTGCATGAAGCCTTTCGCGCCGCCCTCGAACAGTGGCCCGCCAGCGGCATTCCCGCCAACCCGACCGCGTGGCTGGTGTCTGCCGGCCGTTTCAAGGCGATCGACAGCCTGCGTCGCCAAAAGCGTTTTGTCGCCTGGGACGACGCTGCCGCAGAAGCGGATGCCCCGCCGGATACTGGCACCGCGCTTGGCGAGTCCGAGGAACTCGAAGACGACCGCCTGCGCCTGGTCTTCACCTGCTGCCACCCGAGCCTGGCCGAAGACGCGCAAATCGCGTTGACGTTACGCGAAGTATGCGGCCTCACCACCGAAGAAATCGCACGCGCCTTTTTGCTGCCCGCGCCCACGCTGGCGCAGCGCATCGTGCGTGCCAAATCAAAAATTCGCGCAGCGCGGATCCCGTATCAGGTACCCGAACGCGATCAATTGCCGGTACGGCTCACCAGCGTGTTGCGCGTGATCTATCTGGTGTTCAACGAAGGCTATTCGGCCTCGTCGGGCGCTGCGTTGACGCGCAACGAACTGAGCGACGAAGCGATCCGCCTCGCGCGCCTGCTGCACGGACTGCTGCCCGAGGCCGAGGTGACGGGGCTACTGGCACTGATGCTGCTGCACGAGGCACGCCGTGCCGCGCGCACTGACGCTCATGGCGATCTGGTGCCGCTGGACGAACAGGATCGCGGTCGATGGAGCACCGCACTCATCACCGAAGGCTGCGTGCTCGCCCTGCAAGCGCTGTCGTCACCACGCTTCGGCTCCTACGCCTTGCAGGCCGCGATTTCGGCAGTTCACGCCGAAGCGCGCACGGCGGATGCGACCGATTGGCCGCAAATCACCGGGCTGTACGACGCGCTGCTGCAGCGCGACGCCTCGCCGGTGGTGCAGTTGAATCGCGCAGTCGCGCTCGCCATGCGTGACGGACCGGCGGCAGGTCTGGGGCTTGTCAACGCCTTGCTTGCCCAGGGCGAATTGAACCAATACCACCTGGCGCACGCCGCGCAGGCAGACATGCTGCGCCGACTCGAGCGCCGCGGCGAGGCGCGCGCAGCATATCAGCGCGCGCTCGAATTGGCGCAACAGGAGCCGGAAAAGCGCTTTCTGCTCAAGCGTTTGGCCGCGCTGGAGTGATGGGCGACGCGGCTTCGGGCGGGTAACTTCCGGACCGTGAGAATATTTTTTCCGGGCTGTCGATTTGAGCGTGTGCGGTTCGACTAGGAAGTACAACAGCGTCCCGCATCTCAAACCTTGAGGCTGTAGTGGTGATCTGGTTAACAACCCATCGAATTGAGGGAGCCAACATGCTAAAAATCTTCGCTGCTGTCGTACTTCTGTTGGTCACCGGACTGCTCATTTACGCGGCGACCAAACCGGACGCATTTCGTATCGAGCGATCCACCACCATCAAGGCACCGCCGGAAAAGGTGTTTGCCTTGATCAATGACTTTCACCAATGGGAGGCCTGGTCTCCCTGGGAAAAGATCGACCCTTCGATCAAGCGCACCTACAGCGGCCCACGCAGCGGTGTCGGCGCCGTATACGAATGGGCCGGCAACAAAGACATAGGTCAGGGACGGATGGAAATCATCGAGTCAAGTGCGTTGTCCAAGGTTTCCCTCAAACTGGATTTCGTGACACCGTTTGAAGCACATAACTTCGTTGACTTTACGCTGTCGCCGCAAGGCGACAGCACGAAGTTGACGCAAGCGATGTACGGTCCGAGCCCGTACGTGTCGAAGTTGATGACGATTTTCTTCAGCATGGAGAAGATGGTCGGAAGCAAATATGAAGAGGGGCTGGCCGACCTGAAGAAGCTTGCCGAAAAATAGGCGGTGCTCGAGACGGAGATTTACCGATGAAATATCTTTTGCTCGTACACCACAACGAAGCGGCATTCGATCAAATCAGTGATGCCGCGCGACAACAGTTACTCAGCGAGTCAATCGCCCTGACGCACCAACTTCATGCCGACAGGCAATACATCAGTGCTTCGCCGCTGCATCCGGTTTCGACTGCCGCCCTGGTGCGGGTACGCAATGGCAAGGCGTTGGTGACCGACGGCCCATTCATCGAAACCCATGAGCAAATAGCCGGCTATTACCTCATCGACGCGCCTGACAAAAAAGCGGCAGTCGAGATTGCGAAGCGGGTGCCCGGGGCGCAAATCGGCACGGTCGAGGTGCGGCCCGTGGTTGAACTTGCGGGCTTGCCCGGCGACTGACCGGCGATGTCGACGGGGTCCGTCATTCTGCTGTCGTGTCCGTACCCTGTCATGGAACCACTTGGAGAAAAAGCACATGTCAAGATTGCGCGTTGAGAGCTTTTCGATCTCGGTAGACGGCTTTGGCGCCGGACCGAATCAGGACCTTGCCAATCCGCTTGGCAGCGGTGGTATGGACTTGCACAAGTGGGCGTTTAGTACCCGGACTTTCCAGAAGAAGGTGTTTGGCAACGAAGGCGGCGCCACCGGTGTCGACGACGATTACGCGATGCGCGGTTTTCGCAACGTGGGCGCGTGGATTCTCGGGCGCAACATGTTTGGCCCGGTGCGCGGTCCGTGGCCCGACGATGCATGGAAGGGCTGGTGGGGCGATGAGCCACCGTATCAGGTGCCGGTGTTCGTCTTGACCCATCACGCCCGGTCATCGATCAACATGAAGGGCGGCACCGTCTTTCATTTCGTCACAGGCGGCATACACGAGGCCCGCAAGCTCGCCATTTCCGCAGCGGGCAGCCAGGACGTGCGCGTCGGTGGCGGAGCCGCCACCATCCGGCAATACCTGAAGGAAGGGCTGATTGACGAAATGCATGTTGCCGTAGCGCCGGTGCTGCTTGGCGCAGGCGAGGCGCTGTTTGCCGGGCTCGACCTGCGTGCGCTCGGCTACCAATGCATTGAACACGCAGCCACGTCGCTGGCTACGCATCTGGTCATTGCAAAGACCTGATTCCACCAACCAGGCGCCACCCGTTCCCGCTCGACTGGTCGCGACGGGCTGCATGAATGTTTTTGAAGCCGTGTCGAATTGGCGCTGCGCCGTTCGACTACGCCCTGTTAGCCACCCTTCGCATGGGGAGTCAGTACGATGAAACAAGCAAAAAACACTATTTGCCTTTGGTACGACAGGGCCGCTGAAGAGGCGGCGCACTTTTACGCCGGCACATTTCCTGACTCCTCTGTCGACGCGGTCTATCGCGCCCCTGGAGACTTTCCGTCCGGCAAAGAGGGTGACGTGTTGACCGTCATGTTTACTGTCATGGGCATCCCCTGCCTCGGAATCAATGGCGGCCCGATGTTCAAGC
Source organism: Burkholderiales bacterium (assembly GCA_031423955.1). Lineage (GTDB taxonomy): Bacteria > Pseudomonadota > Gammaproteobacteria > Burkholderiales > JAEUOS01 > JAEUOS01. The sequence goes on from JANPGJ010000547.1 coordinate 38,187, forward strand.
ACAACGAAGCCTTTTCATTCCAGGTCGCCACCATTGACCAGGCGGAAACGGATCGCTACTGGAACGCTATCGTGGGCAATGGTGGCGAGGAGAGTGAGTGCGGCTGGTGCAAGGACAAGTGGGGTCTCTCATGGCAGATCACCCCAGTGGCCTTGACAGACGCAATCACCGATGCGGATCCGGCGGCAGCAAAGCGTGCATTTGATGCCATGATGCAAATGAGAAAGATCGACATCGCGGCCATCGAGGCAGCGCGTTACGGCGGTGGCAAACGGACCTGAACAACTACGCAATACACGTTGAAGCCCGCCTTTTTGGCAGCTTTGAAGTCGTGCTTGAAATCTGAGCTCTCATTAAGGAAAGCCTCATGGCCAAGTACCTAATCTCCTTCCCCAGTGCGGCGATGGTCGTGCGTGATGATGAATTGGAGGCGGCGGGCCGCGACGCGCACGCCGTGATATCCGAGGCGAAAGCAGCCGGTGTCTACGTCTTCGCCGGCGGCATCGACGCAGCTGTGCCGTCCGCGCTCGTCTCGGCCGACGGGGCGGTCGCTGAGGGAGGCTACCCGTGGGCGCCCCCGCTTGACGGCGGGTTCACAGTGCTCGAACTGGCCTCGCGCGATGAGGCCGTCGCGTGGGCCGCGCGCATCGCGAAGGCCTGCCGCTGCGACCAGGAGCTGCGTGTCTTCGGGTTCGACCCGCAGTCCTGAAGGCGGTGGCGGCGCGAGCATTCCGCAGGCTGCCACGCTTGCCGCTGCCGATCTGAGAACTGAACTGCCGTTACCGGAGCCGAAAAAGCGCTTTCTGCTCAATCGTTCGGCAGCGCTGATTAGACTCGCATGCCGGGCCCCGGTAGAGTGCTTGTGGAAACCAAAATTATTTTTTCCGGGCTGTCGATTCCGGCAAGCGCCATTCGACTAAGAAGTACAGCACCCCCCTTTCAGGCGCACTTTCAAGGAGCCAAACCATGCATTACATCGACGGCTGTGTGATCCCAGTTCCCACTGCAAACAAATAACGGTATCTCGACCATGCCCGGATTGCCGCCGTTGTCTTCAAGGAGCATGGCGCACTCAATCTGGTTGACTGCTGGGGCGATGACGTGCCTGACGGCAAGGTGACCTCGTTCCCGATGGCAGTCAAGTGCGAGCCGCACGAAACCGTGGTGTTCTCGTGGATCGTCTGGCCGTCGCGCGAGGTGCGCGATGCCGGCATGGCCAAAGTGATGTCTGATCCGCGCTTGCAGTCCGTTGACATGCCATTCGACGGCAAGCGCATGATCTTTGGCGGCTTTCAGATGGTGCTCGATGCCTGAATCGCGTCCCTTCGCCAGCTTGACGTTTCATACCCGGCCTTTTGCGTATAAATCTTGTCACTCGATCCAGGAGTCACCGTGCCCCACCCCATCGCTTACCTCAGCTTCAACGGCGACTGCGCCGACGCCATGCGCTTTTACGAGACCGCTCTCGAATCCAAACTCCAGACGCTGATGACCACCGGCGAGTCGCCGATGGCGGCGCATTGCCCGCCGGAAAGCCACAATCACATCCTGCATGCCTGCCTCGTCCTCCCCGGCGGCGGCATGCTGATGGCGGGCGATTGCCCTGCCACCATGCCGTACGAGGGCATCAAGGGTGTGTCGCTCACGCTCAACTACGACACCATCGCCGAGGCCGAGCGGGCGTTCAAGGCGTTGTCCGACGGCGGTAAGATCACGATGCCGATGCAGCCCGCATTCTGGTCCAAAGCCTGGGGAATGCTGACCGACAAGTTTGGCACGCCGTGGATTGTCAATGGCGAATTGATTCCGATCTGATCTGCGTGCCGCCACATTCGCGCCTGCCGTCGCCCACCCACCGCCGCCACCTCCGGAGCACATAGTGAAATATCTTTGCCTGGTCTACCTCTCGAAAGAAGATTGGAACGCCTGTCCCGATGCCAAGTGCTTCAGTTTCGCCGAAGGCCTGCATCAGAGCGGGCGGCTGCTTGCAGCCGAGCCGCTGCACCCGGTCGAGACCGCCACCACGGTGCGCGTGCGCAATGGCCAGATGACGATGACAGATGGCCCTTTCGCCGAGACCAAGGAAATGCTCGCCGGGTTCTATCTGATCGATGCCAAGGATTTGAACGAGGCCGCGCAGGTCGCCGCGCAGATTCCCCCCGCGCAACACGGCAGCATTGAGGTGCGGCCGGTGCGCGAGCTTGCTGTCGAGACCGCGCGCGGTTTTTGAACCTGGCTGTTTGGAAGAATGTCAACCCGCACACCGAAAGGATCAACATGACCACAGGCACCGTTCGTCTGCACCGCGTGCTGCGCGCCACGCCGGAGCGCGTCTACCGTGCGTTTCTCGACGCTGACGCCATGGCCAAGTGGCTGCCGCCGTATGGCTTTACCTGCAAGGTGCATCACATGGATGCGAAGGTGGGCGGCAGCTTTCGCATGTCGTTCACCAATTTTTCGTCGGGCCACGGCCACGCCTTCGGCGGTGAATACCGCGAATTGGTGCCGCACTCACGCATTCGCTATTCGGACAAATTCGACGATCCGAATATGCCGGGCGAGATGGAGACCACCGTGGTGCTTAAACCGGTGTCTTGCGGCACCGACGTGGACATCGTGCAGACCGGTATTCCGGCCATGATTCCCATCGAGATGTGCTACTTGGGCTGGCAGGAATCCCTGGCGCAGCTTGCATGTTTGGTAGAGCCTGTGATTCCTGGCTGAGCTGCGAATCGGAAATGGCGCGCGAGACGCATCCGTGACAGCCGGCTTTGGGCGGCGTTGCGACCGGAGTTCGAACTTCACCGCACCCCAGATTAGCGATGCCTGAAAGCTGAAGGAGCAACCGCGATGGCGCAACTCTATTTCACCCAGCAGTTGCGACGCTTCGTCGACGCGCCCGCGATGTACACCGGCGCTGCCATGCTGCGCGGTGCGCTTGAAGAAGCATTTACGACAGCACCGCAGTTGCGCGGCTATGTCCTTGATGACCAGGGGCACTTGCGCAAGCACTTGATCGTGTTCATCGACGGGCGGCGCGTGCGTGACTACGAGAAACTGGATGACGCGTTACTCGCGAGCAGCGAAGTGCATGTGCTGCAAGCACTGACTGGAGGGTAGAGACATGAAGCAAACCAATGCGCAGGTAGCCACTCGCAAAGGCTTGTTCCAATTTACGCGCGGCGCGGCGGGCTGGGCCATCACCCATGTTGCCTTCCCCGGCGACCCGGTCAATCTCACGCTCAGCGATGCGCGCGACGGCGCGCTTTACGCCGCGCTCGACCTTGGGCACTTCGGGGTCAAGCTGCACCGGCGCGAGGCGGGCACCGGGACAGGCAACGGCAGCGCGTGGCAAGAGATCAGCGTGCCGATTTATCCCGCGCAACCGCCGCAGACCGAGGAAAACAAAGGCGAGCCGGCGTGGAAGCTCAATCTGATCTGGTCGCTCGAAACCGGCGGCGCTAATGAACCCGGCACGCTCTGGTGCGGCACTCTGCCGGGCGGCCTGTTCCGCTCGCGTGATCGCGGCGCTTCGTGGGAATTGATGCGCAGCCTGTGGGACAAGCCTGAGCGGCGCGAATGGTTCGGTGGCGGCAAGGACACGCCCGGCATTCACTCGATCTGCGTCGATCCGCGCGACAGCCGCCATCTGCTGGTGGGTGTGTCATGCGGTGGCGCGTGGACCTCGCACGATGGCGGCGCCAGCTGGCGCCTGAGCGCCCGCGGCATGCGCGCCGCCTACATGCCACCCGGGCAGGTGGATTCAGAGCAAACCCAGGACCCGCACCGCATCGTGCGCTGCGCCGGCGCGCCGGACACGCTCTGGTGCCAGCACCACAACGGCATCTGGCGCTCGACCGATGGCGGCGCGCTTTGGGTCGAATGCACCAACACCGCGGTCTCGAACTTCGGCTTCGCGGTCGCCGCCCATCCGCATGACGGCAACACGGCGTGGTTCGTGCCAGCGGTCAAGGATGAGAAGCGCTACCCGGTGGACGGCGCGCTGTGCGTCACGCGCACGCGCGACGGCGGCCGGTCGTTCGAAGTGTTGCGCAAGGGCCTGCCGCAACGGCATTGCTACGACCTGATTTACCGGCACGGGCTGGCGGTATCCAGCGACGGCAATACGCTGATGATGGGTTCGACCACCGGCGGGCTGTGGGTGTCGGAAGATGCGGGGGATTCGTGGACGGCGCTGTCGAATACCTTGCCGCCGGTGTATGCGGTGACGTTTGGATGAAGGCTTACGCAAGCATGGAATCGGCGTCCGAATGGTTTCAGGCCGACAGATGTGATCTTATCGGCCAGATTGACAATAGCGCGATTCGAGCGTGCACTAGCGCTGACGTTTCGGGAGTTGCTTCGGGACAGTTATCTCACGGGACGCTGCCGCTTGCAGGTAGCGGCGGAAGTTGGGGCATTCCATGTGACTTGGGGCCGGGCAAGCAGCAGCCTGCCGCAGGCTGTCGCGCAGCGCACTTAGTTTTTTCAGCGTCTCGTCTAACTCGTCCGCCTTGGCAGTCAGCATCCGACGGTCGATATGCACTTGCCCGTGCGGCGCGAGCATGAGCGAAATCTGGGCGAGCGAGAAGCCGGCAGCGCGCCCCAATGCGATCACCGCCAGCCGTTCGAGCACGCCGGGGGAATACTGACGGCGCAAGCCGCGCCGCCCAATCGATGCGATCAAGCCTTTCTCCTCGTAGAACCGCAACGCCGACGCAGCAACCCCGGCGCGCCGCGCCACCTCAGCAATGTCCATCGGTCTCACCCGCTTGACTTGAAGTCGACTTGAATTGGCATAGTACGGCGTTTGATCGCGAAGGACAAACCCATGACGCGTCGAACCGGCTCACTGGCCGTTGCACTTCTGCTCTCCGCCGCGTGCGCAGGTTGCGGTAGCTGGACCGGGTTCGGCTTTCGCGCCGACGGCCCGGAAATGCCGCGCCTCAAGGAGGTGCTTTCCATGGCACCGGGTAAGGCGGTGGCGGATGTCGGTGCCGGCAAAGGAGAACTCAGCTTTGCCCTGGCGCGGGAGGTCGGGCCGAATGGGCGCGTCTTGTCCACCGAAATTGAGCCGGAACGGCGGCGGGCGCTTCGCGAGGCCCTCGCCGCCGCCAAGCTCGATAACGTGACGGTTCTCGAAGCGCATGGCAATGAGGCAGGATTGCCGCCGAATTGCTGTGACGTGATCGTGCTGCGCCGCGTGTATCACCACCTGACTGACCCAGCGGGCATCAACGCCAGCTTGTTGCGCTCGCTGCGGCCAGGTGGCTTGCTCGCCGTCATCGATTTCCCGCCGCCCCTGCTATTGGGACGGGGCGATTTCGGGGTTCCCGCGAAGGACGTGATCGCCGAAGTGACCAGCAGTGGATTCGTGCTGCGTCGGCTGATCGACGACTGGCCGGGCCGCGGGCCGCTCGAGAGCTACTGTGCGGTGTTCCGCAAACCGGCCTGATCATCGGATGGTTCGCGCAACTTCGTAGCTGCCCGCGATGGCACGCACCGCGAGCGCGTCGGCGTCGCTGCAATCCGGATGCATCGCAATGGGCGTGGTGTCAGGTGATTGCGACGCGTGAATGACGTATTCGGGAAACTCTTCGGACAACATCAAGGTGGCGTGGTCAAGACCCATCCGGGTTCTCGTTCGCGCGGGAACGGACCAATAGGTGTGCTTCAGATCAAGCCGGATTTCCGCGCCTGCGCTTTCGCCGAGGCAGGCGTCTGGCATAAAATAGCCGTCCCGCACCCAAGCTGATTCATTTCTCGACCGTTTCAGGAGCCTCCCATGCCTCTCGTATCCATGCGCCAACTTCTCGATCACGCGGCTGAAAACGGCTACGGCCTGCCGGCCTTCAACGTCAACAACCTGGAGCAGGTGCAGGCCATCATGGAAGCGGCGTCGGAAACCGATTCGCCGGTGATCATGCAGGCCTCGGCCGGCGCCCGCAAATACGCCGGCGAGACCTTCCTCAAGTACCTGATCCAGGCCGCGGTCGATACCTACCCGAACATCCCGATCGTGATGCACCAGGACCACGGCCAGTCGCCGGCGGTATGCGAAGGCGCGATCAAGCTGGGCTTCTCGTCGGTGATGATGGACGGCTCGCTGATGGCCGACGGCAAGACCATCGCCGACTATGAATACAACGTGGATGTCACGCAAAAAGTGGTCGGCATGGCGCACAAACTGGGCATCACGGTGGAAGGCGAACTCGGCTGCCAGGCTCGCTTGAGACCATGCGCGGCGACAAGGAGGATGGCCACGGCACCGATTCGACCATGACCCGGGAGCAATTGCTGACCGACCCCGACCAGGCTGCGGACTTCGTCAAGAAGACCCAGATCGACGCGTTGGCGATCGCCATCGGCACCTCGCATGGCGCCTACAAGTTCTCGCGCAAGCCCACTGGCGACATCCTGGCGATCGAGCGCATCAAGGAAATCAATCACCGCATCCCGAACACCCATCTGGTGATGCATGGCTCGTCCTCGGTGCCGCAGGACCTGCTGGCGATCATCCGCGAGAATGGCGGCGAGATGAAGGAAACCTACGGCGTGCCGGTCGAGGAAATCCAGGAAGGCATCAAGCACGGCGTGCGCAAGATCAACATCGATACCGACATTCGGCTGGCGATGACCGCGGCGATCCGCTTGTTTCTGAACGAGAATCGCGGCCACTTCGACCCGCGTGACTACCTCAAACCCGCGCGCGCCGCCGCCAAGGCGATCTGCAAGGAGCGCTACCAGCAGTTCAACTGCGCCGGCCAGGCCTCGAAGATCAAGCCGGTGCCGCTGTCGGACATCGCAGCGGGTTATGTTTCGGGCAAGTTGTCGCAGGTGGTGAACTAAGGTTCGTGCCGCCGCTGACGGGACCGCGATCACTGCGTGGCGTACAGTCGGGAATTGCCGCGCAACCGCAAACCGACCGGCAACCGGAAACCGACGTCCAATCGCAACTGATTGCGCATTGCCTGCGTAAATGCTGCTGTCGTTCCCGCGCAGGCGGGAGCCCAGCCTCCGCTAAACCCTGGATTCCCGCTTGCGCGGGAACGATAACGCTGCCGTGACCGCACTCTACGAATCAAGCATCAAGAGCCTGCCCTTTGTCTATCGCGGAAAGGTGCGCGACACCTATGCGGTGGGCCCGGACAAGCTGCTGATGGTGACCACCGATCGCCTGTCGGCCTTCGATGTGGTGATGGCCGAGCCGATCCCGGACAAGGGGCGGGTGCTCAACCAGATGTCGAACTTCTGGTTCGCGCGGCTGGCACACCTGGTGCCGAATCACCTGACCGGGATTGCCCCCGAATCCGTGGTCGCAGCAGCGGAGATCGGCCAGGTGCGGGGGCGCGCCGTGGTGGCGAAAAAGCTCAAGGCCCTGCCGGTCGAGGCGGTGGTGCGCGGCTACCTGATCGGTTCGGGCTGGAAGGATTACCAGGCCACAAGCCAGGTGTGCGGCATCCAGTTGCCGCCCGGTTTGCGCCAGGCGGAGCAACTGGCGCAACCGATTTTCACCCCGGCCAGCAAGGCCGATGCCGGCGAACACGACGAGAATGTGTCCTTCGCCTACGTCGCCGACCTGCTGGGCGAGGAACTGGCATCACAGGTCAGGAACGTCAGCATCGCGCTCTATGAAGAGGCGGCGCGCTACGCCGCCACTCGCGGCATCATCATTGCCGATACCAAGTTCGAGTTCGGGCTCGATGACGATGGCGTGCTGACCCTGATGGATGAAGTGCTGACCGCTGATTCTTCCCGTTTCTGGCCGGCCGACGAATACCGGGTCGGCATCAGCCCGCCTTCGTTTGACAAGCAGTTCGTGCGCGACTACCTGGAAACGCTGTCCTGGAACAAGAAGGCGCCGGCACCCGCATTGCCGGCACAAGTGGTGGCGCAGACCGCTGCCAAGTATCGCGAGGCCTTGACGCGCCTGACCGGAGAGGAATTGCGCGCATGAACCCGCGATCCGCAAAACCCGTGGCCGAAAGGCGTGTCGCCAAGCCGGTCGTCGGCGTGGTGATGGGCAGTTCAAGTGACTGGTCGGTGATGGAAGCGGCCGTCAAGGTACTGGCCGAATTCGGCGTGCCGCATGAATTCCAGGTGCTGTCGGCACATCGCATGCCCGAAGAAATGTTCGCCTATGCCGACGCCGCCGCCAGGCGCGGCCTCAAGGCGATCATTGCTGGCGCCGGCGGCGCTGCACATTTGCCGGGCATGCTGGCGGCCAAGACCATCGTGCCGGTATTGGGCGTGCCGGTGCCGACTCGCCATCTGGGCGGCCAGGATTCGCTGTATTCGATCGTGCAAATGCCCAAAGGGGTGCCGGTGGCGACCTTCGCCATTGGCGAGGCCGGTGCGGCCAATGCGGCGCTGTTCGCGGTGGCCATGCTGGCGCGCGAAGATGCCGCGCTGGCGCGCGCGCTGGAGGCGTTTCGCCGCCGCCAGAACAAGGCGGCACGCGCCATGACCCTGCCGCTCGCGGTGCCCAAACCGTGAGCCGCAGCATCGCACCCGGCAGCTGGCTGGGCCTGTTAGGCGGTGGCCAATTGGGTCGCATGTTCTGCATGGCGGCGCAAAGCATGGGCTACCGGGTGGTTGTGCTCGACCCGGGTAGCGAAAGTCCGGCCGGCACGGTGGCCGATCTGCACATCTGTCGCGACTATCTCGATCCGCAGGGTCTGGAAGAGCTGGCGCGGCTGGCGCAGGGCGTCACCACCGAATTCGAGAATGTGCCGGCGAAGGCGCTTGAATTTCTTGCCGGCCATTGCCTGGTAAGCCCGCTGGCCGGTAGCGTCGCCATCGCCCAGGACCGGATTCGCGAGAAACAGTTCGTCAGCGCCGCCGGCATCGGCGTCGCGCCGCATCTGGTAGTGCGCAGCCTGGCCGATCTCGAGGCCGTCGATGCGCAGTTGCTGCCGGGCATCCTCAAGGTGGCGCGCATGGGTTACGACGGCAAAGGCCAGGCGCGGGTCAAGTCGGCCGATGAAGTGCGCAGAGCCTTCACCTCGTTCGGCGAAGTGCCTTGCGTGCTGGAGAAACTGTTGCCCTTGCGCAGCGAGATTTCGGTGGTGGTCGCGCGCGGCCGCGATGCCAGTGTGGCGACTTACCCGATTTGCGAGAACGAACACAAGGGCGGCATTCTCGACACCAGCATCGTGCCGGCGCGCATCAGCGCGCAACTGGCCGAAGCGGCACGCGTCGCTGCGTTGCGGCTTGCCGCCGCACTGGACTATGTCGGCGTCCTGTGTGTCGAGTTTTTCGTGCTTGCCGACGGCAGCCTCTTGGTCAACGAGTTGGCGCCACGGCCGCACAACAGCGGCCACTTTTCGATCGACGCCTGTGTCACCAGCCAGTTCGAGCAGCAGGCGCGGGTTCTGGCCGGCCTGCCGCTGGGCGATACCCGACAGCATACGCCTGCGGTGATGCTCAATATCCTGGGCGACAGTTGGACCGGGCCGCATGCCGCCGAGGCGCCCGACTGGGAGCAAGTGCTGGCGCACGGCTCGGCCAAGCTGCACCTGTATGGCAAGTCGCAGGCGCGACCCGGGCGCAAGATGGGTCATGTGACGGTGCTCGGCAGCACGCTCGGCGCCGCCCTGACCACTGCGGCGGCGATTCGTGCAACGCTGATGCCGTGACCCAGGATGCGGCGGTCAGCCAGGCTGTTGCGGTGCTGGCGCGAGGTGGTTTGCTGGGCCTGCCGACCGAAACCGTGTACGGTCTGGCGGCCGACGCCTCCAATGCCGCCGCAGTCGCGAGGATTTTCGCGGCCAAGGGACGCCCTGCCGATCACCCGCTGATCGTGCATCTGGCCGCTGCGGCGCAGATCGACCAGTGGGCGGTCGATATTCCAGCCGCGGCGCGCCGTTTGGCCGCGGCATTCTGGCCCGGCCCGCTGACCCTGATTCTCAGGCGCGCGCCACATGTGCTCGATGCGGTCACCGGCGGGCAGGACACGGTCGGCCTGCGGGTGCCGTCACATCCGCTGGCGCGGGCGGTGCTGGCGGCGTTTGCGCAACGGTGCGCCGGGCGACCGGCCGGCGTCGCCGCGCCGTCGGCCAACAAATTCGGTCACATCAGCGCCACCACGGCGTCGCATGTGCGCGACGAATTCGGCGATGCCGTCGATCTGGTGCTCGATGGCGGCGCCTGCGCGGTCGGAATCGAATCGACCATTGTCGATTGCAGTGCCGGCCAGGTGCGCGTGCTGCGCCCGGGGGGAATCACCCGGGAGGCAGTGCATGCGGTTGCCGGGCAATTGTTGCCGGCAACGGCAGCCAATCGCGATGTGCCGCGCGTATCGGGCAGCCTTGATGCGCACTACGCTCCGCGAACCCGCACAAAACTTGTACCGGGCGCGGAGTTGCGCGCGACCATCGCGCGCCATGCAGGCGCACGGGTGGCCCTGTTCGCATTCGACCCTGGCTGCGTTGCGGTGGCAATCGCGCGCGTCGCACCGCGCGATGCGCAGGCTTACGCGCATGCGCTGTACGCCGCCCTGCGCGAACTCGATGCCGCGGCTTGCGATGTATTGCTGATTGAACGCCCGCCTGCCGATGCCCAATGGGAAGGGATCAACGATCGTCTGCGGCGCGCCGCGTTCGGGTCGGGCCAATGATCTTGTGCCGTTGCAATCGCCGCATGCGGATGCGCCGGCACGGGATTGCGGGCTAGCCGAAGCGGATCTTCATCGCCAGAATGCAAAGCGCCAGCACCAGCGTGATGCCATTGGCGGCAATCACGGGCACGCTGCCGATCCCGATGCCGTACGCCAGCCAGAGGGCGGTGCCGGCGGTGAACACCGCATACATGCCCAACGAAACCCCGGCGGCGCGCCGGGTTCGCCAGGTGAGGACCACCTGCGGCAAGAACGCGATGGTGGTGAGAATGCCGGCGGAAAATCCGATCAGGTCAATCGTGCGCATGCCGGGGTCAGCCTTTGCGGATTTCAGGCAAGGTCGCGAGGAACGACTGCACCGCGCCGAGCACGATATCCGGATGGTCGCGATGCGGCGAGTGGCCGCATTTCGGGATCTTGAACAGGCGTGTCCGCGGATTGCGGCGCGCGATTTCCTCGATCTGGTAGAGCGTGCCGTACTGATCGTCCTCGCCCTGGATCGCCAGGATCGGCGCCTTGATCAGCGGCAGTTCGGCTTCGATGCGCCAGTTGCGAAAGGCCGGCGACAGCCAGATATCGCTCCAGCCGCGGAACGCGCCTTCGGCATCGTCGTGATATTTCGCCAGCTTGTGGCGCAGGTCGCCGCCCTCCCAGGCGTCACGCGCTTCGGCGATGCTGGCGATCGAGATGTCTTCAACCTTCACATGCGGCGCCATCGCGATCACCCCGGTGGCTGCGTGCCGGCTGGCATGCAGCAGGGCGATCGAACTGCCATCGGAATGCCCGAACAGCGCCGGGCGCTCGATGCCGAGCGCGCGCAAGAGCGCCGGCAGCACCTCGAAGGCTTCGCGTTCCATGAAGTCCGCTGCGCGCAGGTTGCGGCGCGGTCCGAGCGCATCGCCGCTGTCGGGCAGGGCTTCAGATCCGCCATAGCCCGGTCGCGAATACACCAGCACGGTATGCGCGGTGGTGGCGGCGACGCGTGCCGGAAAATCGCGCCACATCGCCACCGAGCCCAGGCCTTCATGCAGCATGACCACGGTGGCGCGGTTGCCGGCGCCCGGAAAGCGCTCGTATTCGATGGCGTTGCCTTGGATGTCGATGAAGGGCATATATGGGGCGGACAAAAGTGAACCCCTACTTTTGTCCGGCTTGTCTGGTTGCGATTCGCAGGCGAAGCCCGACGAATCGCAATCCGAAGGGCAACGGAAAAACCTGGTCCGCGCGGTTGGGCTATTTCTGCTTCTGGCGCAGCTTGAAGCGCTGGATTTTACCGGTCGCCGTCTTCGGCAGTTCGGCGATGATCTCGATCCAGCGCGGGTATTTGTAGGGCGCCAGTTGCGCCTTCACGTGGGCCTTGAGATCTTCGCCGCTGGCGTGCATGCCCTGCTTGAACACCACAAAGGCCTTCGGCTTGACCAGATGTTCGTCATCCAGGCCGGCCACCACCGCGGCTTCCAGCACGGCCGGATGGGTTTGCAGCGCCGCTTCGACCTCGAATGGCGAGACATAGATGCCGCCGACCTTGAGCATGTCGTCGTTGCGGCCACAGTAGGTGTAGTAGCCGTCGGCATCGCACAGATACTTGTCGCCGGAGCGGGTCCAGGGACCGAGAAAAGTGTTCTTGGTTTTTTCGCGATTGTTCCAGTACATCAGCGCCGAGGTCGGGCCGCTGACCTGCATTTCACCGATCTCGCCGATGGGTACCGGCGCGCCGGCGTCGTCCAGCAGGCGAATTTGATAACCCGGGACCGGGCGGCCGGTGGTGCCGTAGCGCACCTCGCCCGGACGGTTGGAGATGAAAATGTGCAGCATTTCGGTGGAGCCGATGCCGTCCAAAATCTCGACACCGTATTTTTCATTGAAGCGGCGGCCGATGTCGGCCGGCAATGCTTCGCCGGCCGAAGTGCAGACGCGCAGGTTGAGTTGCTCGCGCCCCGGCGCCTGTGGCGCGGCCAGCATTGCCGCGTAGAGTGTCGGCACGCCGTAGAAGATGGTGGGTTGGTGTCTGACCAGCAGATCGAACACCGCGTCCGGCGTTGGACGCGCGTCGAGCAGCACGGTGGTCGCCCCCACGCTCATCGGAAAGGTCAGGGCGTTGCCCAGGCCATAGGCGAAAAACAGCTTGGCCGCCGAGAACACGATGTCGTCTTCGCGAATCCCCAGAATCGGCCGCGCATACAGTTCGGCGGTCAACAACAGGTGTGAATGCAGATGCACTGTGCCCTTCGGGGCGCCGGTCGAGCCGCTTGAATAAAGCCAGAAGCAGGGATCATCGGCGGCGGTATCGGCCACCGGCGCCGCGTCCCCGGCGGCCGCGAGCAAGGGTTCGAGGGCCGGATGCGGATGCCCGCTGTCGCCGCCGGCGACGATCACATGCCTGAGCGCGGGAAGCTTGCCGAGAATCGGCGTGAACGCCGGCAGCAAGGCCGCCGATACCACCAGCGCCTTGGCGCGCGAGTCGCGCAGCATGAATTCGAAATCGGCGGTGGTCAGCAGGGTGTTGGCGGCCACCGGTACGATGCCGCCGCGAATCGCTCCCAGAAACACCGCCGGAAAATCGACTGTATCGAGGAGCGCCAGCATGATCCGGTCCTCGCGGCCGAGCCCGAGCGCAGCCAGCGCGTTCTGGACGCGCCTGGCGCGCTCGTAAAGCTTGCCGTAGGTTTGGCTGCCGTCGGCATCGATGTAGGCGATCTTGGCGGCGCGCCCCGCGTTGCGTTCGAGCAGGTCGTGCGCCGCGTTGTAGTCGCGCGGGAAGTCCACGCGCGGTGGATCAACCGTGTGGTCAGCGTTGGACAGGCTCGCCATCTTGCGTCTCCTCCATGATCATTTGTGTCTGGTCCGCCAACGCCGCACCGCCATGTCGGGGCATCGAGAGGGCGTCGTGTGCTGCGCAGGTAACGGCACGCCGGTGTCGCAGGCAGGCTGCGGTGCGACTTGCAGGCGGCAGTATTGCGTATTCGGGCGCGCAGATGTCTTTGCCGGGTACTGCTCGCGCGCTCAGGCCGCTGCCATCTCGCTGCGCGCCTGCTCAATCCATTGCTGCGCCCATTCGACACACACCTCCTCGGGCAGCGTGCCGGCGCTGGCATCATGCAGGCAGACCTCGCCAATCCGCTGCGCGCCCAGTTCGGCGAACAGCGCGTCGAACTTCTTGCCGCCATAGCAGAAGGTTTGCAGGTAGGTGCGGTCACCCAGCGCGATCACGCCATAGTGGACCCGGCTCATGTCGGGGCGAACGGTGCCGAGGGACTCGTAGAAGTCGCGTGCGTTGTCGGGCACGTCTCCTTGCCCATAAGTCGAGGTGCACACCAGATAAAGCTGACCGGGCCTGATCGCGCTGGCATCCAGGCCATCCATGTACTGGACCTTGATTTGCGTGTCGTCGTCGCCCATCGACAGTTCGATTTCCTGCGCAACAAGTTGCGCAGTATTGGTCATGGTGCCGACCAGGATAGTGACCTCAAGAGGCATCGGACGCTCCGTTGGAAAGTTCTTGACAGTGGATTGATTGCGCTGATAATATGAATTATATTGCATTTATCGACAAGTGCAAGAATTATAATGCAGATTAATGAATTCTGAAGCGAATCCTGAAGCGGCCACCTCGATGTCCCCCGAAATCGATGAGAGTAGTGCGGAGTCGGCCGAAGGTGCGGCCGGCCTGTTGACCGCCTTGGGTGAACGGGTGCGCGATTTACGGTCCCAGCGCGGCATGTCGCGCAAGATTCTGGCACGTGATTCGGGCGTTTCCGAGCGCTACCTGGCGCAACTCGAAACCGGCATCGGCAACGGCTCGATACTCCTTCTGGCCAAGGTCGCGGCTGCGCTCAGCGTGCCGGTTACTGCCCTCTTGCATGCCGAGCGGCGTGCCGCACCCGAATTCGAGGAACTGCAACACCTTTTGCGGCGGCTGTCGCCGCTGCAGTTGAAGGCCGCACGCGATTTGCTGGCGCGCGAATTCGATGCCGAAGTCAAGGCGCGCATGCGACGCATCGCGCTGGTGGGCTTGCGCGGCGCAGGCAAGTCGTCGCTGGGCTTGGCGCTGGCCCGGCGCATCAAGGTGCCGTTCATCGAACTCGATCGCGAAGTCGAGCGCGAGGCCGACACCTCGCTCAACGAGATTTTCATGCTCTACGGGCAGGCCGGCTATCGCCGCCACGAGCGCGCCGCGCTTGCGCGTGTGCTGCACCTGCATGAGCGTGCGGTGATCGCCACCGGCGGCTCGATCGTCTCCGAACCGGAGACCTACGACCTGCTGCTCGGCAACTGCTTTACTGTATGGCTCAAGGCGCAACCGGAAGAGCACATGGCGCGGGTGGTGGCGCAGGGTGACACGCGGCCGATGAAGGGCAATCGCGAGGCGATGGAAGACCTGCGCCGCATCTTGCTGACCCGCGCGCCGCTGTACGGCCGCGCCGATGCGGTGGTGGATACCTCCGGCCGCGTGTTGGACGCGAGCCTCGAGGAACTGGCTTCGCTGGCGAAGCCGCAAATGGAGATAAACCGATGAACGCAGTGTTGCAACCCGCTGCCGGCGACATGCCGGTCAGTTTCGAGACCGATCCGTCGCGCTACCGCCACTGGAAGCTTGCAGCCGAAGGCGAGATCGCCCGCCTGACGCTGGACATTCGCGAAGATGGCGGCATTCGCCCCGGCTACCAGTTGAAGCTCAATTCCTATGACCTCGGGGTCGACATTGAGTTGAACGATGCCTTGAACCGCATCCGTTTCGAGTATCCGAACGTCAAGACCGTGATCCTCGGGTCTGCCAAAGACCGCATTTTCTGCTCCGGCGCCAACATCTACATGCTGGGCCTGTCGACCCACCAGTGGAAAGTGAACTTCTGCAAGTTCACCAACGAGACCCGCAACGGCATGGAAGACTCGTCACAGCATGACGGCCTGAAGTTCATCGCGGCGGTCAATGGCGCCTGCGCCGGCGGCGGCTACGAGGTGGCGCTGGCCTGTGACCGCATCTATCTGGTCGACGACCGTTCTTCCACCGTCTCGTTGCCGGAGGTGCCGCTCCTGGGCGTGCTGCCCGGCACCGGCGGCCTGACCCGCCTGATCGACAAGCGTCGCGTGCGGCGCGACCTGGCAGATATTTTCTGCACCACCTCCGAAGGCGTGCGCGCCGACCGCGCGTTGAAATGGAAGTTGATCGACGGCCATGCCAAACCGGCGCAGTTCGCCGACTACATCAACGCCCGCGCGGCTGAACTGGCACAGGGCAGCCGGCGCGCCAGCGGCGCCACCGGCATCGCCCTGACCCCGCTCAACAAGACCATCGATGGCGCCGGTTATCACTATGAAACGGTGGCTGTGGTGATCGACCGCGACGCCCGGGTCGCCACCCTGACCGTGACGGCGCCGGCGCAGGCGCCGGAGGCCGACCCGGCGGCGATCCACGCCGCCGGTGCGAACTGGTGGCCGTTGAAATTCGCGCGCGAACTCGACGATGCAATCCTGATGCTGCGTACCGCCGACCTCGAGATCGGCACCTGGGTTCTCAAGACCCGCGGCCCGGCCGCCGGCATTCTGGCGATGGATACGGTACTGCAGGCGCAGGGCGCACACTGGCTGGTGCGTGAAACCGTCGGTCTCCTGCGGCGCACGCTGGCGCGCCTGGATGTGACCTCGCGCAGCCTGATCGCGGTGATCGACGAAGGCTCGTGCTTCGCCGGCACGCTGCTCGAACTGGCGCTGGCCGCCGATCGCAGCTACATGCTTGACCTGGCCGACGGCGACGGCTCGCCGGCGATCGAGTTGTCGCCGCAGAATTTCGGCGCCGACCCGATGGTCAATGGCCTGACCCGCATCGAAACCCGCTTTGCCGGCGACGCGCATGAGATTGCGGTGGTCAAGTCCCTGCAGGGCCAGGCGATCTTCGCGCGCGCCGCCGCCGACGCCGGCCTGATCACCGTGGCGCCGGACGACATCGACTGGGCCGACGAGATCCGCATGGTGATCGAGGAGCGTGCATCGCTGTCGCCGGATGCGCTCACCGGGATGGAGGCCAGCCTTCGCTTCGGTGGCCCGGAGACCATGGAAACCCGGATTTTCAGCCGCTTGTCCGCCTGGCAAAACTGGATTTTCCAGCGCCCCAACGCGGTCGGCAGCGATGGCGCGCTCAAGGTTTTCGGCAGCGGGCGCAAGGCGAAGTTCGACTGGCAACGCGTTTGAACCATTTGAAGGAATTTCCATGAGCACGATCGACCTGAACGCACGCATTCCCAACAACGTCAACCTGGTGGCCGATCGCACGCTGCAGCGCGCGCTGGAACATTGGCAACCCGCTTTTCTCGACTGGTGGAAGGATATGGGGCCGACCGATTTTCTCTCTTCCGACGTGTACCTGCGCACCGCCACCGGGGTCGACGCCGCCGGCTGGGCCACCTACGGCACCTGCAAGATGCCGGACTACCGCTGGGGCATCTTCCTGGCCGACCCGGAAGCCAACCGCAGCATCGGCTTTGGCGACCACATCGGTGAACCGGTGTGGCAACAGGTTCCGGGTGAATATCGCTCGACGTTTCGGCGCCTGATCGTAACGCAAGGCGATACCGAACCAGCGTCGGTCGAGCAGCAGCGCCTGCTCGGCCACTCCTGCCCGTCGTTGTACGACCTGCGTAACCTGTTTCAGGTCAATGTCGAGGAAGGCCGCCACTTGTGGGCCATGGTCTACCTGTTGCATGCCTACTTCGGCCGCGACGGCCGCGAGGAAGCCGAAGAATTGCTGATGCGTCATTCCGGCGATGCCGACAAGCCGCGCATCCTCGGCACCTTCAATGAACCGATCGATGACTGGCTGTCGTTTTTCATGTTCACCTACTTCACCGATCGCGACGGCAAATACCAGCTGAAGAGCCTGGCCGAATCGGCCTTCGATCCGCTGGCGCGCACCACCCGCTTCATGCTGACCGAAGAGGCGCACCACATGTTCGTCGGCGAAACCGGCATCGGTCGGGTGGTACGGCGCGCGCTGGAAGTGATGAAGGAACTCGGCAGCGACGACCCGGCCGCGGTGCGCCGCGCCGGCGCGATCGACCTGCCGACGGTGCAGAAGTACATGAATTTCTGGTTTTCCTCGGCGCTCGACCTGTTCGGCTCGGAGTCCTCGTCGAATGCCGGTTCGTACTTCGCCAACGGCATCAAGGGCCGCCCGGACGAGGCGAAATTCGCTGACCATCGCGAGATCGATACGGTCTACACCTTCCAGGCGCCGGATGGCGCGGGCGGCGTGAAAAGCGAGGAAATCGCCATGCGCAACGCGATGAACGCGGTGACGCGCGGCGAATATGTCAAGGATTGCGAAATCGGATTCAAGCGCTGGAACAAGCTGATCGAACGCGCCGGTTTCAGCTTCGAGCTCAAGCTGCCTTCCGACCGCTTCCATCGCACCATCGGCGCCTGGGCCGGCATCGCCACCGACCTGGCCGGCAACCCGATTGCCAAGGAGGCTTACGCGGCGGTGTGCAATTCAGCGCTACCGTCGGAAGACGACCGGCGCTTTGTCAAGAGCCTGCAGCAGCGGGTGGTTGAGCCGGGCAAGATGGCGGCCTGGATCGCACCGCCGGATCGCGGCATCAATAACCTGCCGGTGGATTACGAATACGTGCGACTGAACTGAGATATTGCCAAAATCGCACTGAAACGGTGTGCTTGGCCGGGAATCAGGCCATGACAACGTTGGTCGAGGGCCGCACAAACCAGCGCTGGCGATGGAAGGAGAAGAATTCGCGGGCGCTCGGCCACCGTAGCCACCAGTTGGCCGACCAGGGCGTGGCTGCGTGCGGTGGGGCTTTGGACTGCGTTCGTCAGTCCGATCGATTGGAGCGCGTTGCTGTCGCGTGGCGCCACGATGCGGATCGACCAGCCTACCCGGGTTGGCGGCGGCCGCTAGGAAGTCGAGTCACCGGCATCAACCGGTGCCTGTGGCGCCGCCTGGCCGTTTTTGCGCAGCAGCACCCGCGTCGAATACTCCAGTACGGTGACCGCATGCTGGTTGATCACCCTGATGCCCAGGGTGAGCACGCCGCGCAACCCGTCCGAGGTTTCCTTTGCGGCAATGACGCTGACCTCGGAGCCGAGCGTATCGCCCGGCCGCACCGGCGCGTGAAAGCGAAACCCGTCCATCGCCAAGCCGGCGATCGTGTTGGCCCCCAGCACGCTCTCAAGCATGCCGGCCGACACGCTGCACACCAGAAATCCGGGCGCGATGCGTCCGCCATGCGGTGATTCGCGCCTGGCCCAGTCGTCATCCACGAAGATCGGCAGGCGCAACCCGGCGAACTGGGTGAAACTGACCAAGTCTGCCTCGGTGACGGTACGGCGATAGGTGGTGAATACCTCGCCGACGACGAAGTCCTCGAAGCCCGGGGCATGGACGGCGGATTTCAATTGACCCCCAAGCCAAGCGATTTCACCAACGTCGACCATTTGTCGCTCTCGCGCCGAACTTGCGCGGCAAACGCATCGGGGCCGGCAGGGTCTATTTCGGTGCCGCTTTTTTCAACCCGCTCGCGCACCGGCGCATGCTCGAGGGCACGAACCACCGCATCCGCCAGGCGGGTCAGGATCTCGCGCGGTGTGCCGGCGGGAGCGACGAAGCCGTACCAGACACTGGCTTCGTAACCTGGTTGCCCAAGCGCTTCAGCCAGGGTTGGAATTTCCGGTGCCTGCGGCAGGCGGCGCGGGCTGCCGATGCCGAGAATGCGCAGCTTGGCCGCGCGCATTTGCACCAGCGCCGGCGGCAGGGTCGAAAAGTACAAGGCGACCTGGCCGCCGATGGTGTCGGTCATCGCCTGCGCCGTGCTCTTGTAGGGAATGTCCTGCAGCTTCAAGCCGGCGCTTTGCGCAATCAGTTCCATTTCGAGGTGACTGGGTGTGCCCTTGCCGGACGAGGCGTAATTGAGGCGGCCCGGGTTCGCGCGCGCGAACGCGATCATCTCGCCGACGCTGGCAAAGGGTGCGGCCGGGCCGGTGACCAATGCCATCGGCAACACGCCGATTCTGGCGATCGGTGCGAAATCGCGCACAGCGTCGTAAGGCGGCGCGGCCTGCAACAACGGCGCGACCACCAAGGGGTTGGCGGCCATCATCAGTGTGTATCCGTCAGCCGCGCTCCTGGCCGTGGCGGTCGCGCCGAGCAGACCGCCGGCGCCTTCGCGATTCTCGACCACCACGCCGACCCCGAGTTGCTCGCCGATCCGCTCGCCGACCACCCGCGCCAGGATGTCAGTGCCGGTGCCTGGCCCGAAGGGCACGATGATGCGGATCGGTTTCGACGGGTATGGCTGCGCGACCGCAGGCGCACTACCCACAGCAGCCAGCGCAGCCAGTGTCGCCAGTGTCGACCAGACGGTCATGCCGATGCGGCATTTCATTTCAGGCGCCGTTCGCGCTGCGGGTAGTTGTAGGCACTTTTCCCAGACGTATCGACAGCTTAAGCGGCGAAGACAAAGGCGGCACCCCGTGTTCAGTTACAAATTTCCGTAGAGGCACATTTTCTGCGGTGCTCCTGAAGAAATCAATTCGATCCCGCCCCCTTTTTTTCGCCCCCTTTTTTTGCTCGTTAGGAGTGCGAAAGTCAATGCGCGCGCCTTTCCCGTCCTTATTGTCGCGCCACTAATGTCGAAATATAAGAAGTTGCTACTCGTGCGCGTTTCAAGTCGGGAGGCCCAATTTACTCCGCCAAATCAAAATGACTAAATCATAGAGTGTGTGAGCGATGATTATTGGCCAAAGATTGCGCAGTAGCACATACATCACCGCCGCAGAGCAGCCGAAAAAAAGCAGTGTAAAGATATCGGCAATATTGGAAATACTATGGATGCCAAGGAATGCGAAGGACGACACGGACACATAGAGGCCGACATCAATCACCCGACGTTTCTTGAGGAAAACCACTCCGAGAACACCGCGAAAAAATATCTCTTCAAATACACCAGCGGACAAAGCATGATAAATAACGGCTGCTAGTCCTCCACCCCGAGCGAGTGCATTCGCTTGGCTCCTTGTCATCTGACCCGCTTCAGGCACGTAATTTTCGACAATGTTGAAAACTATAACTGACGCAAGAAAAACAAGCGTGCAGATAAAGCTGATCGAGACGAATTCCCCCCACGTATATCCACCTCGAGTAAACCTGAGGCCGTACATCTCCGGACTTACCCCAATCCGGTAGAGCAGCAGAAGGCATAAGATGGGAACAATGACTTTCAGGAAAACATCAACAATCCAATAAACGAGATCAATCGTCGGCGGTAGAAATTCTCGAGCAATGACCGGTAGTAGCAATGCTGGCAATGCCGTGCCAAGAACAGTCAATCTTAAGGGGAGCGACACTCGTCAACTCCTCTCCTGAGTGGAAGACTTGCTCGACGCCCCGAACTTGTTGAACCTTTGGCAGGCTGTGGAGGATTCAGACGGTCAAGGATCCTTTGGGCCTGACGCAGCGGATCTCCCAACATACTATCGGGGCTGCCCGTTGCACCATCTGGCAGTGGAATTAGCGGCAGTCGAGGCTCTGGAACGTTCGGTAGAGGAGGATCGTAGTCACGTCCAACCTTGTTTACTGCATCCTGGTCACGCTTCATCTGCCGTTCGTATTTATCCACTTCAGCTTCACAAGCGGGATCGCCTTGGTCTTGCGCGCAACGCGGATACGGCACAAAGTGGTACGGCCCGAGGCGCGGGCTATCGAGTCCCCGTGGATCGATTCTCGATAGCGGATTTGCCATGACATAGGTGTATGTATTGATCCCGCCCGCCAACCCGATGGGATCAGATTGCACATACCGCCCCGTCCTCGGATCGTAATCCCGGAAGTAGTTGTAATGAAGTCCAGTCTCCGCATCAAAGTACTGTCCCGGGAACCGCAATGGAAAACTAAAGCGCAGTCCGTTGCCGTCAGGATCATCATTTGGCGGCAGGTCTCCAAACGGGTCAGAATCCCACCGCCAAATCGTCGTGCCTGCTTGGCTACGCACCGCTCTTGGAGTATTCAAATGGTCCGTATCAATCGTATAAACAGAACTTGCATCTGCCGGTAGAAATTTGACGGCGTCCGCAACGACAACCCCATCTGCGCTATCCGTAAGCGTTACTTTATGGCCCGCCCCGCTGATGAGCGTAAAACTTCCGAGAAACACCCACTGGCCGCTTCGCTGTTTTTGGTTTACAACGACGCTTGTGACGCCACCCAAATGAGAAACTTGGTACGTGGCGTTCGTCGCACGGTCGGTGTTCGAAACCCAACGAGCGTAGACGTTGTAGCCCCCACTGGGAAGGCTGGATGGGGCCCAAGTTGCCGAATTCGCGCCTGTACCGGCGGCCCGGTACAAATATCCTCCACCAAGCGCGTCACTCCCTGTTGTGGACGACCATGTTCCTGCCACGCTAAAGCCAGTACCGCCGTTGTCGATGACCGAGGGATTGTCTGCAAGCACGGCAATCGGAATGTCACCCAGATAAACATACTCACGAATGGCTGAACTACCCTGATAGTCGCCAATCAAGCGTCCTTGTTCATCATAGGCGTAGTCCGTGTTGGCATAGTTATTGGAGTACCCGCCGATCTTGTTTACACGCTGGCCCAAGCCATTAAATTGGATCTCCTTGATATAGTTGCTTGGATACGATGTGAACATCGTGTCGACAAACGTTGAAATCCGGCCGCTATCGTCATACGTAAACGTACGCCCTCCCAGATTGACAGCATTTCCTGCAGCGTCATAAGCAAACGTGCTCGCCGGTACCGGACCGGCGCTGCTCAACAATCGATTGCTGTTGGCAGCAGTGGTGTAGTTGTAGCTATTTACCCCGATCGATAGGTTAGTCCGATTGCCATTCGCGTCGTAGGTATAAGCACGCGACGTGTTGCTTGCAACGAAGCCTGTGACTCGATCAAGGTCGTCGTAAGAAAATATCTGAATCGAATTGACCGGGCCATCATTAATCTGTGTAATGCGATCCGCATTGTCATAAGTGACAGTGCGTGTGGCGCCACCAACCGGATGAGTGCGCATTCTGCCGTCAGCATCAAAGGTTCGCGATGCAACAGTTGAATTTCCCCAGACCCAAGCCTTTGGCTGGCCAAACGGGTGCCATGTAATGCCACTCACAATCGAGGTGTTGTCAATACTCAATGCGGATACGCGGCCCGCGAGATCATAGGTATATCTTGCTGTTCGGCCAGACGGGTAGACCATTGATACAAGTCGGCCAGCCGCGTCGTAGCCGTAAGTCGTGACAAGCAACCCACCACCGTAGGCCTTCGTTTGCCTCCTGCTGGTGACACGCCCCTGAAGGTCGTATGTCCATGCAGTCGTCCCGCTGGAATCGACCAGGGTCGTCAGGCGACCTTTGCCGTTTGCCCCTTCGTCATACCGAAACGTGTCGATCTTCGTACCGCTGGCCCCGCCGTAACGCTTGGTCAAAACGCGATTCAACGCGTCATACGTATAGATCGTTGTCTTTCCGCGAGCGTCGGTGCTGGTTGCCACGTTTCCAGCGGCATCGAATGTGCGCGCAGTTGTCCCGGTATCCGGACTGACTTGTAGGGTGGCGTCACCCAGGCCGGTCATGGTGTAGTTGGTGACAAGATTGCGCGGATCGGTGACGCGGGTTAGCTGATCCTGCCCGTCATAGCCATAGCTGATCACCGGATTCGGCTGATTGGCGCCGGGACTGGGCTGCGTGACCGCGACGAGTCTGTTTAGAGCGTCGTAGGCGTTGGTGGTCATGCGGTTGAGCGGATCGTTGACCATGATCAGGTTGCCCTGGGGGTCATACGTGTAGCTGGTCGTCTGATTCTGCGCACCGATGCTCTGGACCATGCGATTGAGCGCGTCGTACACGCGGCTACGGGTTTGCGCCAGCGCGTTGGCTGGGTCGAATACCTCTTCCTTGGTACGGTTGCCGCGCAAATCGAGCGTGTAAACGATGCGATTGCCGAGGTTGTCGCCAATGCTCGTCATCCGGTGTGCCGCGTCATAGCCGTAAGTGACAAAGGAATTGTCGGGTAGCGTGGCCTTGATGAGTTGGCCGACAGGGTCGTAGTCGTAAACCGTGACTTCGCCGCCGACATTGCGACTCTTCAGGCGTTGGCGGCTGTCATAGGTCAACTGCGTGGTGAGCCCGTTCGGATCGACGACGGTGAGTGGCTGACCGTGCGGGTTGCACGACGTGATCTGAGTGACGTGACCAAGCGCGTTGGTGACCGACGCAACATTCCCGCGCCGGCCGATTTCGCTGTCGGTGCTTGGGTAATAGGCATAGGTCGTGATGTCGGCCACGTCTGTGCGCGGTCCATTTGCGCTCAGAACCTGGCCAACGGTATCGTAGGTATAGGTCCAGGTACGCGCGGTACCCGTTGGCGGCGCTGCCAATCCCAGAGCGCCGGTGGCATCGGTAGTGGCCTGGATGGTCTTGGTGAGGACGTTGCCGCGATCGCCGGGGTTGCTTGCGGTAGGGGGGCCATACGTGTAAGTTGTGACCCGCAATGGTTCCGCCACCTTGGTCGGTTGCCGCCAATCCGCTGACCATTCGGTGCTGATCATTCGCGCAGGCGCAGCAAGCACAGGGGTTCCAGCAATCATCGACGCACAATCGGTCGATCCAGACAGGCCTTCGATTCGGCGCGTTTCTAGCTTGCGATTCAGGTCGTTCGCGTAACACGTCTTGTAGCCGTTCCAGTTAACTCGACTGGCGACATTGCCGCCGGAATCATAGGTTGTGGCGCTGTTGGCGCCACAACCCAGGCACGGCGCCGAAATACCGGTCAACCGCACCATTCCAAGCTGGACCGCAAACCCGAACGTGCGAGTCGTCGTTGTAGGCGCAGTCGAAGCCCCTTGGGTGTACGTTACGCTGGTTTGTCCTGCAGCAGGCGAGTCGTAAGCGAAGGCGATTTTGTCGACCCCTCCGGCATGCTCGGTTGACGTTGCGCGCCCTTGGCAATCGTACTTGTAGGTTGAGTACCGCTGCCCGTTCTCGTCGGTGATCCCGGTCAGGTGATTGACGAGATGCCAATTTGTCAGGCCATACGCGGATATACCGGGGCAGGCAGCGCCATTATTGATGTTGGCAACTTCGTTGTAGTGATAGATGCGGGATTGCCCATCTGGAAATGTCACTCTGGTGAGATTCTCCGCGTCACAAAAGTACCTGGATGCGCCTGTGGTGCAGCCGCCGGAAGGCCCGTTATGTTCGTATGTGAAAACACCTGCGGCCGCATCAGCGATCTTTATCACACGAAACGCGGCGTCATACTGCAGATTTATCTGCCGACCAAACGGGTCAGACACGCACATCAACTGCGGACGGTTTGGCGGCACAATAGCTTGACCTGTCGCATCCAATTGATGCGCCCAGGCGTTCGGACCCACACATTGAGGGGGTACATATTCGGGCGGATGCGGGACCCCGACCGTAGTGGGAGACGCGCTGGAGTAGTACATTTGCCCCGCGCCGTCTGAATAACCGAGGCGCGTCACCAACCCTTGACGATCGCTGATCTGCAGCAATGAGCCATAGAGATCGTAGAGCTCTACCGTCTCGCCATCTTCTGCAATGAGCTTCCACCCCTGGACCGTGTTGCCCGACACCACGCCAACCAACTTGTCGGCGATATCCGAATCAGGTACCCACGGTCCGGCCAAGTTGCCCTGCGCGGCAATCGACAAGAAAAAACGAATGATCCTGCCGTCCGGCCTGCTCGCCGTCATCGTGCTGCTACCCTGAAATTGATCCAAATCGATTCGTCTCTCAAAATCGAACACCCATTTGGACCTGCGGATGGAAGGCGCGCTCGAGTTGTAGGTTCGTCGAATCGCCAGTCCTGTTGCGTTCACCGGAGCGGCATCGGTTTCGATTTGGTACTTGTTTCCGGTACCTGAGTTGACCGGATTGCCCTGCCCTTGGCATGGAGCGCCTGGTGGGCAGGGACCACCATTCTTGCCAGGATCTGGCACGTTCGAAGCGCAGAAAAAATTCCCGTTCACGTCGAATGAGGGGTACGTTCCCTGGTCGCAACGCCGAGCGGTAATTCCGATCAAGCCCGAGGAAAAACCATCCCAAGTTGATGCGGGATCATGGCTAATTCTGCATTGCGTGGCGTTTTCGTATATCGGGTAGTACGTCGCGACCCCCGAACTGCTCAATATTCCTCTGCCACCAGTTGGATACAACTGCCAAAACCCGCTAGTGCAAGCGGTCGAGGGCGAGCCGTAGATGTAAGGCCAGCCAAATTTATCCGGATAACCCCCAGGCGCGAAACTGAATATGTCGTAGCCCACGACGTAGGCTGGGGCATTTGCAGAAAACGCTGAACCAAACACCACGCACAGGAATGCGCAGTAGCGGATGCCTCGCAGACGAATCTGGCGATTCGATTGGATGAATACCCGCTCAACAATCAGCCTCAATAGCGATAGGAACGTGGGTCGGCTACGATCGGCAGGGGAACGCCTTTCGGTCGCCGTTGAACCGCCAACCCCTCTTCCCATTTGAAAGAAGTTCGACGAAGTTCTCAGTCGCACGCTTTCTGACATAACGGCCTCAAGGCAAAGCGCACGCCGCTGGCGTTGGAGCAAACCCGCGTCGAACACCCGTGACCCGGCTAAGTCCGTCGCGAAATTGGCAACGGCAATATGCGTCGACGTCGCAATATCGCCATCAGTTCAATGCAGGGCACGCGTGATTCTTGTTAAGGGAAGATCACTCGATAATTTTTTTCTAAAATCCGCTGCCTGTCAATCGATATCTTGATTGGGACAAGTTTTCCGGATAAGCCACGGGCAACCCGACTTTGCTCCAGTGCCAAGACTACGCAGCAAGTATTGGCAGTAGAGATCAAGCGCGTGGTGCCCGGGGCCGGAATCGAACCGGCATGGCCTTGCGGCCGGCAGATTTTGAGTCTGCTGCATTTACCTATTTCGCCACCCGGGCTGCAGGTTTTCGCCGCTGTCCCAGGGCGAAAACGAGGTCGAATGAAAGCGCGAAGCTTCAATGCTTAGCCGATGCCAAGCAACCCTTTAGTTTTCCCCGAACCGTCGCATCTTGGTAGATGCCAGATTTCAATTGGCCTCCAAACGGTGCGCGCTGACCAAGGTTGACCATTTGTCGATCTCGCGCCGGATTGGCGCGGCAAACGCATTGAGGCCGGCGGGGTCTGTTTCGGTGCCGCTTTTTTCAACCCGTCCAAGTGTGTCGGCCAGGGCTGCAACCTCCGATGCTTGCGACAGGGCCGAAAAATGCAAGACAAGCTGAGCGCCCGATGCCGCCAATCCATGCCGGAGTGCAACACCGATGCGAAATTTCATTCCGCTGTGTTTTGGTAAGACGATGCCAGCACGCCGTCCGCACGCAACTGCGCGATCTCTTCCTCGCTCATGCCCAGCATGTCAGTAAGAATGTCGGTGCCTTGCTCGCCGATCCCCGGCCAATGCATGCGCGGATCGCCGGGTGCCGGTACGAGCGCACCCGGTATCGTGACCCACGGCACCGGGTTGAGGCCGTCCGGCGCCGCTTCCGCCACGATCCCGGCTGCCCGCACCTGCGGATCATCAGGCCATGAGCGGAAATCGTGGATGCGGCTGGCGAGCACATCGGCCGCCTGAAAGATTGCCAGCCATTGCGTGGTGCTGCGGGTCAGTAGCGGGGCCTGGAGCAGCGGCAGCAGGGCTGCGAGATTGGCCGCGCGCTGCGCGAAATCGCTGAAGCGCGCATCCAGCGCGAGCGCCGGTACCCCGAGCGCGTTGCAGATGGTCGCGAAATGCGCTTCCTTGGTCAGCGTGATCGCGATCCAGCCGTCGGCGGTGCGATAGCTGCCGGCCGGCGCATTGAGTTTGGGTGCCGGGCCGCCTTCGAGCCGTTCTTCGATAAATTTCATCGCCATCAACGCGCCGGTCGCATGCATCAGCGAAACGTCGATATGCCGCCCTTCATTCTCGAACGGCCGCGCGGCCAACGCCGCCGCCAGCGCCTGGAACGCATAGAGCGCGGTGGTGTAGTCGGCCGACAGAAAGCCGGTCGGTCGCGGCGTTCCGGCGCTGTCGCGATTGGCCATCATCATTCCGGAAAAGGCCTGCGCGACGGTGTCGGAGGCAGGCAGTTCGCGCGCCGGACCGGTCTGGCCGAAGCCACTGACCGACAGGTACAGCACTTTCGGGTTGCCGGCGCGCACCGCGCCATAGCCGACGCCCAGGCGGTCCATCACGCCGGGGCGGAAATTTTCGATCAGCACGTCGCAACAGGCGGCCATGCGCGCCAGCAGCGCGCGGCCGGTCGCCGGCTTCAGGTCGAGCGCGATCGACCGCTTGCCGCGGTTGGCGGTGAGATCGAGCGAGTTGTGCGAACCGATGCGCTTGCCCAGCGCGCGCCCCCAGTCGCCGGTGAACGGTTCGACCTTGGTGACGTCGGCGCCGTACTGGGCGAGCAGCATGGCGCAGTATGGGCCGGCGATGCCCTGGGATACGTCGAGCACGCGCAGGCCGGCATAGGGGCGCGCATAGGTCGGACTTGCCGCGTTGTGCAGGGTGGTCACGGGTCTGGCTCGAAAATGGGAAGAGCCAGTCTACCAACTGGCCATCACGCGCGCTGACGCGCTGCCGCACGGCAACGACCTTCGACAAACGTGACGGCGCCTGCAAGTCGCGCGCCGCCGATTCCCGCGCGGCGCTAATATGCGCGTTCGCAACCCAACCGAGGGATTATCCATGACCATACAAGCAATCAACCCTGCGGCCTTGTCCAAGCCGACCGGCTATTCCCACGTGACCATCGTGTCTGCCGGTCGTCAGGTGTACGTCGCCGGCCAGGTGGCCTTGAATGCACAAGGTCAGTTGGTCGGCAAGGGCGACCTCGCCGCCCAGGCGGAGCAGGTCTATGCCAACCTGGCTGCGGCGCTGGGCGCGGCAGGCGCCAGGTTCGCCAACGTCTTCAAGATGGTGACCTACGTGGTCGACCTGACGCCGGACAAGGCGGCAGCGGTGCGTGGCGTGCGCAATCGCAATTTCGGCGACGGCCCCTATCCGGCATCGACCATGGTGGGTGTGACCTCGCTGGTCAGCCCCGACATGCTGATCGAAGTCGAGGTCATTGCCACACTCGATTGATCAGGGCCGACGAGGCCATTCGGGTCGCGGCCCGGGTCTCTTGCCCGGACCGGCTCGATGGCTCGGGCCGGGCGGCGCGAAAACCCGGAATCGTATGCGTGAACGGGCCGGATTGCTGATCACGCGTGATGGGGCGAGGCCGCGGCCACTTACCGGGACGACATGAAATCGATCATCGCAATTCTGATCTGTACCCTGATGCTGGGCAGCGGGCAAGCATCGGCCCAGGCCTACCCGAACAAGCCGATCCGCATGCTGGTGGGCTATGCCGCTGGTGGTGGCGCCGACGCACTGGCGCGCCTGACTGCGACTCACCTGGCCGAAGCGCTTGGCCAGCAGGTGCTGGTGGAAAACCGCGCCGGTGCCGGCGCTACGCTGGCCGCCGACGCGGTGGCCAAGGCGCCGGCCGATGGCTACACCCTGTTGTTCGGCGAAACCGGTTTGCTGATCGCGCCGGCCGTGTATGCCTCGGTGCCGTTTGATCCGATCAAGAGCTTCGCGCCGGTAGGTTCGGTATGCGCGCTGCCGCTGGTGGTGGTGGCCAATCCATCGGTGCCGGCGAAGAACACCGCGGAATTGGTGGCCTTGCTCAAGGCCAACCCCGGCAAGTACAGCTATGCCTCACCCGGCGTGGGCACGGTGCATCACCTGGCGATGGAGTTGTTCCGGAAGCAGGGCGGTTTTGATGTCGTGCATGTGCCCTACAAGGGCGCGGCGCCGATCATTCCCGATCTGATCGGTGGCCAGATTCCACTGGCGATTTTGTCCGCGCCACCGGCGCTGGCGCAGGCCCGTGCCGGCAAGCTCAAGGCAATCGCGCTGACCAGCCCGGTCAAGCTTGCCGGCGCGCCGGACTGGCCGGCACTGGCCGATACCTTTCCGGGCTTCGACGCATCGCCGCGCTTGTTCGTTCTGGCCCCGGCCGGCACACCGCCGGCGATCATCGCGCGGCTCGACGCCGCGCTCAAGGCCATGCTGGCCAAACCAGTGGTGCAGGAGACACTGGTGGCGCAAGGGGCGACCGCCGTGTCGGCAAGCGCCGAGGAACTCGGCGCGTTCATGGCGGCAGAGGTGCGCAAATGGAGTGTGGTCGCGCGTGAATCGGGTGCGAAGGCCCAGTAAGCCTGGGCAGCGCGTCTGAAGCGCCGTGGCATCCGGGAAGGCGCCTGGCGCCCGCAGGCGGCCTACAGCCCGGCCATGCCCCTTTCAACAAAGCTCAAATCCCAGGCGTCGTCAAAGCGGAATCCGCCCGGCACGCCGGGCTGATTGAGCAGTTTCAGTTCCGCATCGAGAAATTCCACATTGCGCTGGAACTGCGGTCGGGTCGGCACCGGAGTCTTCATGTACATCGCGGCGTTGTTGGCGAAGGCGCGTTCGAACAGGTCGTCTTCGAGGTCCTTGAAATACTCGCGCGCCCACTTGCGAAACGCGGCGCGGTCGCCGTGGATCGCCTTCAACGCCAGCGCGATGCCGCGGCAGTAGGCGATCAGTTCCTTCGGCTTTTCCTTGATCGTCTTCTCGGTCACCGAGGCTGTGATGTAGAGATAGTCGGCCAAGTCCGGTGGCGGGTTGTTGACCATGTTGAACAGATAGGTGCCGCCGAACTTCGACACCGCCACATCCGAGGTGGGGGAGGATAGGCAGAAGCCATCGATCTGACCACGATCGAACGCCGCAATCATCGCCGCCGGCCCGCCCTGGATCGGCACCAGTTGCGCCTCGCGGTCGGGGTTGATCTTGGCGATGTTCATCATGTAGCGGGTGAGCTGGTCGGGGCCGGCGCCGGGGCCGGTGGTGCCGATCTTCAGTCCCTTGAGTACCGCTGCCTTGGCTGCGACCGGAGAGGCCTCGGTGACACCGGCCTTGTCGGCGAAGTTTTTCTTCACCACGATGTTCGAGGCGTACTTGTTGACAAAGCCGCAGATCATTTTCACCGGTTGCTTGCGCATCTGCACCCGCATGTTCTGCGTCGGAGCGCCGAGCAGGATGTCGGCGGCACCGGACAACAGCGCATCCTGGTTGACACCGCGATTGGTCGCCGCCAGCTCGACGGCAAGGCCGGCACGGTCGTACAGGCCGGTCTTGCTGGCATAGTCTTCCGGGCTCCACAGCCACGAGCGCGCGGTCGAACGGATCGAGGTCAGTTTCGGTTTCGCCGCGGCTTGCGCGAATGCGCGTGGCGCCGCGCCCAGCATGGCTGCGCTGGCGATTCCCTTGAGGATCAGGCGACGTTCAAGATCACGGTTCATCGGTGGTTCTCCGCTTTATTGACACCGTGGCCCCGGGCAAGGGAAAACGGCTGGGGTGAATTGAAAGTGGTGGATCGATTGAATCAGCAGCCCGCGGCCTGGCGCGCCGCACCGTTGCGCAACAGCCTGCCCGGGTATGCCTGGCCGGCGGGCCATGCCACGCCCGGCGCCGGCAACAGGGTGCCGTTGACCACAACCGCATCGATACCGCGCGGTTTCGAAATCAGCCGGTCGGCGCCGGCCGGCAAGTCATGCACCCGTTCCAGCGGCCCGGCGCCCACCGTGGCGGGATCGAACACCACGATGTCGGCCGGACGGCCGAGGGCGAGCAGGCCACGGTCGGTGATGCCGAACACCTGCGCGGTGCGCGCGGTCAGCATGTGGATGGCGCGCTCCAGCGTCAGGGCCTGCCGCTCGCGCACCCAGTGACCCAGCAGATAGGTCGGGTAGCAGGCATCGCACAGCTGCGACAGGTGCGCGCCGCCGTCGCCCAGGCCCAGCACGACGTTTGGATCCTTGAGCAGTTCCTCGACTTCGTCCTCGTCGAAATTGACCACCGGCACGCGAAAGCGCGCCGGCGGATCGATCTGCGCGGCCAGATCGAGCAGCAGGTCGACCGCATCGATGCCGCGCTCGCGCGCGACATCGGCAACGCGGCGCCCGGTCAACTGCGGCTCGGACGGGCAATAGGAAATCTCGGTCAGGCGCCAACTGGCGCGCCGCGATTGGCCTTCGCCCGCGCCGGCCGAGAAATACTCATCGCGCCCGCCGCGGCCTTCGACTTCCTCGCGCATCTGGCGGCGGAATTCCGGATCGGCGTAGACGCGGGCGCGCGCGGCGGCGCTGCCCGCCTTGCGCACCGGCTCGAACAGTTTCCAGGTGTCATACACCACCGGCGAGCAGAAGTCATACTCGATGACGATCGGCCGGCAGGCGGTTTGCGGATAGATCGGCAGGCCGCGCGCGACCAGCGCCGCGCTCTTCGCCAGCGTATCGTGATGGCCGCCAGGCCCGCGCTGGCCGGCCAGGAGAGCGGTCCAGCACAGGGTGGCACCGCTTTCGCGCTGCATCGATTCAAACGCCGCGAAGTCCGGTTCGCGCAGCAGGTTGTAGTGGATGATGCCGCTGCCGGCATCGCGCACGCCGCGCGCCATTTCAATCAGCTCCTCCGTCGAGGCCATGCGGCTGGGCACCGGCTTGCCGTCAAAACCCACATGCGCCTGCGAGACCGAGGTGGCGAACGCGATCGCGCCGGCCTTGATGCCGTCGGCCACGATCGCGCGCATCGCCGCGATTTCTTCCGGCGTGGCTGCGCGTTCCACCGCCGCCTCGCCCATCACGTAGAGCCGGGTCGGGGTGTGGCCGATCATCACCGCGGTATTGATCGCGATGCCGCGCGCCTCGATCGCGTCGAGGTACTGCGGGAAGGTTTCGAACGGCCAGTCCGGCCCGATGCCGGCTTCGAGCGCGGCCAGGCTCATCGCCTCGACCCGCTCCAGGGTACGCAGGATCAGGCTACGCCCGGACGGACGGGTCGGCGCGACGCCGAAGCCGCACGAGCCCATCACCGCGGTAGTCACGCCATGCCACGGCGACACCGTCATCATCGGGTCCCACAGTACCTGGGCGTCGTAGTGGGTGTGGATGTCGACAAAGCCGGGGCAGACCACACGGCCGTGCGCGGCGATGGTCTGGCGTGCGCCCTCCGGCGCATGGCCAAGCGCGACGATCCGGCCCTCCCTGATGCCAACGTCGCCAATTGTGCGCGCGGCACCGCTGCCGTCGACGATGGTGCCGCCTTCGATTTTCAAGTCGTACATGTGCTTACCTTTACCTTTGTGCGCGCCAGCGCAACAGGCGCGATTCGAGTTTCTTGAGGCCGGCATTGAGAATGATGCCGGTGGCCGCCAGCACTGCCAGACCGGCAAATACGCCCGCGGTATCGAACAGGCCGGAAGCCTGGCCGATCAGGAAACCGATGCCGCGGTTCGAGGAAATCAGCTCGCCCACCACTGCGCCGATCAGCGCGTAGGGCACCGAGACCTTGAGGCCGGTCAGCACCCAGGCGGCGGCAGACGGAAACACCACATGGCGCAGTTGCTGCAGCGGGGTGGCGCCCATGATGCTGGTGACCTGCAGGTAAAGAGGGTTGACGTCGCGCACCCCTGAAAAGGTGTTGAGAAACACCAGGAAGAACACGATCAGCGCCGACATCGCCACTTTGGATTCGATGCCGATGCCGAACCACAGGATCAGAAGCGGCGCCAGCGCGATTTTCGGCAGGCAGTAAATCGCGGTGATGAACGGGTCGAACAGGCGCGCCAGGATGTCGGAGCGGCCAAGCACGAAGCCGGTGATGAAGCCGGCCAGGCTGCCGATCACAAACCCGATGATCATCGCCTTGAAGGTGTAGGTGAAGGCATGCC
Source organism: Burkholderiales bacterium (assembly GCA_031423955.1). Classification (GTDB taxonomy): domain Bacteria; phylum Pseudomonadota; class Gammaproteobacteria; order Burkholderiales; family JAEUOS01; genus JAEUOS01. Next base: position 71,605 of record JANPGJ010000547.1, read on the forward strand.
ACAGGGTGCCGTCGATGCTCCAGTTCCACAGCTTGATCGCCACCGCGGCAGGTGAACTGATGAAGAATGGGTCGATCAGCCGGCCCGACACCAGGTGCCAGAGCAGCAGGATGGTCGCCGCAATCCCTGCCTGTCCAAGGCGGATCGCCAGGTTGTGCTGCGTATCGCCGCCAGCCGTCAGCGGTACCGCCAGCGCTTCAGCCGCCTCCGCTGTGCTGCCGGTCAGGTTGGCCGGGACGGCGCTCATGCGAATGCCTCGGCGCGGCTGGCCTCGATCTCGGGTGCCAGCAAGTCCCACAGGGTCTGATGGATCACCCGATAAGCCGGGTCGAACTGGATCTTCAGCGGGTCGCGCGGGCGCGGC
>JANPGJ010000548.1:0-3927 GCA_031423955.1 Burkholderiales bacterium
CGCCGCGATCGCCTTGGCGAGCGCGGCCGGATAGTCGCCGCTGTCGTACACCACCGGTTCGCCGTCGCGATAGGGAATCCCGACCGCGTACGGCATGTCGGCCGGACCGACCATGTTGCGGCGGCGTACTTCGCCCGGCTCCAGCCCCAATTCGCCAGCGATCAGATCCATCATCCGCTCGATCGCCTGCGCCGCTTCGGGGCGGCCGGCGCCGCGATACGGTGCATTCGGCACCTTGTTGGTGGCGACCACCCGGCCGCGCACGCTGATATGCGGCACCTTGTAGGGCCCCGCCAGGTGGCTGGCGGTGTTGTAGGGAATGCCGATGCCGACCGGGTTCCACGCCCCGCAGTCCATCACGAATTCGTCACGCAAGGCGAGCAGCCGGCCGCTGTCGTCAAAGCCGATCTCGATCTCGTGGCGCTGATCTCGTGAATGGCAGGCGCTTTGCATGTGCTCGCGGCGGTCTTCAATCCATTTCACCGGCAGGCCGAGCTTGCGCGCCAGAAACGGCATCAACACATCTTCCGGATAAACATGCCCCTTGCCGCCAAAGCCGCCACCGACATCCGGCGCGAGGCAACGCACGCTGGCCTCCGGCACCGCCAGGGTGGTGGCCACTTCGCGCCGCACCCAGTGCACCATCTGCGTCGACGACCAGATGGTGAAGGCGTCGGTGCGGCGGTCATGCTGGGCGATCACGCCGCGGCATTCCATCGGCACCGCGGCGTAACGATGATGATAGAAATGCCGCAGCAGGCGCCGCGGCGCGGCGCCAAGTGCCGCCGTCACGTCGCCCTTGGCGATCGAGAACTCCGCCAGCAGGTTGGTGCCATAGCGCTCATGCAGCACCGGCGCCCCGGGTTCCAGCGCCGCCAGCGGATCGACCGCGGCCGGCAATACCTCGAGATCGAGTTCCACCAGATCGGCGGCGTCTTCGGCGATGTAGCGGTTTTCGGCCACGATCACCGCCACCGCCTCGCCGACATGGCGCACCTTGTCGAACGCCAGCAGGGGCTGGCGCGGGTCGATGATCTGGTGCTTCACACTGGTGCGCCATTTACGCGGCAGCGGCAACTGCTGATCACCCACCGCCGGCAGCGAGCGCTGCAGTTCCACCCCATCCATCGCCAGCCAGACCCCGGGCAAGGCGCGCGCCCGCGAGAGGTCGACGCCGCGGATCCGTGCGTGCGCGTGCGGGCTGCGCACGAACACCACATGGCCCATACCCGGCAGCACCATGTCGGCGACGAACTGGCCCTGGCCGATCAGCAGGCGCGCGTCTTCACGTCGTGCCATCGGCCGTCCGACAAACCCTGCTGTATCCACGTGTGCCATGCGATCTCCTGTGGCTGGGCAAAGCAGCGTCCGTGCCATACCAGACCGCCGGCGCGCTACTAGACTAGTTAGTCCAATTATAGTATTTTGACTGCCGGATCCGCATCAATTGCGATCGCCTTTGTCGGCCGCCACGGCCGACAAAGGCGACTGGAAAATCGGAATGCGAATCCACCCCGTTCGCTGCACCGATGCGATCCGGCCATCCCCGATCATTGTCAACGCCTGCAAGGAGCATCACCCTGAAGCCGCCCCGCTTTGCCTATCACGCCCCCGACAATGTCGATGCGGCGATCGCATTGCTGGCGCGCTACGGCGGCGAGGCGCGGGTGCTCGCCGGCGGCCAGAGCCTGGTGCCGATGCTCAATTTCCGCCTGCTCGCGCCGGCCGCGCTGATCGATCTCGGGCGCATCCCCGATTTGGCCTATGTGCGCGCCGATGGCGACACGGTGGCGATCGGCGCGATGACACGCCAGCGCCACGCCGAACAATCCGACCCGGTGCGCAGCCGTCTGCCCTTGCTGCATGAGGCGCTCGGCTGGGTCGGTCATTTGCCGACCCGTTCGCGCGGCACCGTTGGCGGCTCGCTGGCACATGCCGACCCCAGTGCCGAATTGCCGATGACCCTGCTCGCGCTCGACGGCAGCGTGGTGGTGGCCGGGCCGCGCGGGCGGCGCACGATCGCCGCCACCGACCTGTTCGATTCGATGTTCACCACCCACCTGGCGGCGGACGAAATCTTGCTTGAAGTGCGGATTCCCGCGATGGCGCCCGGCAGCGGCCACGCGATCGAGGAATTCGCGCGGCGCAAGGGTGATTTCGCGATTGTCGGCGTCGCCGTCGCGCTTCAGTTTGAAGGCCGCCGCTGTATGCACGCGCGCATCGCCGCCTGCGGCATCGGCAGCGCGCCGCTGCGCCTGGGCGCCGCCGAACTCATCATCGAGCGCGACGGTATCGGCCACACCGCGATCGACGCGGCGGCAGCGGCCGCAGCCGCGGCCGTCGACCCGATCTCGGACCCCAATGCCTCGGCCGACTATCGTCGCCACCTGACCGCCGTGCTGCTGGCACGCGCCCTGCGGCGTGCGGCCGACCCGGCAGCGGTGCCGGCCATCCCACATTGAGCGATACATGAGCAATACCGCAACCGAAATGGTGACAATCCATCTCACCGTCAACGGCCAGGCGAGAACCGGCCGTTGCGAGCCGCGCAAGCTGCTGGTCGACTTCCTGCGCGAGGACCTGGTGCTGACCGGCACCCATGCCGGGTGCGAGCACGGCGTATGCGGCGCCTGCACGGTGCTGTTTGATGGCGAGGCGGCGCGAACCTGCACCACGCTGGCGGTGCAGGCCGATGGCGCCGACCTGATCACCATCGAGGGCCTGGCCACAGGCGACAACCTGCATCCGCTGCAGCAGGCATTCGCGAAATTCCATGGCCTGCAATGCGGCTTCTGCACCCCCGGCATGCTGATCACCGCGATCGACTTCCTGCGCGTCAACCCGTCGCCTACCGAGGACGAGGTGCGCGAGGCGATGTCGGCGGTGATCTGCCGTTGCACCGGCTACCAGGGCATCGTCGCCGCGGTGATGGCCGTCGCGCACGGCGACGCGCCGATCGCAGCCGCCGCAACCGCGACCATCGCCGGCACGCCCTGACGCGGGCCCGGCCCGCACAGCTTTCAAGGTTTGCATCCAGACACGTTCTGATCCTGACTCAACGCAGCTTTTCAAGGGGAAACGCAACAATGAAACAGCGAATCGGCAGCTTTATCGGCGCACTGCGGCTTGGCACTCTGGCACTTGCGATGTTGCTGGCAGCGGGGCAGGCGCTGGCCCAGGCGCGCGAAAAGATCAGCGTGGTGCTCGACTTCACGCCCTGGGGTATCCATGCCGCCATGCACCTGGCCAAGCAGAAGGGCTGGTTCGAGCAGGAAGGCCTGGATGTCGATGTACAGGACGGCAAGGGCACGCTGCCCGGCATCCAGCTTGTCGGTGCAGGCCGGATTGACGTCGCGGCCGTGCAGTTGGGCCCGATGGCGGTGGCCCGCGAAAACAACCTGCCGCTGATCTCGATCGCCGGCTTCGCGCGCCGCGGCGACCTGGCGGTGCTGGTCGACGCCGCGAAGGGGCCGAAAACCGCCGCTGAACTCGCCGGCAAGAAACTGGTGAGTTTCACCGGCAGCCCGTGGGTGCCGTTCATCAAGCCGTTCGCGCGCGCCGCCGGCCTGACCGACCAGCAATTCGAAATCACGATGGTGGCACCGCCGGCGATGGTCGCGACCTACGCCTCGGGCGATGCCGATGGCTTCCTGTCGCTGGCGCCGTTCGGCGAACCGCTGGTGGCGAAGACCCGGCCGGCACGCTCGATCCTGGCGGTTGATCTGGGCATTCATTTCCCAAGCTATGGACTGGTCACCAACGAGGCGACGCTGAAATCACGCAAGCCGGCGCTGCGCAAGCTGGTGCAGGTACAGATGCGCGCCTGGGAATACATCTACAAGGACGCCGCCGGCATCGAGGAAGCGGTCAGCGCGATCATCGCCCAGCGCCCGGACGCCAAGCTCGACCCGGCGTTGCTGCGTGGCC
>JANPGJ010000549.1:0-34025 GCA_031423955.1 Burkholderiales bacterium
GGCCTGATCGCCGATCTGCGCAGCACCATCAGTGGCCTGGCCGGCCGCACGCGCCGCGCGCCCGGCACCGCGGTGATCATCGACCTCGACCAGACCGACGGTACGTATGCCGCCGCCGAACGCCTGGCCGACCTGTTCGCCCATGTGGTGATCCTGACCCCGCGCGAACGTATCGCCGAAGAAACCGCGCTGGTGACCCGGCAGCGCATCCTGCGCCGCTGTCATCAGCGCGGCATCGAGGTGCGTACCCTGGTCGAACCGCGCATCAGCGCCTGCTTCGAAAGCGATGCCCGGCTCGAGTGCGTGAGCGTGTTCGGCGGTGCCGCCGCACCGATCGAACACGTGGCGCTGTTGACCTACGCCACGCCACGCGTGCCGAATGACGGGCTCGCCGCGGCGCTGATGGCCGCCGGCGTCGTCGTGCACCGCATCGGCGACTGCAAGGTCGCGCGCAACCTGCTCGATGCCACCGCCGAGGGCTACGCCGTCGGCATGGCGCTGTGACAATGACCACCAGACGCGTGGACCTGATCGTTCTAGGCGCTGGCGCTGCCGGCATGTTGTGCGCCCTGCTGGCCGCCCGGCGCGGCCTTGGAGTCGCACTCATCGACCCGCATTTTTCACAGCCGAACAACCTGTCCATCAGCGGCGGCCTGTTTCCTGCCGCCGGATCGCGCCTGCAACGTGACGCCGGAATCATCGACAGCCCGCAGGCCTGGCTCGATGATCTGCAGGCATTCGCCGGCGATTCGGTGAACCAGCGGATTGCGTCCGCGGTTGCCGATGCCTTGCCGCGCTTGACCGACTATCTGGTCACCACACTGAAAGCGCCGATCCACTTCCTGGCTGACGTGCCGGGACCGGGGCATCGCATTGCGCGCTTTCATTCGCTGCAACCGGCATCCGGCCGCGCCCTGCATGCATGGCTGCGCCAGGCAGTCGCCGGTGAAACCGGGATCGACTGCGTCACCGACCGCGGCATCGATGCGACCGAACGCCGGGACGGCGGATACACGCTGCACGCGGCCGGGCAGGTGTTCGCGGCGCCGCACCTGATGCTGGCCGGCGGCGGCTTCGGCGGCAACGCCGCGATGGTGGCGCAGTACATCCCGGAAATGCGTGGTGCGCAGAACAGCGGCACCGCCCACAATGACGGCAGCCTGATCAACTTGGCGCTCGGCTGGGACGCGACGCTTGCGGGCATGGACGGCTACCAGGGCCAGGGCCACACCAATCCTGGCGCCACCACCCGCCTGGGCATGTCGTTGCCGACCCTGGGGGCGGTGATGGTCAACCGCGATGGCCGGCGCTTCGTGCGCGAAGACATCGGTCCGTCGGCGCTGGCGGCGCGCGTATTGGCACAACCGGGACAAGTGGCGCTCGACCTGTTCGACGCCCACATCGAGGCGCAACTGGGCAACCATTCGGCTTATGTCGATGCACGCGCCGCCGGCAAGATCATTTCTGCCGACACCCTTGAGGCGCTTGCCGCGGCCGCCGGCGTACCTGCCAACGCGATCAAACATACCGTAGACCAAGTCGCAGGCTTTGCGCGCGGTGCAACCGACCCGCTCGGCCGCGGCGACTTCGCCCGCGTGCTTGGCGCCCCGTATCGCGCCTCCTGGGTGACCGGCTCGCTGGCCCATACGCAGGGCGGGCTGGTCACCGATGCCTGCGGCCGGGTGCTGGACCAGCGTGGCAACGCGATCGCCGGCCTGTTCGCCGCGGGTGGCAGCGCGGCCGGACTATCCGGCAAGGGTGGCGACGGCTACCTGCCCGGCAACGGCCTGGCGCAGTCGTTCGGACTGGCGTGGCTGGCCGTCGGGATGATCACGGTTCCTGCGTCATCCTAGGCAACGCGGGCGATCGCCGCCTCGAAGCGATCGGCGATCCGTTCGATGTCAAACGTCTCGCACGCATGGCGCAACCCGTTTCCGGCTAGCTTCGCGCGCAGCGGCGCGGAAGAGCGCAATTGTTCCGCGCAATCCAGAAATCCATCGACGTTGCCTGGCGATACCTGCATCCCGGCGCCAACCGAGCGCACCAGCCGTGCGGTCAGGTTGTTGTCCGGCACCGCAAGCAGCAGCGACCGGCCGGCGCACAGATATGACATGACCTTGGACGGCACGCTGGAGGTGGCCGCCCTTTCATCGAGCAGCGCCACCAGCACATCGGCACTGCCCATCACATCGGCCATCATTGCCTGCGGCTGGAACGGCAGCACCAGCAAGTGGTCAAGCCCCAGTTCGTTCCGGCGTCGCAGGAGCGCGCGGGCGCGCTCGCCTTCGGACACCACGACCACGGCGACATCGGGATCAGTCTTGTAGCGTTGTGCCAGACGGAGCAGCAGATCAGGGTCGTGCGCCACGCCCAGCGTCCCGGAATACAGGAAGCAGAATTTCCCGGCCAGGCCATGAGCGATCGACCAGGCGTTGGCTTTGGGGCGAACCGGCAATTCCGCCGTCGAGGCCCAGTTCTCGATCACCTCGACCTTGTCGCGCATCAGTCCCCAGGCATCGAGCGTGTCGAGAAAGTCGGGGCTGATGGCGACCACGCGGTCGCTGCCGGTCAACAGCCGGCGCTCCAGATGACTGAAGCGACGCGCGGCGATCATGCCCGGCACCCCCAATCGCGGCTTTAGCATGCGCTCGAAGGTGACACTCATGATGTCCTGCCACCAGAGAATGAAACCGGCGTCCGCGGTGCGGGCGGCTGCCAGCGCGCGGCCCTGCGCTTCCAGCGGCGTGTTGGCCGACAGCACGACATCGGGTTTGAATTCGGCGATTGCCGCCGCCAGCCAGCTGCCGTATTGCAATTCCCGCAAATAGCGGCGAAAGTAACGGGTCTTTTGAATCGCCGCATCCGGGCCGACCGGGCAGAGGGAGAATCCGGCGGCATCGTCGGCGCGGCGCCCGGACACGCCGCGCGGCGCCACAAACGCATTCGAGTAGGCGTGCCGAACCTGGTGGCCGCGGCGCGCCAGCGCGCGACTCAACTGGATCGCAAAGGCATGGCCGCCGTAGTCGTGGACGAAAATGCGACGAATGGTCAATCAGCCGGCATTTTCAGGAATTGCGCGTCGCGCTGAACGCGCGCGCAGCCGCACCCGCCGCGCGACCGCATCGGGCGCCGGAACAACCGACCGGTCGTCGCGACCGGCGCTCACGCCGGCGATCCTCGCTGCGCGCACATTCTTGGTGTCGTGCTTCATGAAGGTGATCGCCTGATTGGCTGCAACCAATGCTTATCGGCGAGTCGAAAAGCCGACATGTTAACCTTGACCTGTCAGTCGAATGAGTCCTGCCGAGATTGCGCTCCGCGCGAACCTGCCGGTCGGACCCTGGCGGGCAGGCGAACGTGCAAACAAGGTCGGGCAATCCAGCTTGAATTCCAGCGCAGCAACCGAAGTAGTCGCCGGCAACCGTGCGATCGCCGGGCCGGCCGTCGCCATGATGCCATCGACCGATGGCCCGCTCGCTGCGGCGGCCGACGCGCTGCTGGTTTATTTCGCCATGTTTACCGCCATCGGCCACCTCGCCTATTTCGCCGGGTGGAGCATGGCGCAGTGGTGGACCATCGGCTGGTTCTCCAGTGTTGTCGGCGCAGGCGCATGGATTTGGTTTTCCCGACCGGCCGGCGTGCCGTGGCGCAACCGGTCCGCCGATTCGGCCGGCCCCGGAAGGCTGACGATCCCCGCCGCCATGCTGCACTGGATTCGCGCGACCTCCCTCGACAACAAGCGCTCGATGTTTCTCCTGGCCTGTGCAATCGTCGGCGGCACCGGCTTCTCGCCAACCGGCATACCCGCCGGTGTTTTCCTGCCCGGCTTGTTCTGGCTGGCGACCCTCCTGCAGGGTGGGGCAACGCCATGGCGGCGGCAAATGCTGCTGTTGCTGCCGCTGATCGCCGCCTACCCGGAATTGATCGGGCTCACGCTGCGCACGACGCTGGCGACCAATTTCAGCGGGGTGGCGACCGACAAGGGAACACTCGACGCGGTTTCCACCGTCGCCATGCAGGACATGGTCCTGGGGCACGGGGTTCGCAGCATCGCCGCGGTGGTCTGCGCAGTTGCACTTCCGTTCCTGCTGCGCGCCTCCCCTGCGCGACGACCGCTGGCGATTTTTTCGGTGCTGTGCACCGGCTTGTTTCTGCTGCCCTGGACCTCCGACCTTCTGGCCCAGCTCAGCCAGGGGTCCTTCGCCTGGCGATGGATGTTCGTCATTCCGTTCGTACCGGCGATCGCCGTGGCAATCGACCGATTGGCAGGTGGTGCGCGGCCGCGGATGTCACGGCTCTCGCTTGCCGCGGGCGCGGCGCTGATCTTCGTCGTCGCGTCGCCGCGCTGGGTGATCTCGGAGCGCAACTACACGCGCTTGTCCTGGCCGGCGTACAAACTCGCGGATGGCAAGCGCATCCATTTGCGCACCTACAGTGCCAGCGCTGATATTGAAGGCGGGCGCCTGATCTCGCCTGCGTCAGGGAAGCGGCTTTGAAGGGCCCCTCGATTCCCGTCCGCGGAAAAAGCCGCCATCCTTGCCCCGATACCTGCAGCTATCGTGCAATCAAGGATGCGTATCCATGCTCTTTAACAGGAATGGTTGCGAACTGATCGCAAAATGGCGAACCACGACGTGAACGGCGCCGAAGTTGATCGATTGGTGCAAACTTCCGCATCAAATCTGGATGCTCGCGCCGTTCGCGGTGGCCCGAATGCATCCCTGACAAACTCGTCATACGAAAGTCACAATGCTTTCGCAGACAGCTTCTTCGTGTTCCTTGCTGGCTGGACAGTTGTCGCGCACATTTCCCTTTTCGCCGGATTGAGCTTCCGGCAATCATGGCTGATTGCATGGCCGCTCGCGTTGCTCGCGGCAGCCGTGTTCTGGCAACAAGTGCGCCACGCACCCGGCGTCCGGACGACCGAAGCTACGCCTTTCCCCGCTACCAGGACCTGGGTTTGGCTGGCCGCGCCGGCAGCCGTCCTGTTGGTATTTTGCATTCACCGCCCCGACGCCGACGACCAATGTTATCTGGGCCTGGCCGCAACCGCACTGGATCACGCGTCATCTCCGATAGCGGCGCTAGAGCAGTGGTCATCATGCCCGCGAGGCTATGCGCTTACGTCGTTCGAATTCATTCGCGCCAGTTTCTCCTGGTTTACCGGTACACCAATCCTCATTTCCTACTATCTGGTTTGGCCGGGCCTGATTGCTGTCTTGGTCGTGACAGTAACCTGCGATATGGTCAAGTTGGCGGGAATCAGGAACATGGCACTCGCATGGCTGGTGTTCTTTGTCGTCATGCTTGCCTGGGGCGACGTCCACCGAACCCCGTCGAACTTCGGCTTGGCTCGCATGTTTCACGGCAAGAGCGCATTGTTCTGGGCGGTCGTTCCGGCCGCAATCTGCCACTGGCTGCGCTACATCGACACTAGAAGTCGCAAATCCCTGTTGATGCTCCATTGCGTGATCGTGGCCGGAACCGGCCTGTCGCCAACCGGCGTTCCCATGGGTGTGCTGTTGTGCGGACTATTCTTTCTGGCAACCTTGCTCCATCGCGGCTTTGCAACGCACCAGCGCCCTGCGCTCATCGCGATAGCGGGTTGCGCGCTCTACCCGGCAGTACTCGGAATAATCATGCGAATGCGCTACATGTATTTCTCCAAAGTAGCAGCCATGGATGCCGGTCCGCAATGGACGGTACTGACAAGCGAGATGGTCGAGATGGTTCTGGGCCGCGGCCTGCGCGGTGCGATCGCCCTGATATGCGCGATCGCACTTCCCCTGTTACTCACTCCTGGTCCCAACCGACGCCCCCTGGCCGTGTATTCGATCATTTGCACCATTCTGCTGGCGCTGCCATGGACATCGTCCATCCTCGGCATTTACAGCGTTAATTCCTTTTCATGGCGCTGGCTGTTCGCAGTGCCGTTCGTGCCATCGATCATCGTTGCCGCCGACTTTCTGGTCCATCGCTATCAGGTCAGGCACGTAGGTGCAATTGCCTTGTCCCTGATTGCGGCCCTCTATGTTTCGTCCTCTGCGCGATGGGTGATTTCACCGGAGAACTATGCCTCGCTGGGATGGCCGGGATTTCAACTGCCCGCCAATGACGGCATCGTCCTCAGACCTTACGGCAGTCTCGTAAAGCGCGATGGCCTCTGGCTGATATCGCCGGAAACAGGAGCGCGCTTGTGAAACTGCCGTTCGGATGTCGCACATCGGAAGAAGCTTGCCATGCTCACCGCCCACCAATGGCCCGCAGTCGCCGGACTATCGATCGTTACAAGAAACAAGACAGCCTCGCCAGAGGCGTTTTCCTGTCATGAGTTATCCGGTTCTCGACAATAGACGGGCCGTGGCGTGCCGGAGCAGTGCAGAAGCCGCGGTTCGTCGCAGGCGTTCCGGCTGACATGCCCCAAGCCTCCGGCCTTGACGGTGCAGCAGGCTCCGGTCCGAGCATCTGCCTGCCTGGAAGTTCAGCGCTGACGCTTCTCTTGCTTTGCGCCAGGACTGATATCGACATGCATCAAGCAGAGCGCATACTCGGGCTGGTTCGGCAAGGTGTCGACTGGAATCAGCTGCTTTCCCTGGCGCATCGTCATGGGCTGATTCCCATCTTGCGCAAGTCGCTGGAGGGACTGGGGCCGGATATCGTCCCGCCGGAGATTCGCGACAAACTCATGGCCATAGCGGACGCGTTTCGCCTGCGAAGCCTTGTATTCCTGTCGGAGCTGGTGAGCCTGCAGAAGATTTTTTTGCGCGCCGGTATCGAGACTGCGCCCAACAAGGGTCCTGCCCTTGCCCTCCAATTGTATGGCGATGCGACTTTGCGCCAAACCCTGGACGTCGATCTGTTGGTGCGACCACGCGACGCGGTCAAGGCGCGCCGCGTACTCCTTGGTCATGGCTACCTTGCGACACGCCGCATACCTTCATGGATCGAAACCGCCTGGGTGAAATGCCATTTCGAATTTGCTTTCAGGTCGAAGTCACGCTTGAGCGTTGAATTGCAGTGGCGTATCGTTCCCGCGTATTGGCGCTTTCCTGAACTGGACGATTTCGCCTGGACAAAGCCTGATCGGCTTTCTCTCGGACCGATCGACGTTCCCTGGTTCGAGGCTGAACGTCTTCTCATCCTGTTATGCCTGCATGGCTGCAAGCACAAGTGGGACACGCTGAAATGGCTTGTCGACATAGCGCAGCTGCTGCGCAAACATCCCGCTCTGGACTGGAACGCGACCGTGAATTGCGCTCGCGCCATCGGCGCCGACCGCATGCTTGCACTTGGACTTCTACTTTCCCATGACCTTCTCGACGCACCCCTGCCGCCGGAAATACTGCACTCCGCCCGCAGTAAACCAGGTCTTGCGGCGCTTGCGGAGGATGCCTGCCGCAACGTGTCGGAAGGCGACTCACCGCATGCGAATACATCGGTCGAACTTGAATTCCTGAGCCGGCTGGTCGAGCGCTGGGACATGAAACTGGCGTGCTTCTTGTTGCGTCCCGTTTACTTCCTGCTGCATCGCCTCCTGCGGCCAGCCGCCGCGTTCGCCCTGGGTCAAATCGCCAAGCGATGACCAGCCGGTGCTCACCAAGATCGAGAGACGCGCCGGGCATTGGCCGTCGCAATGGCACACTGGTACCGCCTTCCGGTCCTCTGCCCACCGGGATCAGTGAACGATGCCACCCCGGACCGCGTGGCGACGCCCAAATTCCGATCGCTCCTCTTGCCGGGCAATGACGCTTCGCGTTCTATTCCCGTTTCACTGCAACAATGAGCACGCGGGCCACCTGCCGTTCTCCCTGGTGCGTTACCTGTCGCAGACCGACTTGCACGCCGAGCTCTGGGTGACAGGGCGCGGTGCTAGAGCGCAGGCCGATTTCGTGCGCACGATGTTTGACACCACCTCGCACTCCCTGTTGAGACGGGTAAACCGGATTATCCGACCTGCTTCGAACTGGCCGCAAGCAGTGCTCGAATACGGTTTCCTGCGTGCTTTCAAGAAAGGGGACATGGCGCTTCTGTCGCGCGGCACGTCGCTTGGCTTGACGCGCGCGTTGCGCGCGCGAGGCTATCTCACCTTCCTCGAGCGCATCAACACGATGGACCATACGGCAAAGGCGATCCTGGAGGACGCGTTCTTGCGCGCCGGGTGGCCGATTGAGCACGCGTACTCCCAGAGCTCGCTTGATCGTGAGCAGGCGCAGGCGAAAGCAGTGAATTTCATATTCAGCGCAAGTCCGGCGGTGACCAGTTCTCTCATCGAACGCGGCATCTCGAAAGACAAGATTCTCGAGTGCAGTTACGGTTGGGATCCGAATAGATTCACCAACCCCGCGCGTGGATTGCCGGCCATACCCGGAATCACGGTACTTTTTGTCGGCGGGATAGGCGTCCGCAAAGGCGCTCATCTTCTGCTGCACGCGTGGAGCAAGGCTGACATCGCGGGCCGATTGGTTTTGCTGGGCCACATGGAACCCGAAATCAAAAACCGTTGTGCCGACATCTTGCTGCGGCCGGACGTTGTTCATGTACCCTACTCGCCTGATCCGGGCCCGATGTTCAACTCCGCCGACATTTTTGCCTTGCCAACCCTCGAAGAAGGGAGTCCTCTGGTCGGCTATGAAGCAATGGGTAACGGGCTGCCCGTCCTCACCACGCCGATGGGCGCGGGCTGGATTGTTCGCGACGGCGTCGAGGGTCGCGTCGTCGAACCGTACGACGAATCCGGCTGGATCGCCGCACTGCGGCTGCTCGCCGGCGATGCGCCGCTAAGGAAGAAACTCGGGAGTGCCGGACGAATTCGCGCGGCACATTACACGTGGGATCTGGTGGCGCAGCGGCGATACGAGCAGATCAATCGCGTGATGACCGGGCAGATGCGCTAGTGACGAAGATCATCGAGCCGAGCAACAATGCCGCCGACAAATCGGCGCGTGGAATTCGGCTCAGCCGCAGGATTCTCGACCTGCTGACCAAGGAGCAGCGACGCGGCGCCGCCGGCTTGCTTGGCATGATGGCCATCGGCACGGTAGTCGAAACCGTTTCAGTGTGGATGCTGAGCGTTGCTTTCATTCTATTGGCCAGGCAACCGCTCGATGGCGCGCCAGCCTGGTTGCGCGGCAGCCTTGACCTGGCAGGCTACGTCAACCCGAACGGTGTGGTCGTCACGGGAATGATCCTGCTTGCCGGCACCTACCTGGCGAAAGCCGTTTATCTCGCGCTTCTCGCCTACCTGCAGACCAGCTTCGCATTCCGGGTACAAGCGACACTATCGCAACGCCTGTTCGCCCTATACATGCAGCAGCCCTACGCATTTCATCTGCAACAGAATTCCGCGCATCTGGTGCGCAATGTCGAATACACCGTCAGCGGTTTCGCAATCAACGGCGTTCAGGCAGGCTTGACGCTGGTGAGCGAGTGCATGGTCTTGCTCGCTATCGGCACCCTCCTCCTAGCCATCGAACCTGGCGCGACATTGTGTGTCGTCGCGACGGTCGCAACGGCAGCATGGAGTTTTAGCCGAATGACGCGTGCACGCGTGGTTCGAGCAGGCGAAGTCCGCCAGTACCACGACGGGATGCGTCTCCAGATCATGCAGGAAGGACTGAGCAGCGCAAAGGAGGTCAAGCTGCTTGGAAGGGAAAGCGACCTCGTCGCGCAGTTCCGTCAGCACAGCGAGAAGAGCACCCGTGCCGCCAGCCTTGCTTCAACCTTGCAACAGATGCCCCGCCTGTGGCTTGAATTGCTCGCCGTTTGCGCGATCGCCGGGTTGGCAATCGGCATCCTCGAAACAGGCCGATCGTCCGGGTCGCTGCTTCCGGCGATCGGTTTGTTCGCTGCCGCGGCATTTCGACTCATGCCCTCCATTAGCCGAGTGATCAGCGCCAGGCAAGCCTTGCACTATGGGTTGGCGGCGATACAGACTTTGCACCACGAACTCGGTCGCGCGGTTCCCGCGGACGCTGCGCAGCCGATCTTGCACCGAGCCTTCAAGGCTGAACTGGCAATCAAGGACCTGAACTTCAGATATCCGGACGCAACTTCGCCGGTCCTGTCGGAACTGTCGCTCACCATCCGTTCCGGCGAGTGCATTGGCCTGGTCGGAGAGACTGGCGCGGGAAAGAGCACATTGGTCGATATCCTGCTCGGATTGCTTGCGCCCGAGTCAGGAACAGTGTGCATGGACGGCCACGATGTGCATGAAGCACTGCGCGACTGGCAATCGCAAATTGGATATGTACCGCAATCTATTTTCCTGTCGGACGATTCGCTGCTTCGCAATATCGCCTTCGGCCTGCCCACGAGCGAGATCGACATGTCTGCGGTCCGGCGCAGCATTGCAGCCGCGCAGCTTGACGAATTCGTCGCGAGCCTGCCCGCGGGATTGTCGACGATCGTAGGCGAGCGGGGTGTTCGAATTTCCGGCGGTCAAAGGCAGCGCATTGCAATCGCGCGCGCGCTCTATCACGACCCCGCGCTCATCGTGTTCGACGAGGCCACCAGTTCCCTGGATGACGACACCGAACTGGATGTGTTGCAGGCAGTTCGCCAGCTCCGCGGCCTGAAGACCATCCTCATAGTGTCGCATCGCATGAGCGCAGTTGCCTACTGCGATCGAATCTACAGACTGCACGCCGGTCGCGTCGAAGCGATTGCATCGTCGCGCAGCACTTGGTGACGCTGCCGCTGGTCTGCGGATCGCGACAGTCTCGCGAGCCGCGGTTTATTCGGGCTTGCCGCTCGGGTGCGCCGGGCCAGCCATGTCCGTATCCTGTCCCTGCAGGCGACATGGCCGGGCCCGAATCACAATGTCATAGGAGCCCCAAAACAGCCCCACCCCAATGGCGATCCACCCTGCCCCCGCCATTCTGGGCCAGCGGCCGAGGAGGCTGGTGAGCCTTGCAAACAGTCGGCGCCGGCGTGAACCCCGGCCTGTCATCGCGGCGCCAAACGGGGTGATGAACGGCTTGCCGCTGGAGATCGTTTCGAACCCCGCCGCCTCCAGGATGCTGGCCAGGCCGGCACGATTGGCCCGCCACCACTGGCCCCGTGCAGGCTCGAATCGCGCTGCAGGCCTGCCTGCTGTGAAGGTATCCAGAAATGCATCAACGCATTCGACCATGACCAGTTCCCCATTGCAAACGCTGCGCATGCGCTCCAGGGCCAGGACGGGATCACGCAGATGGATCAGCAATGTCCCGCAGAAGACGACGTCAAACCTGCCGTGAATCGCCGGGTCTAGCTCATAGACCGAACATTCCAGCCTTTTGACTCGGGATCCGAGGACACTACGCGCGAGATTGAATCGATGACCGGCGCGCGTTCCGCCTGGATCAACGGTCATCGCTGCAGCGCGCTGCCGCCCTTCCCATGTCAGGTCAACGTCGTTCGCATGCGCAACGTCGAGCGCGACAACCTCGGTCGCACCGCGACGCTCCATTTCGAACGCCCAGAATCCGTCGCAAGTACCGATATCAAGACATCTGCCATTGATCAATGCAGCCGGCCAAGGTATCGCATCGGCCGGCCTGCGCATATCGAAAACGCCGTCAGTACTGGACCCGTCCGGCAGCGATATGGTGTGGTACCAGGTGAGACGGCCCACTTGCTCCGCCATCGCCGCGGGCTCTTCGGGTGCCAAGATCTTGCTCACGGATCACCGCCCGCGGATGTCGGCCGCATCGACAGGACGCGTCCGCTTGCAGGCAGCAGGGCCGGGTCGATGCGGACGCTCGCCGGTGCGATCCGGATCGACAGGGCCAATCGACGACTGGTGCCCCCCGGCTTCGAGCGATGCAGAAGCCTTTGGTCGAACAGCACGAACATCCCGGCTTCCACCGGCAGGTCGATCGCATCCGCGAGCACCGCTTGCCCGATTTCGGCACTCTTGGGAAATTGTGACGCTGGCTCCGAATCCGCATGCGGGAGTGACATCGTGTGCGACCCCGGAACGATCTGCATGCAGTGATCGGAGACATGGGCGCGATCGATGGCCAGCCAGGCGGTGATGGTCACAGGTGGGTCGAGCTTCCAGAAGTATCCATCCTGGTGCCAGGCGATGTCCTTGCTTCCCGGCCCCTTGGAGAAGAAAAGCGATCGCCAGACAACGAGATCGTGCCCGAGCAGTTGCCCAATCTTGTTGAAAATAGCTGGATGGGTGCACAGTTGTTCGACCACCGGTGAATCGAGATGGCGATTGACGAAGGGATCGCCCGGCATCGGGCCGTTCCGATTGAAGACAGTTTGCGACAAGGCGTGCGCGACGAAGCGCATCTGGCCGATCGAACCCAAGGTGAATGGGCCGACATAACCGTCTTTCGCGAACTGATCCGCGATCGGATTGGCGGCCGCGGCCATCGGACCCGCGCCGGTCAAGATGGGGATCGCCTGGACATCGCCATCGCCCTATGCGGCGCGACGCGCGAATTCATGAACGCGCGCAAGATTGACAAGCAGATACAACGGCATGCTTTCACTGTCGGTATCACCATCGGCAAACAGGCGCACATAGTCGACCGAAGGCAGGCGTATGCCGGATTCCCTGATCATCGCGATGCACGATTCCGGGCTGACCCTCTCTCGCACAGCCGTCATGTAGTCACTTTTCCTGCGTTCGAGAAGCCCTGCGGGCAACTCGCTTGCCATTGCATCGACCAACACCGGTTTTGCCCTCCCCGGATCGCTCTTGATCACGCAAGGAAGGGAAATCAGGAACTCGACCAGTTCACGGTCGGCGAATGGATGACGCAAATCGATGCCATGGCTTGCGGCCTCGATCTCTTTTTGCTCGAAGGAAATAACCGCGCGCGGCAGCAGCGGCTGGATTTGCCGTGCGCGCCACAATTGGCGCGGCCAGCGCCACCGGTAGATGTCGTCGGTGATCACGCTTGCATTGAGCGATCCCAGAAAATATGGCGCCACCGCGTCCATGTAGGTGCGACGATTGCGGGGTCGCGAGCGCAAATCCGGTGGTACAAGATCGGCTGCTACGCCACGCAAGGCTCGTTTGGTGCCATAACGCCGCAGCGATGCCCAGGCCTGGGCGAAGTTTGCGTTGACGACCAGATTGCCCCATATTCCCCTGCCGGGAGGCCCCAGCACACCATCGCCGTCATGTCCATCAAGCACAACGCCTATCCCTGCGCCCGCAACATGGGCGAGAAGCGGTTCATCCATGCCGTACGGAAGCCAGTTGTACGGGATTCCATGCATGTCGAGTTCGGCGCCGATATCCCAGGGTGAAAGCAAGCCGGCGACCGTGTTCAACGGCAGCCCCAAGCGCGACGCGCACGCCGCAGCGTAGCTTGCCTCGTGAGTTTTCGGCAAAGTCGGGTAGTGCACATGCACCAAATGCGGCTGCCCGCGCCCGGTTGCGCATGCTCTCGAAGCAACCGCCGCGGAATCGAGGCCCCCGCTGAGCAGTATTGCGCTGCCCGGTTCGTAGCAGCGTCGCACGGCTCGATCGAAGCGCGCGCGAAACTCGTCGAGCGCTTCAACGTAGCTGCCGCGAAAGCTTCCGAAAAGCCGCTCCGGATCCCAATACCTTGTCGAGCGCAGGCGCAAACCCGGGACCGTCACCTCCAGCGTGCTTCCTGGCAGGACCCGATGAATTCCGAGCCATCCGGTGCGCTCGTCAAGAGGAACAAACGCGGCCCGCGCACTAAGCGCCTCGAGATCAGGCTTGACGCTCGCGAGCGATTTGAGCGGTTCAATCTCGGTCGACAGCCATAGGCAATCACCAGCAATGGAATAGAAAAGAGGGGCAAGGCCCATTGGGTCGCGCGTCGCCCTGAGCAACACGCCGTCCCACTCGATAGTGACAAATCTGGTTCCGGCGTGCTGCATCCGCTCAAATGGCATCGTGGTTCCGCCATGAATGAGCGTCGTGGTGCTACCGCTTGAATCTATGCGGGGGCCTTCGACATCGTCGACGAATGCAGCTACCGCGAAACCGTTGGCGTGGTGTCGCAATTCCTTGCCACGATGCCATTGCAGGCGGTCGGCAACAGCAGCGAGTTGATCGTGGTTTCCACCCAGACAGGCAACAAAACCTCCGCGCATCCAGCGATGCCGATCTCAAACGGTGCCGGGAGGCGCAGGCAATTGCTGCTGGACCCGCCGGTTCCGTACCACACGAAGCGCGCGCTCCGCCCGATGCAAGGCCAAGAGCATATTCGTGGTCAGGCGCGGGCTCACCGGCAACATGGCCTGTGCCGCAAGCAGCAAAAGCGAACCGGTCTTCATCGCCATAGCAGAACGCTGCATCGGTCCTGGAACATCTTTCCAGTGACCGTCCACCCAGACTCCCGTGACCGGCCCGAGGATCTGGCATGTCGGCACCGGCGGATCGGGAACCAACGGGGCATCACCTCGCGTCAGCACGAAACCGGCTGCCGACCCGTTGTGCGGATGGAACAACACCCGGTGCACAACAACGCGGTTTCCCACCAGAAACGCGATCACCTCGCCGGCAGTAAAGCGTTCACACTCAACCAATGCGATCCTGATTCTCGAGCCCGGCGGCAGGTTCCGGCCCATGCTCATGCCTTGAATGGTCGATTCAACAAACCGCCCCGGAGCGCGCAGCCTGGACAAAAGTGCAGTGATCCGCGCAGGATCCGCCTGCAAGAGCGCATCGACCGCCCGTGCGAGATCCGTGCGCGGCGGGTTGGAGTCAGCCTGCATGCGACGCGCGTGGCGCAAGCTTGCTGGCCAGATCAACCTCCTGCTGCGTAAAACCGGCCTCCATCCGACCGAGACGATCGGTCGGATAGTTGATGCCGCCGGTCGCCTCCTTGCCCATCACCTGCTCGAACCCTTTCGCCGCGATCATCATGGTCGTTCCCATTTTGAGCAGTTCCTGCGGACGCTCCTTGATCGCCTTGCGCAACCACTCATTGGCGAAGCGGACATGAATGATTTCGTCGGCCAACTGCGAATCGAAAAAATCCGCCAATCGCTGATCCCCTGCCGCTCTCACCTGATCTGCGACCCACGCGACCGCGTCAATCCCACCGGCCTCGAAAGTCCGATTCTGGATCGTCAGGCGGCCAACTACGCTATCGGCCTTGTTGATGATCCGATACTGGAAATTGAGCACGGGAAACTGGCCAACGTGCCCACCGATGCTTTCCAATTGACGCCGGAACATGCGTGCGTGCCGCGCTTCGTCGGCACACTGGCGTGCGAACCACATGCGCAGCGCCCATTCGGTTTCCGGAAAGTCGCTCAGGCAACGTGCCGAGCACTCAAGCCCGTTTACCTCCTCGTTCATTTGCCGATGAATGAACTGCATCTGATGTTGCGGATGCTCTTCCGGGTAGTTCTCGCAATCACGCCAGCGCTCCTTGACATCAAAGCGTGGATCGCGCGCGGGTCCGTCGGCAAAGAAAGCGGGGTCAAGCGGCGGCGCTGGCGTTGCGCCCGCAGCTTCGGGATTACTCGACTGTGAATCCGGCACGGTGTCGGTCCTCGGCGTTGACAGGAATCGCATGGGGCATTCTCTGCATTTCAGCCTTCATCTCCGGGGGAGTCAAGGCATCGGCCAATGCGCGCAGTGCGCTCATGGCGGAAATCGCCTTGAGAAGCGAGCTTGGATCGCTGGTTTTCAGGCCTGCCAGCCATTCATTGGCGAAGCGAACGTGCTGAATTTCGTCGGCGATGACCGTGTCCATGATGTGTGCGGTCTCTGAATCGCCCCATTTCTTCCAGATTTCGACCGACTCCTTGAACACATCAAGGGAGCCTCCTTCGAAAACCCGATTTTGTATCGCGAGCCGTCCAGCCAGGGAATCGAACATGCACACAATGCCCCATTCCTGGTTGATGACCGGGTATTGACCTTTCCATCCGTCGAGTTCAATGAGCCTTCGCATGAACAGTTGCGCGTGACGTGTCTCGTCCCAGCATTGGCGCGCCAGCTGAAGGCGGATCTCCCACGGCGCATCCGGAAAGTCAACCAGCGACTGGGCAGCAATTTCAAGACTCTGGATCTCTTCATTGACATCCCCGTGCAGCATTTCCCGGCGGTGGTCGATTGACCCGTTCTCGAACTTGTGCATCTGGTTTTGATCAGTCACCACCTGGTAGCAGGGCTCGCGCGCCGGGCTTGCACGCAGCGTCACACCTCCCCGCACTTTGATGAAACCGATCGTAGCGGTGTCCATGCCGCCGCTCAAGCCGCGCTGGTGGCCGCAGCCGGAAGATCCGCGGCGACAAATTCATGGATCGAAGCCTCAAGTCGCCGCTGTCCATCAAGCCAGGCCGTATCGACCAGCTTGATCGCCGGCAACTCGGCGACCAGGGCATGCCCCTCCGCCGCCATTTTCGACAGGTCGAACTTGGTGCGCTCCAGAATTTGTACAGTCGGACCATCAAGCAGCACATCAACCTGTGCCAGATAGCGATCGTAACGCCGCTCTAGCGCCGGCAACAGGCAATCGAAAAATCCGGCTACCCGACGATCGGTCTCTGGCGTCGCGGCAAGGTCCGCGATAAATCGCACATAGGTCTCGACCGGCTCGCGGCTGTGCTGGGGTGGCAGGCGAAGTTCATGGGTTCGCTTGCCGAAATTGTCGGCATGCTGGGCCAGGTACCAGATGTTCGACCCGAAGACAAGCTTGACCTCCATCTCCGGCGTGGTAGGTACCCAGGCGGCAAGCATTTCCATCGCACGGACGCTGATCCAGCGGAAAGTAGCGACGCATTCTCCGCGCGCCTTCACATTGAGGTTCATATCAAGTACCTGGCTGATTTTTGATTAATGTTTTGGATACCGCAGACTTGGCTGGGCAACGACGATGCACGAGGCGATTTTAGGATGTTTTGTCGTTCCCGACGCAGCGGATTCAAGCGCGCATCGTTTCTTCAATCTGGCGTGCCGTTTCTTCGACAGTACCAAGGTCGACCAGATAGCAGCGCAAGTCTCGCAGCACATCCAGCACCTTGAGCAGTTCCATCAGATCCCGCCCCGCTGACTGACCCCAGACCGGATTTGTATCGATGACAACCATGCCACGCAACCTCATCAAATCAGCATAGCCCGGATTGAACGCGGTGATCCTGGCGATTCCTGTTAAGCCGCCCAGCACGAAAGCGAAGCGCAATGGCAGCGGACCGCTCTTCGAGGCGGGAAAAAGATCGCCGACGCGCACCACGTCCCTGGGTACGCCGTCGCGACCCGGCAGTCGAACATGACGTACGCCCTGAAGTCGCGCCTCCAGTTGTCGCATGAGAGGCCCTTCCCGCAAGCCGGCTGACTTTGGCACAGGAAGGATCTCGCGCGTGGCCAGACGTACCGCGGCCACATCGTCGCCAAGAAAAGTGTTTCCGCGCAGCGCGAGCGCGAGCGCGTTGGTTGATTTTCCCGCATGGCTCGCGCCGAGCAGCAGCGCACCGGCGCCGTCAACGCCTACCGACGCCGCGTGCATGAACAGCACGTCGGATTGCACATGCTGGGCAACGCTGACGATACAGTCTGAAACAAATTCACCGGGGATCTCGGCAAGATTAACAAGCGCAGTTCGGGTATCACTCGCAACCAGGAACCGGTCCGGCGCATTTGCATTCAACAGCAGACGCCAGCCCGGTCCTGGCCCGGTGGCGACTACAAAAGGCTGCCCGCGCAAAAATCGGTACGGGCCCAACGCGATGTCCAGCAAATCCTTGAAACCCGTGCCGCTGAAAGTCAGCGCAAGCAACTGCGAGCCGCGTACCTGGACAGCCGTGACGCGCAAATGACACGACGCCTGCGCAGTCGATGCCTCTGCGCAGTCGCCGTAGAAAGTTTCAAATTCCGCCAGCAACTGCAAGTGATCGGAAACAATTTCGACCAAGGCGTCACCGATCCGGTAGCAGGCGCTTCGGGTGGCTTGCGGCGTCTGACCGGTTGCCTCGCGAAAGCGGCTCTGCAATGCGTCGCGCCACCCCTGATCGACAACGGCGAGCGTCGCGGGTTCCCGTCGTGCCCTAGGCGACGGCAGCTTTGTCGGCCGCATTGGCCCGAATCTGATCTTCCTGGCGCCGAATCTCGTCGATTTCACGTTGCGTAAAACCGGCACGCAGTCGGTCTTCAACGTTGAGGACCATTTCGATATGCTCAAAGCCGGTAAGGTTGACGCCTGCGGCGTTGACTTCCCCTGGTTTTGGCGTAAACGCGCTGGTAACGCTTCGAAGAAAGCTGACCGCCGATGCAAGCTTGAGCAATACGCCGGGATCGGTCCTGGACATCTCCTTGAACCAGGCGTTGGCCAGGCGCACATGCTGGATTTCGTCAGCCAGAATGCCATCCAGCAGTTCGGCAGTCGCGGTGTCGCCGGATTCGTGCCACATCTTGATCAGATGAAGCAGCAAGTCGATTTCCCCGCCCTCGAATACGCGATTCTGGATCGCGAGATGAGCCGAGATGTTTTCCATCATGCAGGTGACGCTCCACTCATAGTTCATCACCGGGAACTCACCCTTGCGACCGCCAATTTCGCGGAGCCGCCGATACAACAGCCGAGTGTGGCGACTTTCATCCCAGCACTGGCGCGCCAATCCCATGCGGACAGACCATGGCGTCTCCGGAAAATCGGCAAGGGTCCGCGCCGCCATCTCAAGGCTTTGCATCTCGTTGTGCATGTGCTTGTGCAGCCGCTGCCGACGCGCCACGTCCGACATGTCGGCATAGTCGGCCAAGTCTGCCGCATCGCTCACAACCTTGAAGCAAGGTTCCCGTGCCGGGTCCGCGCGAAGCGTGACGCCTCTTACGACTTTTGTCCGAGACACGTTAGGTGCCACGGACTGATCAGCGCCGCTGATCGCGCGCAGTTCCGGATTAATCATGCTCGAAGGCAGCACGTAGGGCGCTTCTCAGCGCCGCTCGCGACAAACGCAACACATGTCACGACCCCATAGGGTGCGGGGCGGTGCGAAAACGCCATCCCTGGATTACGGACAACCCGGGCTTGCGCAGGCACTCCACCAGCAGGAGGCCACGCTGATTTCCGCGGCCGTCATCTGGAAAATATTCAGAAGCTCTTCCTCATCGAGCACTCTGATCGAAGGCCTTGCATACGGATGCTCCATTTTGGCCGGCACTTCAACGCCACCCTCCAAGACCGCGCTCCGGTCGGCGCGCGATGCAACGAGTTCAAGGGCCATGAGTTCAGACAAGGCGTTTTCGACATCGGTCGCCAAGTCGCTTGACGGTGCTGCAACAAATGCCTCGCCAAGCCGATGCGACAAGTCGCTGGCCGACTTCGGCGTCGTCAAGGCGCTCCAGATGACGGTTGCGGACCGATTCAGCATGACGAACTTGCCGGTCTTGAGGTTGTAGAGTACGGAACCGTCCTGAAGCGGCGCCGTTTCCAGCCCTGCTGTCGCCACATACGTAGTGCTCATTGGATACCTCCCCTGTCCTGACATCCACATCGAAACGTCAATCCCCGGCACGCTTCCGGCTTCGGTACCCGCTATGCCTGCAGTTTGCCAGCGGAACGCGCAATTTTCACGCCGAAGCCCTGATGCCTTTTCACGCCGAAGCCCTGATGCCTATCGTTTATTATAGCTTCTGTTGCGTTATAAGAACAAGCTGGCTGGTCAGCCCGTCGTCACGAACATGCGCGAAACCTGTTGACCAGCGCCTCCGAGATTTGCCAAAAAGTCAGTGGCTCGGGGAAAATCGCAAACTCGATTGACAGGGCGATTTGGTTGACACGAGAGCCATCCGCAGACAAAACCGAACTCTTTCCTTGCCGCCTCTTGAACCTGGTCCCACTCCGCTTGGCATCCGCGCTGCGCATGCCGGGTGACAAACGCGAAATCGACCGCCTTGCTTCGAAATAAGCGACTTGTCCTTGTTCTACTCGTGATCGCGGTAGTTGCCGCCGAATTCTGGGCGGATTCGCGCTATCCGGCACTCAACGAAAAGCTGTTGATGGGCGTGGACACGCCGCTGGCGGGTTTGGCGTTCAATCCACTGCTAACCCCGACGGACGGCGCTGGTGTTTCGTCGCGGATCTTGCATGCCACGATCAATTGGCTGTACACCAACCGGCAGGGCATGACTTTCGGCATCCTGCTTGGCGCGCTGCTGATGACGGCGATGCGCTGCATTGAACGTCGGGCATTTGCGGGCGGTGTCGCAAATTCAGCCCTCGGCATGCTGTTGGGCACGCCTCTCGGCGTTTGCGCGAACTGCGCCGCCCCGATCGGCCAGGCTATTCATGCGTCCGGCGGACGAGTCGAAACAATGCTTGCGGTGATGGTCAGTTCTCCGACGCTCAACATCATTGTATTGACGATGCTTTTCGCGCTCTTTCCACCCTACGTGGTGGCGGTCAAGGTTGTGCTCACTATCGGGTTCATCCTGATCGGCATACCGCTGCTGACCCGCCACCTGCGGCCCGCGCGCGCGCCCGCGCTGATCGATATGCCGCCCGTAGAGGCCGCCTCAATACGCGTCGATGATACCGAGCGCGCAAACCTTCGCAAAGTTGGCATTGACGACCGCCTCGCCGAAACCTGGATGCATGCGGCATTGTCGGTCATGCGATTCCTGACGCTCGACTTGTGGTTCATCATCAAGACAACCGTGCCGCTCATGCTGCTTGCCGGCTTGCTCGGCGCGGCGGCGGTCACCCTCGTTCCGCTCGAGGAACTGGCAGATTTGGTCCCACCGATGGGCCGGATCAAGACCGCCATGGCGATGGGCGCGGTCGCACTGCTTGGCATTTTCCTGCCAGTGCCAATGTCGTTCGACGTGATTGCCACAGCCATCCTATGGCACGCTGGACTTCCGATGAAGTACGCGCTGATACTCTTGTTCACCCTTGGCATATCAAGCGTCTTCCCGTTTTTCATTGTCTGGAAATCAATTGGCCCGAGGGTGGCAGTGAGCATGTCTCTGGCCCTGGCCGGGCTGGGAGTGGTCGCGGGTGCGGCCGGCGACCGATTGTTCCGGTGGGATTTCGATCAGCGGCAGGCGACTTTCCTTGCGGAGTTCCAGGGGTCGACTGGCGACCTTCGAGGCCCGAAACTGTTGCAATTCGGCGGTCAGACGCTCGCCTTGCAATCCGATGTCGACTTGGCCTCGCGACTGCTGCAACACACGATGTCCCCGGCGGCGATTCAGCATGACGCCGACGCCAGGACCTCCGTGACACAGGTTGCATTCTCGAAACCGCAACCTGCGGCGCGTGGCGCGAGCAACGGTGTACCGCTGTTCAGTCGCCACGAAGGCAAGGACTTCGGACTTGACGAGCCGTATGGTTTCTCGGTCCTGTCATTCGAGGGACCGGCGGTCGCCTTCAGAGGCATAGCATCGGGGGATGTGCATAACGATGGATGGGTCGACCTGCTCCTTACGTCGTCATCCGGCATTTCGCTGTACGCGAACCGCAACGGCGAGGGATTCGTGCCCCAGCGCATCGATGTTCCCGGAATCAAGGAGTTTCAGGTGGTGAATTCGGCGCTGGTCGATTTGAACAATGATGGCTGGCTTGACATTTTCTTCTCCACCTACCGTAAAGGCAATTACGTCATCTACAACGCGCGCGGGCGATTCGAGGGCGACAACCTGGTCCGCCTTCCAGGCAACCAGAATGCCGACATGACAGGCGCCGCGGCGTTTGCCGACGTGGACGGCGACGGGTACCTGGATATGGCCATCGGCTCGCGCGACCACCCGTATGTTTTCGGTCCCAATTACAGCAAGCCGAACATCAGCCTGTTGCGGAACAAGAACGGCACATTCGAGCCCATCTCGCTTGATGTCATTCCCGGGCAGATCCTGAGCGGCCAGACCACTTCCATATTGTTTTCCGACTTCAACAATGACGGCAAACTGGACTTGATCGTGGGCAATGAAGACCACGCACCTGACAGCTTCTATCTAGGCAACGGGAAGGGGGGCTTTCGACCGATCACCCGTGCCGACGGCATCATCCCGCGCTCGACCGGGTCAACCATGAGCATCATTAGTGCGGACATAGACAACGACCTGCTGCCGGAAATCTATATGGGGCAGATCAGCCGCCCCAAAGCAGGAAAAAAAATCACCCAGCGCGACGTTGCCCCTGCCCTTTGCGAAGAAATCCTCGACCCCGGGCACAAGCAGTACTGCCAGGAAATCCTCAAGGCGCATCAGGGCATGCCAAGCCAAATGCGGGGGCGCGATGTCTTCAAGTGCCTGTCGTCAACATCGAAAGACTACCGCGAAGACTGCGTCGCCTACTCACTGCTGATTTGGGCTCGCGAAAGCGGACGCCAGGAACTATGCGATCTTTTCCCGCCGGCGTGGGGGGAGTTCAAGCATATCTGTCATCGAGCGTACGGACAGGGGATCACGCCAAACACCGGTCGCCCCCCGGAAAGACGGAAACCAGTCGCTAAAAGCCTCCCGGGCGACAATTCGATTCCCTCGGCTTACCTGCACAACATTTTTCTCAAACAGGCAAGCTCCGGCCAGTTTGTCGACCGTGCCGCCGAGATGGGTGTCGAAGGCGCCGGCTTTACCTGGAACGCAAAATTTGCCGATGTCGATTGCGACGAATATGTCGACCTGTATGCAGTCAATGGCTGGTTCGCCGATCCAAAACGTGAATCGAACTATTTTTTTCACAATCAGCAGGGCATGAAATTCAAAGACATGACCAGCGAAGCCGGTCTTGTCTCGTTCCTGTCGACCAGTGCCTATACGTTCATAGATATCGACAACGATGGCGACCTCGACATCGTATCAGTCCCGATTTCCGGTCCGGTCCTGGTGTACATGAACAATGCGGTCAAGAACCGCATCGCTGTCGAACTTCGCGACCATATAGGCAACCGATTTGGAATCGGCAGCAAGATCATCATCCACTACGGGCCGGGCGGCAAACTGCGTCAGTTACGGGAGATCCAGGCGAGCGGCGGATTTGTTTCATTCGATGCGCCGATCGCCTATTTCGGCCTGTCTGACCACCATGGAGTCGAAAAAATCGAAGTACGCTGGTCGACAGGTGAGCGCAGCGAAGTCCGCGCCGACTTCCGGGCCGGTGGGCGCTACATCATTACGCGAAAGGCTGACGGTTAGACGCCTTCACAAACCTGATCCATCGCCACAAACGGGCGCTCACTGCATGGCGTACCTGCGGGCGATTGAATCAATAAGCCGCATTCACGCCCATCAGGAACACGTTCGACCGCACGCCGCTGTCGACGTTGACCGTGCCGACGCCCTGCAACGGCACAAACCCGTTAACCCGCACCAGTTCGCCGAATAGTTTCACGCTCGGCGACAGGTAGCCTGCAGCCCCGAGGACGATCTGATCCTGCTTCTGCCAAGGCGCACCGCCCGGCCCCGAGACAAGCCGGCTGGCCTCGGCAGAAAGGAAGACCTCCTGAGTGCCGATCTGGGCACGATATCTACCCCCGAGTCCCCAACTCGTGACCTTGCTGGCGGCGAACTGCGGCAATGCCGGGTTGAATGTGCCCGGCCACGGATTGGCGGTTCTCGCGTATTCGGCCTGCAAGGTCCAACGCTCACTCTTCATCTGGGCGTACAGGTCATAGGCCGGGTTGGCGGTCTGGCAAGCACCGAAATGGCTGACCGGGAAAGCCTGGCAATAGCTGCTGCCGCGCTGGTACGAAGCGCCGGTACGCAGGCGCGCCACATCAGCAAGGTTCCAGGTATAGCTTGCATCGACTGCCAGATTGTTGAGCTTGCTCGGAACGTTGGTGCCGTCGACCGGGGTGTTCGATCCCCGGAACTGCGCCCCTCCCTGGACGGCCATCAGGGAAACGTTCAAGCCACCGCTGCTATATCCCCCCTGCAGGCCGTTGGCCAGGCCACCAATGGCATGCCAGATGGTGGACGCACTGAACGGGCTGACCGTGTCGGTCAGCCCAAAAGGCGTCGCCATCTTGCCGATGCTGGCGTAGAACGGCGATCGATCGAGATTGCCCAGCACGACGTAGCCGCTGCGCAACTGCACCTGATTTCGCGCCTCCGCGGTATTGATGCCGGCCGCAAAGCTCTGGCTCGGTCCATACAACAGTTCGCTGTACGCTGTCACCCACGGGCCGATGGTAGCGGTCAGTCCCAACTGGGCCGAGTGAATCACGGCTTCCGATGCGCTACGGCCTATCGCATTACCTGCCTGGCGCATCAGGTATCCGAACGATCCGTTGGTGCCGGTCGACTGTCTATCGACCACCGCAGTGATAGCCCCGCCGAGCGTCAGCGAACTATCCGGCAACTCGCCGCGCTTTCTGGCACCCAAAAGGAGCAACTGCTTGCGATTGATGTCGGTGGTCGGATCGAGCATCTGGAAACTAAGTTTTCCGTTGAAGCCCACGCTGTTGCCGGCACGTTCCGGCGCCGTGGCGGCCGCTGCCCCGCCCCCTGCCGCAGAGGTCGCAACATGGGCCGCGGCCGCCGGCGCCGCCGATCCGGCGGCCCCTGACGTCAATTTGCCCATCTGCTCCCTGAGCACCCGGTTTTCCGCTTCCAGCCGCTCGACTTTCGCCGCAAGTTCCTCCAGCGTGATCGCGGCGCATTCGCCGGTCATGACGCACAGCGACAATAGGAAAGGCAGCGCCATGCACAGCCGAAACATGGGCGAAACTGGAGTTTTGTTGACGGTTCTGATTATCATTTGGGTGAGGTTTCGGATCGCAAGCAAGGTCGGGCGGGCGGCGTGCCCCTGTTGATGCGGCTTTTGCGCTTGTGGGCAGTGCCGCCAACTGCCGCGATTCTAGATGGTGCGCGACCCATTGAACACCTGGGCTGCGCCATCGCGCCCTCGTCAGCGCCGCAACGAGCTCAGGTTTGATCAGCATCAAATGACGTTTTGCGCGACCGGCTAGGATTGAAATCCTGCCCAGTCTGCCGAGGATCCCCATGCGCCACAATTCCGAAATGGCAGCAATCGTTCTGGCCTTCCTCTGGTCGATCGTGAGCGCCAGCGCGCTCGCACAGGCGCCGGCCAAGGTCGATTGCCCGCAACCCCGCTTCACCGGCAGCGCCCCGGCCGATTACCTGAGCCGCACCAATCCGCTCGCATCGAACACCGAGGAACTCGCCGCCGGCCAGAACCTTTACGCCAACAGCGCGCGCGGTGCCGCCTGCACCGCCTGTCACGGCGCGCGCGGTGACGCAAAAGGGCCGCTGTCATCGATGTTCACGCCGCCGCCACGCAATTTCGCCTGCGCGAAAACCGTCAGTGATATCGCCGACGGGCAGTTGTTCTGGATCATCCGCTATGGCTCACCGGGCACCGCCATGCCGCCGCATCCGACAATGAGCGACAACGACATCTGGCGCCTGGTGCTCCATTTGCGGCGCCTGGCATCGAACTGACGCCCCGCTACCGGCGACTGCCGATCCAATAGTTGCCGTCGCCGCGCGCTTCGCCGACCAGTTTCAGCAGCGGGTCGAGTCGCGTCCGATAGTCCGCCGGCAGAGCTGCATTGAATTGCCAGGTGGCCGATGCGTCAGCCCCCCATGCGGCGTTTCCGTCCAGCCGCAAGGGGCCGTTGACGGTACGCAGCGCAACGCGTGCCGCGTTGCCATTGGCGACGACATCGGCGCTGTAGGTACCCAGCGGCCAGACCGGCGTCAACGCCGACCCGGCGTTCACCCAGCCGACAGTGCCGGTACCGCTGATGCTGCTGCCCGCGACCTGCAGTTTCGGGCTCGCGATCCGCAACTCGCCGGCCAGTTGCAACGGGCGCAACGCGGGAACCAGCAGCGCCAATGCCGCGGCCGGCGAATCGAAGTCGAGGTTCGTCACCTCGATACCAGAAGTGGTGAGTTCCAGTATTGCGGTCGCCGCGCCGGACGCCGGACCGCTGTCAAGCGCAAACCGTGCCGGTGAACCGGCCGATGGCTGCCAGCGCCAACGCAGGTCAAGCCCGAATGCGGCACCGACATCGCGCGCGCGCAATTCCAGGCGGCCGCTGCCGGACCAGACCGTGCCGCGCGCCTCCGCGATGCGCAAGCGCCCTGCGCTCCTCGCATCCAGCATGGCGTCGAGCAGGGTCGCCGGCAGCATGATCAACAGCGCCGCGAGAAACGCACACAAGGCCCAGGTCAGGGCTAAGGCCGGTGCCTTCACCACGCGCCGACCCGTTATCGCCCGGCGCGGACCAGAATGGCAGTGGCACCGACCATGCCGCTGCCGGGCGTGGCCTCGACCCGACAGGAGTCGAGCCAGACCAGCCTGCCTTCAAGCGCGGCGACCCAGGCCAGCCAGTCGGCAAAAGCGACGCTGCCAAAGATCACCTGCACGCGGTTGGCGTCAAGGGCGTCGATCCGCACCAGGGCCGCGGCGACACCTGCCGCCTGCGCCACGGATCGCACTTCGACAGCCAGGTCGCCGACTGTGCCAGCCGGCCCCTTCACCTGCCGGAGCCGGACGACTTCCGCACCATCGCGCTCCATCACAAGTGCCTGCTGGCGCAGCGTAGCGACATTGGCGCCGAGACGCTCGCGCGCCTGATGTGCGCTCCAAGTGAGCCAGGCGATGCCGACGGTTACGATCAGCGCAACCGCCAGCAAGACCCGCCGCGCACCGCGCGTCGCCAGCTTCGGTATCAAAAGCCGGGTGATGTTCATGGCATGCGCGCCGACAGGAAGACCGTGCGCGCGCCGGTCGCCGCAGCGGCCGCCGGTGGCGGGTCGACCACAAACCCGGATTGCGAAAGGCGCGCCGCAAGCTGCGTGACCGCGGCCTGCTCGACGCCCGCCAACTCGAACGACAGCCGACCATTGTCAAAGCCCAAGCCGCGCAGGCTGCCGGCCGGCAGGGTTCCGAGGGCCCGTGCCGCCGCCTCGAGCAGCGGCCTGAAGTCGCCACTGTCCGGCTGACCAGCCGCGTGCCGCGCTTCCGCAAGCTTGCGCCGCATCTGCAGCAGCGGATCGACCACCGCCACAGCCTCTGGAAATACTGCGCGAAACCGCACTTCCTGCGCGCGCCGCTGCGCCGCCTGCTCGCCCGCCAGGCGTGCCCAGTCTGCCAGCGACAGAACGCAGTGCAGCAGCACTGCGCATGCCGCGATCCAGGCCGCCGTCCGTAGCCGGGTAGCAATGCCTGTCAACGGCTGCCAGCGCGAGCCCAATCGCATCAGGGTGGGTGCGTCGCCGGCCGGCGCAGTGCGCCAGTCCCAGACACCGGCGATCTCGACCGGCACGCCGAGGGCGCGGGTCCATGCGGCGCCGTCAGGCACCGCCTCGGGTGTGACACCGTACACCTTGATCGACGCCGGCGCCGGATACTCGCCGCCGCGCAACGCCTGGCGCAACCACATCGGCGGACGCAGGCCGGTTCCGCTATCGACGGCGGCACCTTCGAACTCGCCGGTGCGCACAAAGCCTTGTGTGCCGTCCCACGCAAGACTCCATTGCCCATGCGCCCACGGCAGCATCAGAATCTCACTCTTCAATGCGACCGGACCGGCCTCCGACAGGCGTTCACGCCATTGGTCGACGCCATCGCGGTCGAACACCGCCAGAACGTCCTGGTCGTCACGGCGCCCGACATGCACCACGCAGTGCCGCTCGGGTTCGCCGAGCACATCGTCTTCGACGGCGAATGTCAGCGCAGGCCCGGCGCGCCGGGCGGCGCCGGGCGGCAGCCTGGTGCGCTTGAGCAATACCTCACAGGCCGGCACCACCAGGGTGATGCGATCGGCGTGCTGCGGCAATCCGGTCCATGGCCCCCTACCGTCGCCGGCAGCGCCCGCCGGCGACAGAACCGACCATGCGCAATCCGTCTGCGGCCGGCGCAACGAAGCAAGGATCCGCAATTCGGTCATGCCGGTCGGCGCCACACGACGATCGGCCAGCGGCCGGCTTCGCGCATCAGGAGCGCCGTGGCCCGTGATTCGACTTCGCCCAGGTCGGCGCGCAGGGTCACCAGGAAATAATCACTGGACGCGCTGATGTCGGCAATTGAAACGGCGAGGCGCGGTGGCACCCGCGCAAGAAACTCCGCCGGGTTGCGGAAATAGGCCGCGACGCGCGCTGCTTCGATCGCGCGCGCCTCGTCCAGGCGCATGCCCTCGGCCAGCGTGACCAGAACTTCCGCCGGCGCGGTATTGACGTTCAGCCGGGTGGTCGTCGGCAAGGCGCTCACGAACGGCCGCAAACGGGCGCGCACCGCCGCGTCGAATCCACGGATCAAGCCGAGCTCATCGACATCGACCAGCAGGCGGTTGCCGGCCAGGTAAGGGCTGTCCAGCGCCTGGTAGTACGCATCCTCGGCGCCGGCCGGCGCTCGTGCATCGCCGTCGGCATCGAGCCAGTCCGCCAACGCATCGGCCAATCCGGTCGGCAAATCGAGCACGCCCAGCAGGCGACGAAAGCTTGCGAGCTGGGCCGCGTCCGGCACGCCGCCACGCATCAGGTTGTTGAGGTTGAAGCGACCCTGCAAGTCCTCGACGGAACCCGACAGTTGCCCGCTTTCGACCGCCACCGGCGCCAGTTTCAGGGCCCAGGGCTCGCCCAGGTGATCAATATCCGACAGGCGCCGGTCTTCGAACAGCATCGAACGCGCCCATTCGACGCCGGCGCGCGCCAGTTCCCGGGCCTGCAACTGTTGGGTCTGCAGCTCGCTGCGCCTGATCCATCCACCGAGGTTGGCCACCAGCGCGACCGCGACGACCGTGGCCAACGCCACCACGCCGATGGCGATCAGCAGCGCGAACCCCTGCTGGCGGCGTTTCATGAGCGCAGCTCGAATACGCGCACCACTTCCTCGTTGCCGGCAAGTGAAATCCGTACCCGCACCGCGCGCGGAATCGGCGCGTCAAGCGTCGAGCCCGGCCAGCTGTCGACCCAGCCGGCGACGGCGTTGAAATAGCGGAGCTCGAAGCCGGTCACGCCCGTCAGCAGCGCGTGGCGCACCGGTACCGACCCCGGTACGGCGTCCGGCTGCGCCCACATCAGGAGCTCGATTTCGCCGCGTTCATTGAGCCGATACGCGACCCGGCGCGGCGCATCGCCGGGCCCGTTGCCGAAGCGGCTGAACTCGAGCGCGGAGCCGGCACCGCCAGCGCGCCCGGTCCATGCCGCCGCGATGACCTCGCCCTGGCGCGCCGCCCGCGGCGCGGCCATTCGCACGTCACGTTCGAAGCGTTCGAAAAACCCGGAAACCCGGCTCCACTTGTCGGCCTCCACCTGCACCTTCGCGCCCGCCTCCAGCACCGTGCCAAGCGCGCGATAGGCAGCTACCGTCATCGTGGCGAGGATCGCCAGCGTCACCAGCAGTTCGACCAGGGTGAAGCCGCGCGCATCACCGGACAGCCGGCTCATCGTCCGTCTCCCGCCGGCCTGACCAAGGTACCGCTCAGGCGCGCCACCACACGGGTGTCGCCGGGCGGCGCATAGACCAGCACGTCGACCCGGCGAAACGACTGGTTCGGCGTGGCGGTGATCACTTCGCGCCACACAAAATCTTCGCGACCCTGGCGTTCGCGGCCGCTGGCCGAACCCGGCGGCAACCAGTCACCGCGCGCCGCATGTTCGGCCAGAATATTGGAAGCAACCCAGCCGGCCAACAGGCGCACGCGCAGTTCCGCCGCATCATCGGTACCCCGCGCGGCGACGCGCATCGCGGCAAGCAATGCAATCGCGAGGATCGCCAGCGCGACCAGCACCTCGAGCAGCGTGAAGCCTGCATGGCGGCGGCGCGCGAAACAACGCGGGCGGGCAGGCTTCTTGTTGGGAACAATGGAATTCATGACAAAACCATGCCAGTGGCGACGCTTCCATGCATTTGGCATCGATCAATTGTTCGCACGTGTGGTGGTCCTGGCATCGCCCACCGGTGGCAGCAACACCGCCATTGACGTACCGCCGCCAACGAGACGGATTTCGATCGCCGTCGCCAGGCCATCGCCGACAAACTCCAGCCTCATGCGCCCATCGCTGTCAGTCGGCGCACCGGACACACCTTCGATCACCACGCCTTCGGGCAAGCTGCGCCAACGCAGCACCGCGTCGTTCGGGAAATCCCGCCACCCGTCCGCCTCCGACCAGCGGAGAAACCCGTAGCCGCCCGACCTGCCATCCCATGCAATACGCTTGCCGGTCAGGCGCGCTTCGGCGGACGCATGGGCAAGCAGGGTTGCGAGCCGGTCTGCCTCGCCGCGCAGTGTCGCGCCATCCTGGCGCGGCAGGTTTGCGGCGATCAGGCCGGCCAGCAGCCCGAGAACCAGCATGACCGCCAGCACCTCGATGAGCGTCAGGCCTGACTGAAGACGTGAATGGCGCACGCTAGAGATTCCAGGAGCCGATATCCGCATCACCGCCTTCGCCGCCGGGAACACCATCGGCGCCGAGACTGAAGACATCGATCTCGCCACGCACGCCAGGATTGAGGTATTGGTACGGATTGCCCCAGGGATCGCGCGGCAATCTTTCGATGTAGCCGCCAGCCTTCCAGTTCGGCGGCACCGGGCTGACCGCGGGGCGGGTAACCAGGGCCTGCAGCCCCTGTTCGGTAGCCGGGTAGCGCTGGTTGTCCAGGCGATACATCTTCAGGCCCTGCAGAAGACTGGCGATGTCATGTTTGGCCGCGATCACCCTCGCTTCGTCGGTACGCCCGAGAATCTTCGGCGCGATCAGCGCGGCGAGCAGGCCGAGAATGACCATCACCACCATGACTTCGAGCAAGGTGAAGCCGCGCGGCAGGCGGCGCCCGCCGTCGGCAGGCCCGTGCCGGCCACTGGCGCCAATCAGGGCACCGGACGACATCACGCTCCCATATAATGAAAAGGCGGCATTCTGCGTTCGCCGCATCGGTCGCCGTGCATTTGAGTTCTGTCGCAAGAGTTGCCTTTTCCCGGCCTTTGGTGGATGAACCCGCAAGCGCACCGGCGGCCGGCCCGCATTATGATACAGGCGAGTAGTCGCAGCTTCGCGCCTGACTTCCGAACCTGTTTGTCACCAGCCAACCTCGCGCCGTTTGCCATGTTCCGCATGCCCACCGTCCCGACCACGCCCCATGTCGCCATGCAATCCGCCGTGGTATGGACTGCTACGGCAATCGCGTTGTTGCTGTGCGCCGGCGTGCTGGCGTACTGGAGCCTGATCTGGCTTGCGCCGGCGCCCATCGCGCGCACCGCGCCGGCGCCCGCATCCGGTAGCGATTCGGTGGCCGCCCGCACGCTGTTCGGCGCCGCCACTGCCGCGACGGGCCGGGCCCGGGAAAGCATGCCGATCAGCCTGGTCGGGATCGTCGCCGAGTCCGCGCGCAAACGCGGCTACGCGGTCGTCCGGATCGGTGCCGAGCCGGCGCGGACGGTGCGCGGCGGTGACACCCTGGCGCCAGGCCTGAAGCTGCTCGAAGTACACGCCAACCATCTGGTGATCGACCGGGACGGCACCCGCGAAGTCCTGACCTGGCCCGCCGCGCAGCGGTGAAGCAGCCAGCGCCGCCACCCGCTGACGCCACCCGCAGACCATGGAGTTGTCATGAAGCATTCCTGGCGTAAAGCCGCGACCGTCATCGCGGCCTGCGGGTTGGCCCTGCAGGATTGCCGGGCGGCGGATCAGGCGGCGCCCGGCGCTGCCGGTGGCCGGCGCGCCGGCGTTGAATTGCATGCCGCCAACGACACCGTCACCCTCAACTTCGTCAACGCCGAGATCGACGCGGTGATCCGCGCGGTCAGCGAATTCACCGGCAGGAATTTCCTGATCGACCCGCGGGTCAAGGGTACCGTCAGCATCGTATCGGCCAGACCGATGTCGCGCGCGATGGTCTACCAGGTGTTTCTATCAGCCCTGCGTCTGCAGGGCTTCGCGGCGGTCGAAGACCGCGGCATCGTCAAGATCGTGCTGGAAGGCGATGCGAAGATGCACTCCGGTCCGCTGATCGGCGCCGATGAGCGCGCTCGCGCCGCCGGCGACCAGATCCTGACCCAGGTCTTCACCCTCAAGTATGAATCGGCGGCGCAACTGGTCGCCGTGCTGCGACCGATGATCTCGCCCAGCAATTCGATCACCGCGTATCAGGCCAGCAATTCGCTGGTGATCACCGACTACGCCGGCAACCTGCAGCGCATCGAGAAAATCATCGAGTCGATCGACCTGCCCTCGGGGTCGGAGCCCCTGGTCATCGCGCTGAAGCACGCTTCCGCGCTGGACGTGGCGCAAACCGTCAATCGCCTGTTCGCCGATGCCCCCGCCGCGGCCGCCGGTGCGCCCGCCGTCGAAGGGGCGGCACGCATGATGGTGATCGCCGATACGCGCTCGAACAGCCTGCTGGTGCGTGCCGACAATCCGGCCCGTCTCGCACGGCTGCGCAGCCTGGTCGCGACCATCGACAGCCCGACCACCGCGGCGGGCAATATTCATGTGGTGTACATGAAGAATGCCGAGGCGGTGAAGATTGCCGAAACCTTGCGCGCGATCTATTTCGGCGGCAATTCCGCCGCCGCGCGGCCGGCAACGGCGGGCTCCGCGGCGGCCGGCACCGGAGCGACGGGCGCAGTGTCGTCATTCGCCGGCGCGGCAGCCACCGGCGCTGGTGCCGCCGGCAGCGCCACTGCTTCGCCTTCCGGCATCATCCAGGCCGACGCCGCGACCAATTCGATCATCATCACCGCACCTGACGCGGTATACAACGACTTGCGCGCCGCCATCGACAAGCTCGACCGCCGGCGCGCCCAGGTCTACATCGAGGCACTGATCGCCGAGGTCAGCGCACAGAAGGCCGCCGAATTCGGCGTCCAGTGGCAGGAACTCAACGGCGCCGGCTCCGCCGATACCGCGGCGCGCGGCTTCGGCGGCACCAATTTCGGCACTGCCGGCCAGAACATCCTGGGACTGGCGCAGAACCCGGCGTCCGCCGGGCGCGGGCTCAACATCGGCGTGCTGCGCGGGCGCGTCTCGATCCCCGGGGTGAGCGGGCAGCTGCTCAATGTCGGCCTGCTGGTGCGCGCCCTTGAAACCAACGGCAATGCCAACATCCTGTCGACGCCCACCCTCCTTACGCTGGACAACGAGGAAGCGCGTATCGTCGTCGGCCAGAACGTGCCTTTCATCACCGGTCAATACGCGCTGTCCGGCGCGGCGACGACACCGACGCCATTTCAGACGATCGAACGGCGGGATGTCGGTCTGACCCTGAAAATCCGCCCGCAGATCTCCGAGGGCGGCACCGTCCGCCTGCAGATCTACCAGGAAGTTTCCAGCGTGCAGGACGGGACCAACGCAGCCGGCGTGATCACCACCAAGCGATCGGTCGAGTCGGCGGTCCTGGTCGACGACGGCCAGGTGGTGGTGATCGGCGGGCTGATCCAGGACTCGCTCAGCGACAGCGTCGAGAAAGTTCCGGGGCTCGGCGACATTCCGGTGATCGGCGGCCTGTTCCAGTATCGCAGCCGCTCACGCACCAAGACCAACCTGATGGTGTTCCTGCGACCGACCGTGTTGCGTGACGGCCAGGGCGCGGACACCCTGACCGGCGAGCGCTATGACTACATTCTTGGCGAACAGGGGAAAACGCGCCCCGCCGCCCACCCCCTGTTGCCTGACGGCGAACCGCCGAGCCTGCCGCTGCGCCTTTCGCCGCTGTCACCCGATGGCGTCAAACCCCGCTGAACCGGCGCAGGCACGCCAAGCGGACGCCGCCGGACCGGCGGCGGGTCTGCAACAGGCAAGCAATGCCGGATCGGCCACCGGCGCCGCAAACCAGCCGGGCGGCGCGGTTTCCAGCGTGCCCTACGCCTTCGCGAAAGCGCACGGCGTCGTCGTCACCTCACTGACCCCGACCACCGCAAAGGTGGCGATGCGCGCGGACGCCTCGATCCATGCACTGCCGGAATTGCGGCGCAGCCTCGGCGTCGCGCTCGAGGTGACCGCGGTCGACGGCGCGCGGTTCGACCAGTTGGTGGTCGACACTTATGACCGCGGCGGCGCCGGCGCGGCAGCGATCATCGACAACATGGGCAGCGATTCGGACTTGTCGCGACTGCTGCAGGAAATACCGAAAACCGTGGATCTGCTCGACAGTCGCGACCAGGCGCCGGTGAGTCGCCTGATCAAT
>JANPGJ010000550.1:0-11235 GCA_031423955.1 Burkholderiales bacterium
GGCCGAATTCGTGATGGCGCCGGGTGACGCGCTGTTCGTCAAGAGCTACACCCCACATCAGGTGCAGACCGCCGACGACTATTCGATGCACATGGCATTCGACATCTGTGACCGCCGCATCAACGCCGATACTGCCTTGCACGTGTTGCTTGAGCAATACAACCGCGATGCGGCGCCGACCTATACGCCGACAGCAGGCATCCTGGAAAAATTGGTGGCCCAGGCTGGTTCGCGCCAGTACCAGGAGCAATTGGCGACGCTTGGTCAGGCGCAGATCGAAAACTACAAGCGCGCGCGCGCCATGCTGGGGGCCAACCGGGTCGGCGCGCTGGACAAGCTGATCGCCATCGAGGCGAAACGGCGCGGATAAGCCTTGCGTCCTAAGCCACGAG
The DNA here is from genome assembly GCA_031423955.1 of Burkholderiales bacterium. Taxonomy (GTDB): domain Bacteria; phylum Pseudomonadota; class Gammaproteobacteria; order Burkholderiales; family JAEUOS01; genus JAEUOS01. The sequence continues at coordinate 393 of JANPGJ010000550.1, forward strand.
CGCACCGCCGACCAGCGCCGCCAGAGCGACCTCGCCGAGCCGCAACGGCAGAGCAGTTTCAAGGATATCGCCGGTGAGTCCGCAGGTTGATGCCCGCAAGGCCGCGAGCCAATGGCAACGGTGCAGCACGGCGGCCGAACCAGTGCCGCACAATCCCGAGAATCGCGGCACGCATAGCCCCGAGAGTCCAGCGCGATTCGGCGCGCGCGGTCGAAATGCGGCGAAAGCAAGCGCTTTTCGTGCCGCCAATCGCTCAAGTGCGCATGCCATGTGCACCCGGAGCCGCAGCCGGCCGGTTACTTCTCGAGCAATGCCTTGGCTGCGTTGAGTTGGTCGTGTTCGAACGCAGGGAGAAAACCCTCCAGCTCGCTGGCGGTCAGGCCGACCGCGGGACTCAGGGCCACTGCCTTCCAGTTCGCGACCGCCTTGACCACATCGGCAAGCACGACTCTGGCTTCGGTCGCCGCAAGCGAAAAATAGTCGGCGCGCGCCATCAGGGTTGCCACGTCCGTGATCGGACCATCGTCTTCCGACAGCCATGTTTTGGATTCGTTGGTCTTGTCAGGAAACGGGTTGAGGTCGAAGGCGGGAGCGAGGCGCCAAAAGTCACCTTCGACGTGCAGAAACCCCAGGTTATGCAGATGGTCGTCGATGTTGGTGACGAGCAGGTTGAATACCAGCCTGCGCCACAGTTGCCGGGCGTCGTGTTCCGGGTCAAAGCCGTTGGCGCGGATGGCATCGGCGATTTCGAAGTAGGTCCGCTCCTCGTTACGCGTTGCCTGAAGCATGGAAGCCGCCGACAAATAGGGGATGCGCAAGTCATCGACTGTGCGGTCGAATCTCTCGATGATGGCGACCGGAACTTTCTCTAGCGCCTCGATGCGGGATTGCGCCGCGTCTATGCCGGCGATCCCGGCCAAATGCAGCGCCAGAACTTCCCCGCGGGTAACGTCATGTTCGTCGTTCACGCTTGGGAACTTGCCCAGGGATAGCCGGCCATTGCGGTCGATGACAGTGCATTTTGGTCTCAGCCCTCCCAGTGATGTGCCTTTTCCAAGCAGGTACGCAAGGTCTGCCGCGGACTCTCTGTTCTCCTCCAGCGCGCGGCTGGCGTCGACCATTTTTTGCAGGTCCACCAGAGGAGGTGTCGCGCGGCGGCCTTCCTCCGAGGTTTTCAGGTACGTCCCGCTGGAGTCCTTCAGGCGCAAGGCCCCGATACGGCTGAAGTCGTCCACCGCCATCAGGTAATCAAGCTCGGCTAGAGGCGGCAGGTTTTCCGCACTGCGCCTTTTGGCGTGGTCGCGTGCGATGACTCGACGGCCCCAAGTGTCCGGCACCGTATCGGCTAGCGCAAAGTGAAAAACCGAGTCCTGGGGGGAACGCGCCCGCCGGCGCTGGTAGCCAGGCGTCAGGTCCAGGTCCGGAGATACCTTGAAACGGTCCGGCCTGGCAAGCCACTCCGGGCCATAGGCAAAGGCGGTGTGTTCCCGTGCGCCTTGCTTGACGAAAGTCAGTTCCCCGACCAAGGAGCCCGAATTACCGATGCACACCGACACGGTCTGCTGCATGTTGGCTGTGCCGGAATTGGCGCCAGGCGGTTCCTTCACAATGCACCCGTGGGACCTTGTTTGGTCTTGCGACGTATCCGCTGCGGCAACTGCTCGTCTGCCAGGCTGAGCCCGATTTCGTCACGGGAACTGTCCAGCAAGGCATTGAGTTTCTCGAGTTCCCCGAATACATACAGGGTGCGGCCGACAAAATGCAGCGGAATACGCATGTCGCCTTTTTCCATCCGTTTCACGGTGGAAATTGACGCGCCAATGCGCAGCGCAAGCGACGCCTGCGAAATGCGCCTTCTTCGTCTGGCCAACGAAAGGTCGCGGCCCAGTTTCAGGATGGCGCGCTCCACTGGGCTCGGCGCAGGCAGCGATTTAGGTTTATCGCTCTTCGGTGATTCTTTAAAAGACTTAGCAAATTTCATCAGAGCTATTATAGAAAAGCGCTCGATTTGATGCACGCTGGTTTAAATATAATAGTTCTTATGTGATTTTTTATAAGACATAAAAGCTTTTTAAGGAGCTATAAATTATCTATGCCAAAGCATCAAGCCCTGTGATCTGGGCATTGACCGATGCGCCGGGGACTTGCGCCCATAGTTGATCAACTAGGCTATAATTTGACCAACAAAAAGCGGAGCAACGGCCATGCAAATCAATATCTACGAAGCCAAGGCAAAACTTTCAGCGCTGCTCGACCGCGCCGCGTCCGGTGAGGAAGTGGTGATAGCGCGCGCCGGCAAGCCGGTGGCGCGCCTGATGCCCTTGACAGGCGCGAGTGCGCCCAGCGGCGTCCGGCTCGGGGGCCTGCGTCGCGAGCGCCTGAAGCTTGCGCCCGATTTCCACGCACCTATGACTGACGACGATCTGCTGGGCGCCTGACCTTGAAGGTCCTGCTCGACACCCACTGCCTGATCTGGGCACTAACCGATGCGCCGGAATTGGGAGACTCGGGACGTGCGGTGATCCTGGCGGCAGATGGAGTCTGGTTCTCGGAAGCCTCGATCTGGGAGATCGGTCTCAAGTGGCGCAAGGGAAAGATCAACCTGCAGCCGCGACGAATCCTCGATCAGGCATTGCGCGACGGGTTCCGCACGCTGGCGCTTGATCTGGAGTCGATTCTGCTTTCCTGTGAACTGCGTCAGGAGCACGGCGACCCATTTGATCGCCTGCTCTACGCGCAGGCCAAGCATCACGGTTACCACTTGATGACCATGGATCGTGTGCTTTCTTCGTTCGGGACCACCGTGGTCAACCCGCGATAGAGCCGTTGGGAACGGTTCGCGCGGATCGATGCGGGCGTTCCGGGTGGACCGCCTCCTACCTTTGAACGCCTGCCATCGGCCCAGTCGCGCGCCTTGCGCAGACGAACGAGCGCAATGCTCACTGTCTCGAGCACTTTTGGCTTGCAGGTCGAGGCGGTTGTCGTCAATGGCCTTTCGTGACACGCAATCCACGAAGGCGGTGCCCAAGTCCATAGCTTTGACCAGTCGTTGCAATCGCACGCAACACCTGCGGCGCTGGCCTGTGGGCAGCCCGCGCTTCGGCCGTCAACTCGGCGCGTAACCCTGGCCTCTGCTTCATAGCGAACACAGCGTCTCATGAGACATGGCTCGACCACGATGTTGCAGGTGGTGCGGCTTAAAAATGCTGACTGTGCAACCAAAAAAGCTTCTTATTATTTACATTATCACATAAATGTATATAATGAGATGCACTATGCCAGCGAAATCCCCCTTCGCTACCAGCGCAACCCTCGCCCGGCTCATTGAGTTGGGCAAGCGGATTCGCGTGCACCGCAAATCGCTTCGAATCAACGCTGCCACCGTCGCAGAGGCGGCGGGCATGTCGCGTGTAACCCTGCATCGGATCGAAAAAGGCGAGCCAGCGGTCACCATCGGCGCCTACATGAATGTCTTGTCCGCATTGAATCTGGAATTGGGTCTTGTCGACCCGGCGCGGCAGGCGGCCGCACGCGGTGACATGCACACTGACCGGGCTGGCTGGATTCCGGCCCAGGTTCGGCTTGCGGACTATCCGCAACTCAAGGCACTCGCCTGGCAGCTACATGGCGCCGATACCTTGACGCCGACCGAGGCCTTCGACATTTATGAGCGGAACTGGCGTCATGTGGACGAAAGCGCCTTGCAAACCCATGAACGCCAATTGATCGACGCGCTGCGGCAAGGGCTTGCAGGGCATGTCAGCCATGTCCATGTTTAAGCGAGCCCATCACCAACGTATAGCGGAGGTGTTGACCGGATTGGACGGGGCGCTGCTGAAGCACAACCGTTGCCTGTTTGGCGGTGGCACCGCGATTGCGCTGCTACACGGCGAATACCGCGAGTCGGTCGACATTGACTTCCTCGTTTCGGATTTGCCCAGCTACCGAAATCTGCGGCAATTGCTGACCGCCGAAGACGGTGTCGCGACCATCGTTCGCAAGGGCCACCGTGCGTTCAAGCAAATCCGCGAAGTACGCGCCGATCAATACGGCATCCGCACAACGGTTTCAGTAGCGGATCAGCCGATCAAGCTTGAAATCGTTCTGGAAGGCCGCATCGAACTGGAAATCCCAAGGGCTGAAGACGAAATTTGCGGCATCGCGACGCTCACGCCCCTGGACATGGCCACGAGCAAGTTACTGGCCAATTCCGATCGCTGGGCTGATGACGGCGCCTTCAATCGCGACGTGATCGATCTGGCGATGATGAAGCCCAAGCAGGCACTCTTGCAACAGGCGATCGGCAAGGCGGAAGGGCCGTATGGTCAATCCATTCGCAACGACCTGGTTCGCGCCATTCAAAGGCTGCAAGAACGCCAAGGTTGGCTTGACCGTTGCATGCAAACGATGGCGATAACCTTGCCAAAGGCCCTGGTTTGGCAACATGTTCGCGCGCTTCGTAAAGGGTTGATCGAAGTCTGATGCAAGTCGAAGTGCAAATCGGTCGCGGCGCGCATCGAAGTGCGGCCGGCATCGACAGTGCGGTCCGGCAAGGTGCCATATTCCCAGTCCAAAGTTGGTCAATCCGGCGGTATAATCAGGTAATACCTATACTTACCCGCTGCTTGAGGTCCCCATGACAACCACTGCCACCGTCGCCCGGCCGGTCGCGATCAAGATCGATGCGGACACCAAGGAGCGCCTGAAACGCCTGGCTGCCTCGCGCCAACGCACGCCGCACTGGTTGATGCGCGAAGCGATCAACCAGTACGTCACGCGCGAGGAAAAGCGCGAGGCATTCCGCCAGGACGGCATTAACGCCTGGAACGAATACCGATCCAACGGCCAACATGCGACTTTTGAAGAGGCCGATAACTGGCTCGCCAAGCTGGAATCAGGTCAAGATGTCGATCCCCCGGAATGCCACGACTGATCTGGTCGCCTCCGGCGCTCGCCGATGTGCAGCGACTCTACCGTTTCTTTGCCCAGAACAACACCGACGCCGCCCGGCGTGCTGTGAAAAGTATCCGCGAGGGCGTGAAAATACTCGCGCTGCGGCCCGGCATTGGTCGACCGGCGGAAGACATGGAGCCCGAATACCGCGAGTGGATCATCGATTTCGGCGGCAGCGGCTATGTCGCGTTGTATCGCTACGAAGCTGATGCAGCGGTGATTCTGGCCGTTCGCCACCAGCGGGAAGCGGGCTACTGACGTATTCCGACATTCGGGAGATTTGTCGTCTTCATCCGACTCGCTGCCGGACGCGCAGCGGACCCCGGGCTGCAACAATGTGCTCCTGGTCGAGGTGTCGCCGACCCGGGGGCAGGGCAGCGCGCAGCGCCACCCTAATGGCTACCGGTGGATTGTCGATCTGTGATCGATTTCGATAGCCATAACTGTCAGAACGGCAAGATTGTTGCCCGTGCAAATCAACATCTACACGTCGGCGATTCCTAGAATGGAATTACCCTCCTGTCCCTCCTTGGAGGCTCATCGTGTTCCCTTTTTCGATTCAACAGCATTCTTGCGTCGTCAGACTGCGCAGACTTTCGTTCGGCCTCACGCAGGATTTCTTCAGCAGATTCAATATGCCGCAAGACCTCGAGGCGCTGCAGAAATGGTCGCGTCGTTAGAAGATAAACGTTGTCAACGGGAAGGAAGGAATTCTTTGCGAGATCGTTGTCTTCAAATAAGAGCAACACATAGTCATCACTTGCGGCCGCGAATCGCTTCAGGCAAATCCTGATCGATTCATCTCCCGGGTCCAAGCCAAGCTCTCGATATTTTTCGATTTTTTGAGGCACCCCGGTTGAATATTCGCCGACCTTTTCCTTTGTGATGCAATCGTTCAAAAAGGTCAATGCTGCGATATTCCCGTCAGTGCTTTTTGCGCGCAACTCGTCCAGAACCATGTCCGTGATGAGCACAGGAAGTCCTGGTTTAAGCAAAAGATCAAGTCGGCCGGCATATGCCAGCGTTTTTAGCGGCCCCGTATCAACGATCAAAATAGAACATCTGGTCATGCAGGCGCGCCAAATCGTTCCACCATTTCGCCAAATTTCTTGGACATAGCCTCATTTTCCGACTCGGAAAGTCGAGGTAATGGCAACCCGGCATGAAGAACCATCAAACGCAGAACTTCATCATCATCCAGATGAAGCAACTTCATGGCCTTTTGCCCGGTGATCTGTCCGAGGCTGTATTTGAAAAGGATTTCGTAGTTTCCGGGTAGCGGGCTGTTCTCATTCTTCACAAAGCCCTCCAGTAATACACGAATGATGGAATTGACGGACGTACCTGTTTTTGCCGCGCACACTTTGGCATCAGCGAGTAAGTCATCAGGGATCGCTACAGTGAAGTTTGTCATGTCAGCTTCTTTTGGATACGGATTTCCGTATCATACGGATTAGCGTGAATTATTTCAAGCCGCTGCCGGTTCGGATTTCCTTGAGACTGCAGCGTAGGTGGCCGGATCGCTGCGGTGATGGCAGGCTGCCAGCAGGCGGCAGAGGTGATGTGTCGAACGTGTTGGCAGGTTGAGTTGATGGTTGAAGCAGTCGGGAGCCCGGATTGTGGGTTCGTGACATCCTCAACATAATCTACGGAAAGCTGGGCACAAAGGCACTGAGCACAACGGCCAATTCCGACCGCGCAGTGATGGCGGCGCCTTCAATCGCGACCTAGTCGATCTGGCGATGATGGAGCCGATCCCGTAAATTCGATTCACCATCCACATTCCTGACGCTGCCTTGCGTTGCCAAGCAAGCCCGATATTCGCCATGAGTACATCGCCACTTCCGAAACGCTACCTTGATCCGAAGATCGATCTGGCGTTCAAGCGCGAATACCGATCCAACGGCCAACATGCGACTTTTGAAGAGGCCGATACCTGGCTCGCCAAGCTGGAATCTGGTCAAGATGTCGATCCCCCGAAATGCCACGACTGATCTGGTCGCCAGCGGCGCTCGCCGATGTGCAGCGACTCTACCGTTTCCTTGCCCAGAACAACACCGACGCCGCCCGGCGTGCTGTGAAAAGTATCCGCGAGGGCGTGAAAATACTCGCACTGCGGCCCGGCATCGGTCGACCGGCGGAAGACATGGAGCCCGAATACCGCGAGTGGATCATCGATTTCGGCGGCAGCGGCTATGTCGCGCTGTACCGCTACGAAGCTGATGCAGCGGCGATTCTGGCCGTTCGCCACCAGCGGGAAGCGGGTTACTGACGTATTCCGACATTCGGGAGATTTGTCGTCTTCATCCGACTCGCTGCCGGACGCGCAGCGGTATCCGGTCTGCAACAATGTGCTCCTGGTCGAGGTGCCGCCGATCCTGGGTCATCGCGCAGCGCGACCCTGGCGGCTACCGGTAGATCGTCGATCTGTGATCGATTTCGATAACCACAACTGTCAGGACGGCATCCTTGATGGACGCCACGATGCGCCAGTCGCCAACGCGATACTTCCAGAAGCTGCCCTGCTTGTCACCATGCAGCGCTTCACCGATAGACCGCGGATCGGGCAGCGTTTCGATTTTGCCGATGAGCACCGCGATGCGGCGCTGCACTTCACCGTCCAGCTTTTTCAGTTGCTCAGATGGCGCCCGGAGAAAGCTCGACGCTATAGGCCAATATTCTTTTTCACGGTCTGCCAAGGAACGCCTTTCCCGATCGGCGACTTGCGTTTCTTCATGCGCTCAAGAAAGGCCAGGTCAGCCTTCTTCTCAAGTTCTTCAGCCACATGCGTCCTGGCCTTGCGGGTGCGTCCGATCGGGTTTTTCATGATCCAGAACTCCTTGCATTTTCGACAGGCTGTGTTTGTACCGCTGCCTTTTTGACACGTGACAACTCTGACGCGGGAACGGTTCAACGGTTGTCGACCTCAATGCGATGTGGTTCCAGTGCAAATCAATATCAACGAAGCCAAGGCAAAACCTTCGGCGTTGCTCAACCGCACGCCACATCTGCGAATGGTTGTCGAAATCCGTCGAAATATGGCGACGAAAGTCTGATGCAAGGCGACAAGGAGGGCCGTCGCGGTTCGCCTTGCACACCTTGTAGCGAGCTTTTTGGTGGCATTCGTTCCGGACGCTCAGCTCAGCTGACGCATCCGCGACCTGAAATCCATAAACGGCGCCGCACACCGATCCAAAACTCGTCATGATGCCGCGAACACCGCTTCGATCTTGCTCATCACACCCGCGCAAGTGGCCCGCATCCTCTTCGCCAACTGCGCGTTGCCCAGGGCGAGCCCGGCGAATTCCGGACTTTTCATCACCTCGACAAGCATCTCGAAATGGCCTTGCCGCATGAACGCGCAAGCCTCGTTCGCATCGAACGGCTTGCCGGTCTTTTCCGCCTGCGCGGCGACCAGCAGCAAGCGAATGATGTCCTTCACATCTTTGCGCCCGTGTTCACTGTCGCGGCGATTGATCGCCGCCTCAAGTTTGAGCACGATCAGGTGCTCGGGCGAGGCCACCAACACCCCGTCATAGCTCTGCGCATACGCCGCCACGTTGGCGTATGGAGCCGGCAATTTCGAATGGCGCTCGGTGTATACGTCAAACGAGAAGCCGCCCTTGCGGAATTCATGTTTGCTCAGGCGCGAATTGGCGTTCAACTCTTCGATGTCGCGCAGATCGGAAAACCCGGCGACCGAAATATAGAAGTCCGCAACTAGCGTGGCTTCCGATAGATCGCGTACGCCTTCTGCATTCACGGCGTGCAAATACACCGCGATGCCACCGATGTAGACCAACCCCGGCGCATAGAGCCTGCCGATTTCATGACACAAGGGTCGTTAACCGTCATTCGTGCGCAGACGCCAATAGCCTGGCTTTCGAAGGGACGGAGCTATTGCAAGGACGAAGATTTCTTGCTCATACGTCAGGTACACGATCGAGAACTTGAACTTCTTTGTAAAGACTCTGCGAGTTCCATAGAAGTACGGCGATCCTAGGTCGGGAAACTCGGCTGCCCGCTTTGTTGCCAGTTGAACCGCCTTGTCGAAACGTTCGCCGAGCTGTGGGCCGACGGCCGCGTAGTAGCCAACCTCGTGTACCAGTTCAAGACGCGCTTCGTCGTGGAAGCGGATGCTCCTCACTTCTGATAGATGCGGCGGGTTTCGGCGTAGACATCCTCCGCCGGGATGAGCTTGGCCCGCCCGCTCTTGACCTCCTCAACACGCTGGCGGATCTCTTGTTCCCAGGCGGCTTCGACTTCTTCGGCCGGCTCCGATCCATCCTCCAAAGAGGCAAGCAGGTCTTCGGCAAGGCGCGCGCGATCGCAAGCGCTGAGGGTGCGTGCCTTCTGAGCTAGCTCTTCAACAAGCGTTGTCATATTGACGCTCCAATCTGGATGCTCTGGAGTTTACTGCTTTCAGGGTTGACGTTCCTTGATGAGGCCCTTGATGACGGCTACCGGACGCTCCAGTTTCCCAAGTTGCCGTTCCGCGCTTTGGCTATAGACGACGCCATAGGCCAAGTCTCTTTTTCAGCGCTTCATGGCTGATCAGCTTGGTCGGATCAGTGGGCTTGCGCTTCTTCATGCGCTCAAGAATGGCCAAGTCGGCCTTCCTCTCAAGTTCATCCGCCGCGTGCTTCCTGGACTTGCGTGTGCGTCCGATCAGGGCTTCCATGATCCGGATCTCCTTGCGTGTTCGAAAGGCAAGGCGACGACTGTACTGCTGCATTTTTATCACGCGACAGCACTGACGCGGTACCGGTTTAGCGGAGCGCCTTGCGTGACTGGCAATCCACGAAGACGGTGCCCAAGAGTCGCTTGATCTGGAGTCGATGCTCCATCGATTCAGCTTCAGTGATCCGCGTCAAGAGCGCCGCGACCCGTTCGATCACCTGCTCCATGCGCAGGCCAAGCATCAATGCCACCGGTTGATGACATTGGGTCGTGCACTGCCCTGGTTCGCGACAACCACAGTCAATCTGCGGAAGATGTCAATGACATTAGCATATTCCGTCATCCGCTACCCAAGCCAACCGACAAGCCGCCCGCCAAGCCTGTTGCACAAAAGCCACAAACCCAGCCCAAAACATGACACAAGTCACACAAAAACTTGGCTTAACCGCAACCCTTTGGGACAATTCGTTCAAGCCCACCGCCTTTCGTCGGGGGGTGGTCATTAGTGGAAACGAGTTCGCGATAGCGCGCAATCTGATATATCCGTGAATTCGAAACCGCCCCGTTTACTTTCAGAGGAGATTTAAATGCAAAAGAAACTTCTCGCCGCTGCAGTTCTGTCCGCCTTCGCTGGCGCGGCATCGGCGCAATCGGCGAACGTCACCCTGTACGGCACGCTGATCGGTTCGGTTGAAAATGCTGCCGCTACTGGTGCTGATACCACTGGCGCTGGCCTAGCCGCTGCTGCACAAGCAGCTGCATCGGGCTTCAGTTCGGTTCGTGGTGCTGGTGTTGCCGGTGCCAACATTGGTGCTGGCTTCGCTGCCGCCGCAGGTGCGGCTGAGCAAGGGCAGCGCATGCGCATGAATCCGGCCGGTTCGAACTTCGGGATTCGCGGCACGGAAGATCTGGGCAACGGCCTGTCGGCCTGGTTCCAGATTGAAATCGCCGCCACCCTTGGCGCACCGTCTGGCGCCACTGCCGGCCCGAACCATGGCAACGCGCCGTCGTATCGCAACAGCGCGGTCGGCCTGCGTTCCAATACCTGGGGCACGGTTGCTGTCGGCTCCTGGGATACCCCGTTCAACGTGTTGTACGGCACGACCAACGCCAACGCCCGTACCGGTGGCCCGTCGACCGTACTGAACGCCAACCTGATGGGCGCGACGTCGATGCAAAACGGCGCCTGGTCGTCGCAAAACGTTCTGGC
>JANPGJ010000551.1:0-3058 GCA_031423955.1 Burkholderiales bacterium
TGATCGGCAGCAGGATCGCAAGCACGATCAGCAGGACGGCTCCGCCCATCAGGAGGATCAGCAAGGGGCCGAGTACAGTCATGAAAATCGCCAGCCGCCGCTCGAGCAGCGCCGCTTCCAGCTGCGCCGCCCGGGTCAGCATGTCGGCAAGTTTCCCGCTTGCCTCGCCGCTTGCCACCAGTTGGACCAGCAGCGGCGGGAACGCGGCCGAGACCGCCAGCGCACGCGCCAGACTCATGCCCTCACGGACATGTGCGATGACTTCGCCCAGTGATTTGCGCAACGCGTGATTGCCAAGCACCTGCATCCCGGATTGCAGCGCTGCGAATGGCGGCACGCCGCCCTCCACCAGGATGCCTAGCGTGCCGGCAAGACGAGCCGTATTGTCGGCCAGGATCAGCGGCCCCAGGCCGGGTAGGCGCAGCAACAGGGCGTCACAGCGCAGGCGCAGCGTGGTTGCGCGCAGTGCGAAGCGCGCCGCGGCGGCGGCCAGGACCACCCCGGCGAAGAGCCAGGGCCAGGCCGATTTTAGGAAGTCCGCCAGCGCGATCAACATGCGGGTCAAGAGCGGCAGGGTCTGGCGTGACTGCGCGAACACCTGAACCACCTGGGGCACGACATAGGTGAGGAGCCCCAGCACGATCACCGCGGCGACGCTGGTTACCAGCACCGGGTACAGCAAGGCCAGGCCGGTCTTCTGCTTGAGCGCCTCGCGCAGCTCGAGATACCTGGCAAGGTGGCGCAGCACGGTTGCGATGGCGCCGGACTCCTCGGCCGCACGCATCAGCGCGGTGTAGTACTCCGGAAAGCTGCGCGGGTGGCGCGCCAGCGCAACCGACACCGGCTGGCCGCTTGCAATGTCGGCCCGTACGGTGGCCAGCACGGCGCGGGTGGCCGGGTTGCTGGCGGCATCGATCTGCGTCTGCAGCGCATGCTCGAAGGTCAGTCCGGCGTCGATCAATGACGCCAGTTGCGCGGTAATGAAGGATAGTTCGGAGGGTGCGATGCGTGCGCCGCCCGGGCCGCGCCAGCGGCCGGAATCCGCTGTCGCTTCGATCTCCGACGGCATCAGCCCGCGCTCGCGCAAGCGGCCGCGTGCCTGACGCGGCGTATCGGCTTCGACGATGCCTGCGACACTGCGGCCGCCGGCGTCCAGCGCCCGGTATCTATACGCCGGCATCGCAGCTCATTCGTGGGTGACCCGCATGATCTCTTCAAGACTGGTCTCGCCGCTTTCCACCCAGCGCAGACCGTCGGCGCGCAGGGGGCGCATGCCGCGGGCGATCGCATGCTTGCGCAGCTTCTGCTCGGCGGCGCGATCATGGATCAGCTTGCGCAGATCGGCATCGACCCGGATCAACTCGTAAATGCCGGTGCGGCCGCGATAGCCGGTCTGGTTGCAGGCCGCACAACCGCGTGGGCGATAACCGGTGGTGGCGGCGGCGCCGATGATGTCGGCGGCGGACGCGGTCGGCCCGCGGTCGGTCGCGAGCGGCTCGCGACATTCGGGGCACAGTTTGCGCACCAGCCGCTGCGCGGCAATGCCGAGCAGGCTGGACGCGAGCAGGAATGGCTCCACACCCATGTCGACCAACCGGTTGATGGCGCTGACCGCGTCGTTGGTATGCAGTGTCGCGAATACCAGGTGCCCTGTGAGACTTGCCTGCACCGCGATCTGCGCGGTGGCCAGGTCGCGGATCTCGCCGATCATGATGACGTCGGGATCCTGCCTGAGGATCGAACGCAGCGCACGCGCGAAACTCATTTCGATACGGCTGTTGATCTGGGTCTGGTTGATGCCGTCGAGGTCGTATTCGATCGGATCTTCGACGGTCATGATGTTGAGTGACTTCGGCGCCAGATGGGACAGCGCGGCGTACAGGGTGGTGGTCTTGCCCGATCCGGTCGGACCGGTCACCAGAATGATGCCGTGCGGTTCGCGGATCAGCGCCTGCATCTGCACCAGCATGTCCGTGTCCATGCCGAGCTGCGCCAGGTCGAAGCGGCGCGTGTCGCGATCGAGCAGGCGCAGCATCACGCGTTCGCCATGGCCGGTGGGAATGGTCGATACCCGGACATCGACCGGCTTGCCGGCGATGCGCAATGCGATGCGGCCGTCCTGCGGCAGGCGTTTTTCGGCGATATCGAGCTGCGCCATCAGCTTGATGCGCGACACGATGGCGGCATGCAGGGCATGCGCCGGTTCGAGCAGGTCGCGCAGCACGCCGTCGACCCGCAGGCGAACCACCGAGCGTGTTTCGAAGCGCTCGATGTGAATGTCGGAGGCGCCGTCACGCAAGGCCTGGGTCAGCAGTGCATTGATCAGGCGAATCACCGGCGCCTGGTCGCGACTGTCGAGCAGATCCACGGTTTTCGGTATTTCCTGCAGCAGCCGCGACAGGTCCGAATCGCTGCCCATGTCGTCGATGATCGCTGCCGCGCCGGCACCTCCGCGGTCATAAGTGTCGACCACCAGCTGGTCGAACCGCGCGCTGTCGACCGTGGTCACCTCGAGCGCGACGCCGAGGCTGCGCCGCAATTCCGGCAGCGCATGGATCGACGCGTCCGCGCGCATCGCCACGTTTGCCGTGGTTGGAGTCAGTGAGGTCACGACGACGCCGTGCGCTTTCGCGAAGGCGTAGGGCACGCTGGAAACCGCGGCGCCGGGCCGGGTTGCGGCGATAGTGGCCGGTCCGGCATTGCTTGCCTGCTGCAGACCTGCCGCCGGTCCGGCGGCTTCCGGTTGGCGTGCCTGCGCCGGTTCAGCGGGGTTTGACGCCATCGGGTGGCAGCGGCGACAGGCGCAGCGGCAGGCTCGGCGGTTCGCCGTCAGGCAACAGGGGGTGGGCGGCGGGGCGCGTTTTCCCCTGTTCGCCAAGAATGTAGTCGTAGCGCTCGCCGGTCAGGGTGTCCGCGCCCTGGCCGTCACGCAACACGGTCGGTCGCAGGAACACCATCAGGTTGGTCTTGCTGCGCGAGCGGCTGCGATACTGGAACAGGCCGCCGATCACCGGAATGTCCCCGAGCCCGGGAACCTTCTCGACGCTGTCGGAAAGCG
>JANPGJ010000552.1:0-2380 GCA_031423955.1 Burkholderiales bacterium
GAACTGCCCTTCGGCGGCGTCAAGAACTCGGGCCATGGCCGCGAATTGTCGGCGGCGGGCATCCTGGAGTTCGTGAATCGCAAGCTCATCCGTGTGGCCTGAGCGGGCTCGTCTCGGCCGGGTGCCGGTTGCTGGCCATCCGGCCGCCCCAGGTTGGCGTCAATCCCTGACAACGGCTTCTGCAGATGCCCTCGGGCGGCTCGTGCGCGCCTCACCACGTAGCGGGACTGTTTGACCGGCAGCATCGCGCTGTGACCGCCCGCGCGGTAGTCGGCCGCAGCAGCGGTGGGGAGATGAACCATGCCCCCAGAGACCTGCCGCTCGACAGCGACGGCAATGGCACTTCAACGACTTCGTATGCTTTGCATGTCAACCACCAGGAAATGGACATGTCGCTCACTGAATATTGAACACTGAGCCGCTCGGCTCTCGCAGTCAGCCCCTTGGCCCTCGGAACGATGACTTTCGGAACCGCTCGCTGGGGATTCGGCGAGAGCGGTTCGCGGGACGTCTTCAATGCCTACCTCGACTCTCGCGGAAATTTCATCGACACGGCAGACGTGTACGCGGGCGGGCGCTGCGAGGAGATGCTCGGAGAATTCATCGCGGCCCGCGGAGCGCGCGACGCATTCGTCATGGCCACGAAGTCGGGGTTCGCCACAGGCAACGGTGTCCACACGGGCGGCAACGGGGCCAGGCGACCCGAACCGGCCAGTCTGGTTTCTACATAGCTGCCGTTCGAGTGGCTACGCGCGAGCTGGAACCATCCGCATTCCCGGGTGGTCAATCTTGGTGACGCCCCATCGTCATTTTGGATTTATCCTTCGTTCTGCAAATCGGGTGGACTCCGGCACGCCAGCAGATGGGCGGGCGCTTTTCCTGGTCAACCCCGCCCAAGGAGATGATATGCGCGCAGTAGGTCTTGCACTTGCAGTATTGCCCCTGCTGGGCAGCCTTTCAGCCCACGCGTGCCTGTGGGAATCCGGAACGAAAATCGACGGCGCCTCGGTTCCAAGAAGCTCGATGCTTCCGGGACATGTCGCTGCCTACATGGCGGCAAGCAAGGCGGCGGCCGAGGGCATGCGTGTTTCCGCGGAAGGCGGGGCGGAAGGCCATCGCGATTCCTGGAAAGACCTGCTCGAGACCAATGGCGCATTGTGTGCCTCCACAGGATCGGTGGAGGCGTGCAACGACCAGGCGGTGGCATTGGTACACCTCCGGCGCAGTGCGGAAGCGATTCCACTGCTCGAGGCGATCGAGAAGCGCACGCCGGGCCTGTACCAGACCGCGGTCAATCTCGGCACTGCGCTTGAGTTGTCGGGCCAGGATGCATTGGCCCTGAAATGGATAACGGAAGGCATGCGTCGCAACCCGCAATCGCATGGAGGCACGGAATGGCTGCACGTGAAAATCCTGGAAGCCAAGCTGGCGATGAAGAACGACGCGAATTGGCTGCGCTCGCACGCCGTGCTCGATGGCTCTGAATCGGGGCCTACCGGCATGGGCGCCATACCCGTATGGCGCGCCGGCGGTGTGCTCTTGCCGTCCGGACAGGCGCTTGCGCCGGAGGACGTCATCAAGGCGATCGATTATCAGCTCAGGGAGCGTTTTCAGTTCGTGCAGCCTCCCGAGCCCATCGTAGGCGATTTGCTGATGGAACTTGCATCCCTCGTGGCGCTGACCGGCACTGTCGAGAGCGCGATGCCGATTCTGGAACTTGCAGAAAAATTCAAGCCGGAACGCGCCGGGCAATTCGCAGAGCGCAAAAAGCGCTTCAAGGACTTGCTCGTTGCCAATCCCGATTCGGGCAAACGAATCACATTTGGCGGCGACTCGAGCGTTCCGATGTCGGTAGTAGCGCTGGTGATCGTGCTTGTGATCTCTGGAGCGGCAGCCGGCGGTTTCGTCTGGCGCAGGCGCGCCAGACGGCGCAGGCTGGCTGTTTAGGCAGACCTTGTCCGACTCCGGCCACAAACGCCACAAATATAAAGAGCCACCTTTCGGTAGCTCTTTGATTTATTTGGTGCGCCAGACAGGATGAGGATGAATCTGGGCACTGGCGTGAGGTCATCGCCGTCGTTTGACTATCGATATGAAGGTCCGGTCACTGGCTGTCAGCGGCCGGTCGGCGCAACATTCGCCATCGGGCGGGTGACGACCCGCAGCGGACGGCGACGAGCCTCCAAAGCGGCCAGTCAGGCGTAGACTCAATGCCGACTTGGGTTGACTGGGCTTTGCGCCCACTGATCCTCGTGCTTGCGTTTTGTCGCGGCAATCGAAGGGGGGTCAGGTGAATCGACGTGACACGATATGCGCTCTCGCGGCGCTAGGTGCGGCACCGCTGGTGGCAATGGCGCAGCAGGTTCCGAGAGTGCCGGTG
>JANPGJ010000553.1:0-1595 GCA_031423955.1 Burkholderiales bacterium
CCCCACATCAAGGTATCGTGCAGGGACACAATCGTCGGTATCGGCTGCCACCAGGGCAGCGTGGCCTCGGTGCAGTGAAGCAAATCGACGCCATGTTTCATCGCGTGCCGGGGCAAGCCAACTTGCTCCCACAAATGAAACCGGTCACCCTTGAATTCGAAAACGTCGACGTCCATCGACGATCCGGACGGCACCGTAAGCGGATGGCGCGGATCATCGCCGAATACTGACCAATGGATGTCGCCACGCGTTTGCGACTGCCGCAGCAACTCGTACACGTAACGCCCCATGCCGCGAATATGGGCAGTGTTCAGGCAACGTGCAACCAAACCAACTTTCAATCCCACCGGACACCTCTCAAACATCCGCACCAAATCAGCCCGACCCGACGCAACTCAACCCCAGTGTAGCTGACCGCATTCAAATCGATCGCTTGATATCAGGGCCGGAAAGCCCCGTACCTCTGCGACAGTAACGAGGTCACGAAACCTGCAGACGCCATATCCGCGCCCCCGCACCGCAGCAGCGTCGCGCAGCCAGGTCTGGCGGCCAAACTCCGGCTAGGCGCCTGGATTGGCCGCCGGCAACATCGAGCGGAGCAGAATCTTCCAGCTCCCGGCATGTGCCGGTTCGCAGCGGAGCGCCCGCAGTGCGCCGCGCCGTGCCGCCACTTGGTTGCCAACCGCCAGATGTGATGTCGCGAAATTCCGCCATGTGCGGGCCAGCGCATGCTCAACGTCCACCGCCCTGGCTCGTCGCCCGTCGGGAGAATCGTAACCCCAGCGCGCGAGGGCGCGCATGATGACCGCCGCCTGATGATTGTCGGTAGGCGCCTTGCGGGTGACATTGGATCCGTGCATGCGGTACAACGCAATGGGTTGCGCAACCCGGACGATTTCGGTGACCCGTGAAGCCCGCAACCAGAGATCATAGTCCTCGCCAATGCGCAAGGCGGTGTCGAACACGCCGATCTCGTCGTACAACGAGCGGTAGGCCAGCACGGTGGACGTCCAGACTTCGCAGTCAAGCAGCAACTCCGGGTATATCCAGCCCGACGGCCCCGACCAGCGCTCGCGCAATCCCGCGGTGGCGGCAATGCCGGCCAGATAGTCGGCGTCCGGCCCGGGGGCCATGGATTCCCACACGACCCAGGCGCCATATGCCATGCGGGCGGCGCCGTGTGCGGCGAGCGCATCCCATTGCAGGCGCAGTTTGCCCGGGAGCCAGTAGTCGTCGGCGTCGACAAATGCAATCAGCTCGCCGCTCGCATGCGAAATTCCGTTGTTGCGCGCCGCAGCCACGCCCCCATTGCCTTGCCTGACAAGGATCACTTGTGGAAACAGCCGTGTCACCACTTCCATTGATTGATCCGATGACCCGTCATCGACGACAATGACTTCGAGATCGGGCCATTGCTGAGCGTAGACGCTGGTCAGCGTCGCACCGATGTAGCGCTCCGCGTTGTAACACGGCACTATCACGGAAATGCGGGGCAGCGCGGCGGTCACGCGCGCACTCCTGAACCAATGCAATTCAGCGCCATCCGGCCAGTCCTCTTCGGGGTTCCCTGATTGTCATCGCGTGGACGCCGGTTG
>JANPGJ010000554.1:0-2204 GCA_031423955.1 Burkholderiales bacterium
GCATTGAACACCCCGGCCGGTGGCGGGATCAGGTAGGCCGGCGGCTTGAAGGCGATCATCGCGCCTTGCCACAGCGCGATCAGGGCGGCGATCGACAGCACGATCCACAGCAGGCGTGCAGACAGGCGTGCCACCAGCGGGCGCTGCGCGGCGCCAGCGGCCACCGGTTCAACCGGATGCGGTGTGATGCGCATGGCAATGTCGGACATCAGTCGCGCAACTCCGCGGCCGAGTCCCAGTAGATCACCAGCCGCTCGGCGCTGGCCCAGAACGCATAGGCCGCCGCCGACAGGGCGCAGGCCATGAGCACCGCCAGCCAGACCTTGTTGATGTCGAAAGCGCCGAGCGCGTAGAGCATCAATGCGCCCAGGCCCAGTTCTGCGCCGGCCCATTCCGCCGTGATGGTGCCCAGGACGGCAGATGGTGCGGCGATCTTGAAGCCGGCGAACAGGTAGGGCAGGGCACTGGGTATCACCAGGTAGCGCAACTGCTGCAGCGGTGAAGCGGAGAGCATGTGGAACAGTTCGCGGCGGTTGCGCTCCACCGCCGCAAAGCCCTGCATGGCGCCGACCAGCATGGGGAAGTAGCAGGCCAGCGCCGCCACCAGCACATGCGTGGTGGGTCCGGTGCCCAGCCACAAGGCGAGCAGCGGCGTGGTGGCGATCAGCGGCACGCTGTGCATGCCGACGCCGAGGTTATAGATCGGCGCGCGCAGTACCAGCACCAGGCTGGAAATCGCCGCCGCGACAAGGGCGATGGCCGCCGCCACCGCATAGCCGGTGGCGGCCTTGAGAACGGTGGGCGTCAGGTGGCGGGTGACCACCGCCGGGTTCTTCATCGCATCGGCCCACACCGCGCTGGGTGCCGGGACTACCACCGGCAGCATGCGGCGCGCCGTGAGCCATTCGGCCGCCAGCAGTGCCAATAGAAGCGCGAGCAGCGGCGCTGCCAGCAACAGGGCGCGGCGCAGGCGATCGCGGGTAGGCGGGGTTGCCATGGCTCAGTAGGTTTCGGTGGCGGCCGGCGCCACGTCCGCAGCGCCGGCCTCGCGGCCAAACAGCGCGTCGCGCACCTGGTTGACTGCCTCGAAAAAGCCGCGGCTGCGCATCATGTCAAGCGCGCGCGGGCGCGGCAGATCTACGGCCAACTGCGCGGTGATGCGCCCCGGCCGCGGCGACATCACATACACCGTATCGGACATGAATACCGCCTCCGAGATCGAGTGGGTGACGAGCAGGGCGGTGGTGCCGGATTCGGCCCAGATTCGCAACAGCTCCAGGTTCATGCGCTGGCGGGTGATTTCATCGAGTGCGCCGAACGGCTCGTCAAGCAACAGTACTTCAGGTTGCAGCGCCAGGGCGCGCGCGATCGACACCCGCTGCTGCATGCCGCCGGACAATTGCGAGGGCAGTGCGTTCTCGAAGCCCGTGAGGCCTACCAGTTCGATCAGCTCGGCCGGGCCGCGCTTGGCCGCGCGTGCGCTGGCGCGGCCGACGATATCGAGCGGTAACTCGATGTTCTCGCGCACCGAGCGCCACGGCAGCAGGGTCGGGCTCTGGAAGATGAAGCCGATCGCATGATCGCGGCGTGCCTGGCGCGGTGGCGCCCCGCCCACCGCGATGCTGCCGGCGCTGGGCTGCATGATGTCGGCCACCAGGCGCAGCAGGGTGCTTTTACCGCAACCGCTGGGGCCGATGATCGAGGCGAAGCAGCCGGCCGGGATGGTCAGCGCGGCGCCGTCAAGGGCCTGCACCTGGCCACCCTTGGCATCGAAGCGCATGCTGACATTCGTTACATCAATAGCGAGCGACATGGCGGGTCAATGGCGGGTCAATGGCGAGGCAAAGGGGTGTGAAGGTGCGCGGTCAGCCGCAGGCATGCAGGCCGGCAGCGTAGAAGCCGCGCAGCTTTTCGCGCAGCCGGCCGGCGATCTGCTGCCATTCGAGAAAGCCGGCGGCGCCGTGCCGCACCTGCGCATCGAGTTCGCGATGTACGGCGTCCAGATCGAGTCGCGCCAGTTTGCCATCGACCACCACGTCCTGCCCCGCAACCACCAGCCGTTTCAACATGGCCGCGGTGGCGCGCGCAGCCACCAGCGAAGCCTCACCCGGCCCGGGAGCGATCACATCGCGCGCCAGCCGGGCATAGTCGAGAAGCGCGATATCGGCCGGTTCGCCCACTGCCATGCCCGCGCCTTCTCCACG
>JANPGJ010000555.1:0-18692 GCA_031423955.1 Burkholderiales bacterium
CAGACGTGAATTGACCTGGGTGCGCAAGGGTTCGGGCAGGAAAGTGGTGCCGACGATGCCCTCCATTTGCGCCACCGGCACCGGTGCTGCGACCCGCATGGCGACGCGCGAGCCGTCGGCGTGCTGCAGCCACGCCCCCTGGTCGCGCAGGGCGTAGGCGAAATCGCCGCGCAACGGATCGTGGATCACCCCGGCCAGCACCTGGCCGCGCGAGGTGACCGCGGCCATCACGCCGAACAGCGGCAGGCCGCAGGCGAAATTCTTGGTGCCGTCGATCGGGTCGACAATGAAGGCCAGTTCCGCGGTGGCGATCGCGTCCAGCAGGGCCGGGTTGGAATGCGTGGCCTCTTCGCCGATCACGATCGCGCCGGGAAACGCCGCCAGCAGTTCGCGCGTGATCAGCGCCTCGGCGGCTTCGTCGGCCTGGGTGACCACGTCGAATGCGGATGTCTTGTGCCTGACCTGCGCTGCGGTCAGGCGGCGGAACAGGGGCATGATTTCGCTTAAGCCTGCGCGCGCCAGAATGGCGCCGACACGCTGCAGGTCATCGATTAAAAATTGCATGGCGGATCCGGCTTGCGGCTGCTGCGGGTTCAGGTATTGGTTGCAAGAGCGGGAATCATGCCTGCGCAAGATGACAGGAATGCCTTGCCTGCAAGGTGGTTCGCGTCATGCACTGGCGCCACCGACCAAGGTTTCCCGCAGCGCAGCCAGAAAGCGCATTGCCGGTTGCGGCAGATGCCGGCCCTTCAGTTGCGCCACCGTCAGCGGCTGGCGTGGAAACACCCGCTCGTCGATCAGCCGCGCGGTCAGCCCATCCTGATTGCGCTTGAGTGGCGTTCCGACCTGGATCTGGAACGACACCGCATCGTTGGTGCGCACGAAATTGCGCAGCATCTCGAACGAATTCGATTCGAGAACGACATTCGGTTTCAGGGAACTGCGCGCGAAAAATCCGTCGAGCAGTGCCCGCGCGCCCAGCCCGGTGCCGGGCATGGCCAGCGGATAGCGCAGGCAATCGCGCATTCTGACCGTCTCCTTCGCCGCCATCGGGTGCTTTTCGGCCATCACCGCGCACAAGCGCTGCGCCACCTCGATCAAGGGCGTCAGGTCGGAGGCCGGCTGCACACTGTAGACCAGCCCGAGGTCGGCCGCGAAGGCGCGCAATGCCACCACCACCGCCTGCCGATCGCAAATCTCGACCTTGAAGGTGATGCCAGGGTTGACGCGGCGAAAGCGGTCAATCAGTTCGGGCAACACGGAAAACGCCAGTGCCTGGCTGGCGGCAATCGACACCGTGCCGCGGCGCAAACCCTTGAGATGTTCGATCTCCGCATGGATACGCCCGAAATCGGCGCGCTGCGCACGAACGTGGTGCAGAAAGAGTTCGCCGGCCGCAGTCAGCCGCATGCCGCGCGCATGGCGCTCGAACAATTCGGTGCCCAGTTCCTGCTCCAGGTTCTGGATGCGGCGATCCAGCGCCGAGGGCGTGATGAACAGGGCTTCAGCGGCCTTGCGGATCGAACCAGCGCGCGCCACCGCGTCGACGTCGGCGAATACACGCAGGGATTGCAATTGCATCGCCAGCCCTCCGCCTGTCAGGCACCTGCTAGTGTTGCAAATATTCGAACAGTGCATGTCAAATATAGCACTGGTTTCGCCGCACTGTTGGCATTCATTATGCGGAGTTCGTACAACGTCACTGCAACGTGACTGCAAGGTCAATGCAGCGTTGGCGCAGCGTTTTGATTGCACCTTTGCCGCATCCGACTCCATCGTCCGTCTACCGGAAACCCTTATGAAACGATTCATCTTCGCCAGCCTGGCTGCCTGCCTGCTCAGCTTGGCCACCCAGGTGCCGGACGCCAGCGCGCAAACCCGCATCAAAATGGTGCTCAACTGGAAATACCAGGGCCCGCAGGCCTGGTTTTTCATTGCACAAGACAAGGGTTATTTCAAGGCCGAAGGCCTGGACGTCGAGATCGACCAGGGCGAAGGCTCAGCGGCCTCGATCATCAAGGTGGCCAACGGTTCCTACAACGTCGGCTTCGGCGACATCAATGCCCTGGTGGAAATCGTCTCGAAGAAGCCGGCCGACGCGCCTCTGGCGGTGTTCATGATGTACAACATGCCGCCGTTCACCATCGCGGTGAAGAAAGACAGCCCGATCAAGTCACCCAAAGACCTTGAAGGCAAGACCATCGGCGGCCCGGCCAACGACGGCGCGCTGAAACTGTTTCCGGCCTTCGCACGGGCGGCGAAGATCGACGCCTCCAAGGTCAACATCACCAACATGACACCCAACCTGCGCGAGCAGATGTTGAAGCAAGGCCAGGTTGACGCGGTGTTCGGCTACATCAACACCATCTGGTTCTCGGCCAAGGCCTTCGGCATGGACCCCGAGAAAGACTTGCGTTTCATCAACTACGGCGACCACGGGCTCGACCTCTACAGCAACACCATCGTGGTGTCGCGCCAGTTGGCGAAAGACAACCCGAACGCCGTCCGCGGCCTGCTCAAGGCGCTCAACCGCGCCATCGGCGACACCCTGGCCAACCCGGAAGCGGCGATGGACACGGTGCTCAAGCGCGAACCGCTGGTCAAGCGCGACATCGAGAAGGAACGCCTGATCGCCACCATCAAGGAAGAAATGAGCGCGCCGGAAATCGCGAAAATCGGCCTGGGCGATGTCAGCGATGAACGGCTGGAAAAAACCATCAATGTGGTGGTCGAGGCCAACGGCCTGACCCGCCGCCCCGGCAAAGAGGAAGTGTTCTCGCGCGCCTTCCTGCCGCCGCGCGCCGCGCGTTCAAGCAAACTCGTGATCACCGGAAAATAGGACATCCATGGACCTGAAACTTACCAACAAGGTGGCGATCGTCACCGGCCCGGCCAAGGGCATGGGCGCGGCGATCAGTCTCGCCTTCGCGCGCGAAGGCGTGCACCTGGCGCTCGCCGGCCGCGACCTGGCGGCGATCGAACCGGTCGCCCTGGAGGCGCGCGCCAGCGGCGTGAAGGTGATCGTGGTGAAGTGCGATATCACCCGGGCCGCCGACTGCGAACGGGTGGTGAAGGAAGCCGCGGGCCTGGGCGACGGCGTCGATATCCTGGTCAACGTGGCCGGCGGCTCGGGGCCGATCGGCAAGACCGGCTGGGAAACCACGCCCGAAGAGTTCGACCAGATTGTCGAGCTCAACATGAAGGGCTGCTTCAACACCATGCGCGCGGTGCTGCCCGGCATGATTGCGCGCAAGAGCGGCAAGATCGTCAACGTTGGTGGCACCTTCGGCATGCGTGGCCGCGCCGGCCGGATGGCCTACTCGGCCTCGAAGTGGGGCCTGCGCGGCATCACCAAGAGCTTCGCGCTCGAAGCCGGACCCTACGGCATCAATGTCAATTGCGTCGCCCCCGGCATGGTCGACGGCCCGCGCTTTCGCGACAAGGTGTGCGCCGATATGGCGAAAAATCTCAACATCAGCCCGGAGGCGGCGGCCGAACGCCATGCCGCCGACTATGCGTTGAAGCGCATCACCAACGATACTGACGTCGCCAACGCCTGCCTGTTCATGGCTTCCGACGTGTCGCGCCAGATCACCGGGGTCGACCTGCCGGTCGATGGCGGGTGGGCAAGTTTGTAGCGGGCAAAAGTAAAAACCTACTTTTGCCCGGTTCATTCGTCCAAAAAATCACCGGCGAAGCCGGCTGATTTTTTGCATCAACATCTAGGAAAGAACGCGAGTTGATCATGAATATTGCGCCTGTTGATCTGGTGATTCACGGTGGGAAGGTGGTGTCGGACCAGGCGGTGATCGACGCCAGCGTGGCGATTCGTGGCGGGATCATTGTGGCGGTGGGCGCCGATGAGGCGATGCCGCCGGCGCAACAGCGCTTCGATGCCGGCGGATTGCATGTGCTGCCGGGCGCGATCGACAGCCATGTGCATTTTCGCGACCCCGGCTATGCCCACAAGGAAGACTGGGGCACCGGGTCGGCGGCGGCGGCCTGCGGCGGCGTCACCACGGTGTTCGACATGCCCAATACCAACCCGCCTACCGGCACGCTGGATGCACTGGCCGGAAAGCTTGCCAACGCCGCCGTCTCGCATGTCGACTACGGCATTCATGCCCTGCTCGACGAAGACAACATCGATCAGCTCGACGCCCTGATCGACGCCGGCGCCACCAGTTTCAAGTGCTTCATGGGCAATACCTTCGGTAACCTGCCGGCGCCGTCCGATGGCGCGATTCTCGAAGGCTTCGAGATCCTCGCGCGGCGCGGCGTGCGCTGCGTGGTGCATGCCGAGAACCCGTCGATCATGGCGCGCCGCCAGGCGCGCATGGAAGGCGCCGGCCGCGCCGACCGCCACGCCCATCTGGCGGCGCGGCCCGAGGTGTGCGAGATCGAGGCGATCGGCCGTGCCATCGCGTTCGCCGAATGGACCGGCGCGCGCCTGCACATCGCGCACCACAGCGCCGCCGATTCGCTCTACCTGCTGCGCGACGCCAAGCGGCGCGGTGTCGATGTGACCGCCGAGACCTGCCCGCAATACCTGCTGCTCAACACCAACGACGTCACCCGCCTGGGCAGCGTGCTGCGGGTCAATCCGCCGATCCGCGATGAGCGGCACAATGCGCCGCTGTGGGATGCCCTCATCGAAGGCGTGCTCGACATGATCGCCACCGACCATGCGCCGCATGCACCGGAAGAAAAAACCCGTGACCGCATCTGGAACTGCGACTGCGGCTTTCCCGGTGTCGAAACCCAGATGCCGCTGATGTTGACCGAGATCAACCGCGGCCGTGCCAGCATCATGGACTACGTGCGCTGGAGCGCGGTGAACCCGGCCCGGGCCTGGGGCCTGTATGGCACCAAGGGCGTGATCCAGCCAGGCGCGCATGCCGACTTCGCGCTGGTCGATTTGCAGCGCGAGGCGGTGATCGCCAACGAGAAGCTGCATTCACGCAGCAAGCTGACGCCGTGGAGCGCGCGCCCGGTCAAGGGCGTGCCGCTGCACACCATGGTGCGCGGCCGCTTCGTCATGCGCGACCGTGAACTGGTCGGCGACAGCCGCGGCTGGGGCCGCCCGGTCAAGGCCTGGCAGGCGATGCCGGCGCCGGCGCCGCGCAACCTCGACAAGACCATGAGCGCGATCGCCGCCGCCGGAGGCCCGCGTGTCTGAGGTCACGCAACTGCTTACCGAACTGGTGGCACGACCATCGACCACGCCACCCGGCTCCACCACGGCGATCTGCGGGTTCATCGCCGCGACGCTGCGCGACGCCGGCTATGCGGTGGAGATTCATTCGCGCGCGCCCGGCGTCGACAATGTGGTTGCGCGCATCGGCAGCGGCGCGCCGGTGCTGGCCTTCAACAGCCATGTCGATACCGTCGCGCCCGGCAGCGGCTGGACCAGCGATCCATACCTGCTCACCGCACTGCCCGGCGGCCGCCATGCCGGCCTCGGCGCTGTCAATTGCAAGGGCAGCGCCGCCGCCCAGTTGTGGGTGGCGCAGGCGGTGGCGCGGGCCGGCGGCCCGGCGCGCGGCAGCCTGGTGTTCTCGTTCGCCGGCGATGAAGAGCGCCTGGGCCCGGACGGCACGCAGTTCCTGGCCGAAGCCGGGTACCTCAAGCCGGACCTGCTGGTGATGGCGGCCCCCACCTCCAACACCCTGATGGTCGAGGAGCGCGGCGTGCTGTGGGCCCGTCTCACCAGTCATGGCCATGCCGCGCACGCCGGTGACCCGTCGGCCGGCGACAACGCGATCGCGCGCATGGCGCGGCTCCTGACCTGCCTTGAACGCTTCGCCAGCGACCGACTGACCCACCGCCGCCTCGGCGCGCATCAGTCGACGCTCAACATCGGCACCATCAGCGGCGGCGCCAATACCAATGTGGTGCCGGACCATTGCATGGTGACGCTCGATCGCCGCCTGCTGCCGAAAGAAGAGAACATCGATGGGGCGATGGAGGAACTGCGCAACACGCTCGCAGCCGCCGCTGAGCCGGCCGCCAGTTGGCAGCTGGAGCGCATCACCGGCACCAACGGCTTTCGCATGTCGCCCGATCAACCACTGGTGCGCGCCTTCGGTGCGGCGGTGCACAAGGTCAGCGGCCGGCCGCCCGAGTTCCGGGTGCCGGTTGGCGCCAGCGACGCGCGCTTCTTGTCCGACAGCGGCGCGCAGATCGTGATTTTCGGTCCCGGTGACGATCGCGAGGGCCATGCCGCCAATGAAACGGTTGACGCCAGCGCGCTGCAGGCTGCGTGCGACATCCAGCTTGAAGTGGTGCGCGAATTGCTGGGATTGTCGGCATGACACAGACCGTAGGCATTCACAGGATCCTGTGCGCCAGCCCAGCCGACCTGGCCGGCGTGACGCAATTGATCGACAGCGGTGCCTTGCGGCCCGCCGAGATCGTCGCGGTGATGGGCAAGACCGAGGGCAATGGCTGCGTCAACGACTTCACGCGCGACTTCGCCACCCAGGCCTGGTGCGCCCTGCTGGCGCCGCACCTGGGCATCACCCCGCACGCGGTGCATCAGCGGGTGGCCTTCGTGATGTCCGGCGGCACCGAAGGCGTGTTGTCGCCGCATTTCACGGTGTTCACGCGGCGTGCCGACGGCGCTGCGCAGGCAGGCGTCAAGCGGCTGGCGGTCGGCATCGGCTTCACGCGCGACTTCCTGCCCGAGGAAATGGGCCGCCTGGCGCAGGTGCATGCCACTGCCACTGCGGTGGCTGACGCGATGCGCGATGCCGGCATCAGCGATATTGCCGATGTGCATTTCGTGCAGATCAAGTGCCCCCTGCTTACCGCCGCCAAGATTGCCGCGGCGCGCGCGCGCGGCGTGGAGCCTGCAACCCACGATACCTACGAGTCGATGGGTGTCTCGCGCGGCGCCTCGGCGCTGGGCGCGGCGCTGGCGTTGGGCGAGGTCGCCGCCGATGCATTGAGCGATGCGGCGATTTGCCGCGACTGGGCGCTGCACTCGGGCACCGCATCCACCTCGGCCGGCATCGAGCTTGAAAACAATGTGGTGATCGTGATGGGCATGAGCGACGCCGCCGCCAGCCCCTACCTGATCGACCATGGCGTGATGAAGGACGCCATCGACGCCGCCTCCGCCCGCGATTGCCTGCGCCGTATGGGTTTCGACCCGGATCGCGATGCCGCCGCCATCAGCGCGCGGGTGGTCAACATCTTCGCCAAGGCCGAAGCCGCGCCCGACGGCACGGTGCGTGGTGCGCGCCACACCATGTTGAACGACTCCGACATCAATTCGACCCGCCATGCGCGCGCCGCGGTGGGTGCGGTGCTGGCCTCGGTGATCGGCCAGACCGCGATCTATGTCTCCGGCGGCGCCGAGCACCAGGGGCCGCCCGGCGGTGGGCCGTTTGCCATCGTCGCACACGCCCAAGGACCAGGATGACCGCTTTCATCGAGCTTGACCGTGTCTCGCTGCGCTATCCGGGCGGCGACGTGCTGGCGCTTGACGCCACCGACATGAAGATCGGTGAAGGCGACTTTGTCGCCGTCGTCGGCCCGTCCGGCTGCGGCAAGTCGACCATCCTGAAACTGGTGGCCGGCCTGATCCCGGCCACCACCGGCAACGTGCTGGTCGATCAACGCGAGGTGCGCGGGCCGTCTAAGGGGGTCGGCATGGCGTTCCAGAACCCGACCATGCTGCCCTGGCTGACGGTGCGCGACAACGTGATGTTGCCGCTGAAGATCGTGCCACCGTTCCGCCAGCAATACGCGAGCAAGAAGAAAACCGAATTCGCCGACCGCGCCGAAGTCCTGCTCAAGCAGGTCGGCCTGGCCGGCTTCGGCGACAAGCGGCCATGGCAACTCTCCGGCGGCATGCTGCAGCGCGCATCCCTATGCCGTGCGCTGATCCATGAGCCGCGCCTGTTACTGCTCGACGAACCGTTCGGCGCGCTCGACCAGTTCACCCGCGAGGAATTGTGGTCGATCATGCAGTCGCTGTGGCTGGACAAGAAGCCGACGGTGATCCTGGTCACCCATGACCTGCGCGAGGCCTGTTACCTCGGCACCCGCATCTACATGATGAGCGCGCGGCCGGGCCGCATTCTGGAGGTTTGCGACATCGACTTCGCGCGGCCGCGCACGCTGGCCATGACCTTCGCGCCGGAATTCACCGCCATTGTGCAGCACCTGCGCATGCAGATCGCCGATTCGCGCGGCGTCGCGCTGGAGGCCGCATGAAGCTCGACGCACGCACCCGCCAACGCGTTCTCTCGGTGCTGTCGGTGCTGGCGCTGTTCCTGCTGTGGGAACTGATCTGCCGCCTGTTCAACGTGAACGACCTGGTGCTGCCCAAGCCCAGCCAGGTGTTCAAAGTACTGTTTGAGCGCCTGCCGGCGCTGATGCCGCATGCGACGCAAACCCTGTTCACCACCCTGGTGGGGTTCGGCCTGGGCGTGCTGGTCGGCATCCTGATCGGCGTGATGATCGGTTCCTCGAAGCTGGCCTACGATGTCGCCTATCCCTTGCTGGTCGGCTTCAACAGCATCCCGAAGGTGGCGGTGGTGCCGATTTTCGTGGTCTGGTTCGGCGCCGGCACGGTGCCGGCGATCCTCACCGCGATGACCATCAGCATGTTTCCGGTGGTGGTCAATGTCGCCACCGGCCTGGCCACCACCGAACCCGAGCTTGAAGATGTGCTGCGCGCCCTCGGCGCTTCGAAGTCGGACATCCTGTGGAATGTCGGCCTGCCGCGCACCATGCCCTACCTGTTCGCCTCGCTGAAGATCGCGATTTCGCTGGCCTTTGTCGGCAGCGTGCTGTCGGAGACGGTAGCGGCCAATCGCGGCATCGGCAATGTGATGATGATCGCCTCCGGCAATTTCGATGTGCCGCTGGTGTTCGCGGGCCTGTTCATACTGGCGTTCCTCGGGGTCGCCTTGTATGCGATCTTTTCCTACATCGAGCACCGGGTCACCGGTTGGGCGCAGCGCAAGACCGATTTCGCGATCACCTGATTTTTCTTCAACCTCTATGGAGTCCGCCATGAAAACTGTGAAAGCACTTGCGCTGGCCGTAGGCCTGGGCGCGGCGATTGCCGGCCTGCCTGCCACGGCGCAGGATACGAAAATCAAGTTCACCCTTGACTGGAAGATCCAGGGCCTGCATGCCTGGTTCTACCTGGCGCAGGACCGCGGTTACTTCAAGGCCGAGAAAGTCGATGTCGCCATCGACCAGGGCGAAGGCTCGGCGGCAACCGTCACCCGCATCATGTCCGGCAACTACCAGGCCGGCTTCGGCGACATCAACGCCATCGTCCAGAATGCCGCCACCAAGCCGGGCGAGGCGCCGGTGATGGTCTACATGCTCTACAGCCGCGCGCCGTTCGCGCTGATCACCAAGGCCGACAGCCCGATCAAGAGCCTGAAGGACGTCGAAGGCAAGACCCTGGGCTCGCCGGCCGGCGGCGCCGCGCTCAAGGTATTCACCGCGCTGGCGAAGAAGAACGGCATCGACGAGAAGAAAGTCACCTGGCTCAACATGGCGCCCAACCTGCAGGAGCAGATGCTGCTGACCGGCCAGGTGCAGGCCTCGGCGGTGTTCTCGGCCACCAGCTACATGAACCTGGCGGCGCAGCGCGTCGACCCGGACAAGGACATCCGCTGGTTCTACTACGGCGACTATGGCCTGGACCTCTACAGCAACGGCGTGATGGTGTCGGCGCAACTGGCCAAGGAGCGGCCGCAGGCGGTATCGGGCATGGTGCGCGCGATCAACCGCGCGATCAGGGATTGCGCGGCGCAACCCGACATGTGCATCGAAGTGCTGGTCAAGAACGAACCGCTGATCAACAAGGACCTAGAGAAGCGGCGCCTGATCTACACCATGAAAAACCTGATGTTCACTGCCGAAGCAGCCGAGATCGGCATGGGCGATGTGAAGGACGATCGCCTGGCCCGCTCGATCGTGCAGTTGAACGAGAGCTACGGCCTGCCGCGCAACCCGGCGCCGTCGGAGGTGTTCAACCGCGCGTTCCTGCCGCCCAAGGCTGAGCGCATGATCAAGGGTGCGTTCTAGCGGTTTGACGTCAGGGCGCTTGAAACGCGTCGCAAACTCCTGGAAAAAGCGACGGCACCAGATCGTGCCGTCGCTTTGCAACAACCACGAATCGCTTCCGGTCCCACCTCAGGCGCCCGACTGAACAATCTCGATGCTCACACCATCGGGTGCGGCCACATAGCACAGCACCAGGCCTGGCTTGAACTCCCACGGCTCGACCGCCATGCGTACACCCTTCTGCTTGAGCTTGTCGCAAAACGCCCGCAGGTCGCCGCGATAGGTGAACCCGAAATGGTCGATGCCCCATTCGTCGTGACTGGAATAGGCGTCGAAGTGCCGCATCGGCCGGGTTTCGGCAGGCTCTTCGCCAGGTCGCTGGCCGCGAATCACGATCGTCAGGCCATTGACCTTCACGTCGATCTGCGGCGCACCGCGTAGGCTTTCCTGCCGGTTGATAATTTCGCCGTCGAAGGTGTCGCAATACCACTTCGCCGCCGCAAGCGCGTCGCGACTGATCAGGTGAATGTGGTCGATGGCCAGAAATTCATTCATGGAAAATCCTTTTCGGTTTGTCGGTCTGGAGCGCCGGTCTTGCGGTGCTCGCGGGGGAACGGTTCCGCGACGGCCACATATCGACTGCCGGGAAGCCTCGCGACAAGGCGTGATCCTCACCGCGCCGAAGCGAATTCATCGCACGACGCGTGCCGCACGACCCTATTGCGTCTTGATGCCCGCCGCACTGATGATGGCCGCCCATCGTTGCGCATCGTCGCGCATGATCTTGCGGAATTCCTCGCGCGGCATGCCGGAGGGGACCACGCCCTGCGCGACCAGCCGATCCCGGATCTCCGGCGCAGTCAGCGCGCGCGCGACCTCGCGTTGCAGCCAGTCCATGTTCTCGGCCGGTGTTCCGTAAGGCGCGCTCCAGCCGAACCAGTTGCCGGCGCGATAGCCCGGCAAGCCCGCTTCGTCCACGGTGGGCAGGTTGGGCAGCCCCTGCGAGCGTTGCGGCGCCGCGATCGCGATCGGCACCGCCTTGCCGCTGGCGATGTGCGCCGCGATCGGCAGAATGCCGATCATGATCATGTCCAGCGAGCCGCCGAGCAACCCGGTGATGGCGTCGGTCATGCCCTTGTAGGGTACATGCACGAGATCGACACCGGCCTCGCGCTTGAACAGCTCATTGGTGATGTGGTTGATGCTGCCCATGCCGGCCGAGCCATAGTTCAGCTTGCCGGGATTGGCCTTGGCGTGCGCGATGAAGTCCCTCAGGGTGGTGATCTTGAGCTCGGGCCGGACCAGAATCAGGAACGGTGACTGCGCGATGATGGTGACCGGCTGCAGCGCCTCCGGCGTATGCCAGGGCATGGCGCCGTGCAGCGCGGGCATCATGGTGTAGGTGGTGTCGGTCAGCGCCAGCGTGTAGCCGTCGGGCGCCGACCTGACGGCCGCCTCGTAGCCGATCCTGCCGGCCGCCCCGGTCTTCGACTCGATCACGAAGGTCTTGCCGGTGTTCTCGGTGATCTTCTGGGTCACGATGCGGGTGACGATGTCACCCGAACCGCCGGCCGCGAAGGGGTTGATGATGTGCACCGGGCGGGCCGGGTATTGCGCCAGGGCGGTCGCGCACAGCAGCGCCAAGCCCGGCAAGGCGAGGAGGGTTCTGGTGATCAAGGCGGGCTCCCGGAAACTCTGAACAGGTCGATCAGGCGCGATAGCCAGCGTCCAGCCCGTCCATCCAGCGCAGCATCGCAGGCCACTCGTCAAGCCGCCCGCTGTCTTCGAGCACGTCCCACTGGCGGGCCGCCCGCTCGCACATCTCCGGCGGCGGGATCAGGATGTTGTGCGCCCCGGTCGCCTCGATCTTCAGCTGGGATTCGATCGCCGACATCAGGTAGTTCAAGCGCGACATCGCCTCGGCGATCGAGCGGCCCACCACCAGCAGCCCATGGTTGCGCAGGATCATCGCCTTGGCCGACCCGATATCGCGCGCGATGGATGCACTCTCCTCGATCTCTGCGATGCCGTAGTAGTCGTGATAGGCGAGACGGCCGTAGAAGCGCATCGCGGCCTGCGACATGAAACGCAGGCCATCCTTGTGCGCCGAGATCGCGATCCCGGCATCGGTGTGGATATGCAGGACGGCATTGACCTCGGGCCGTGCCTTGAGCACCGCGGTATGGATCGCGAAACCGGCGGCGTTGACCGCGCCCGCCGGATCGGCCGGGCGCCCCTCAAGGTCGAGCTTGACCAGGCTCGAGGCGGTCACCTCGCGAAACATCCACGTATGCTGCTTGACCAGAAAATGGTTCGGCTCGCCCGGCACCCGACAGGTTAAGTGGTTGTAGATCAGTTGCGTCCATCCATACACCTCGGCCAGCCGGTGGGCAGCCGCGAGATCGACGCGGGTCCGCCATTCAGGGGCGATGGCGGTCGTGCCCTGCTTGGTGATCGAACTGGTGGCATTCATGAATCGCTCCGGTGGCGGGTTGCACCGTGTCGCCCGCGCGCATGCTGGACGTGCTGGCCGTGATTATGGCAGGACCGCGGTGGGGTCGTAGCGGATCGAGGCGATGTCGATCTGCGCGTTGCGGCCTGCCGCGTCGATCGCGTTCGCGAAGCCCGGCTCTTCGACTTCGATGTCCGCTGCGAGCCCGGTGATCCTGGTTTTCTCAGACTGGCCGGACGCGGCTTCTCGCCGCACGCAACAAGGAGCGTGAGTACAGGCGGTGGAAGATCAGGAGAGCGTGATACACCCAGCCCATGCCGCCCTTCTGACCGTCCCGGCGTTGGCGCGGCACAACCGCGGAGCCGAAATAAAGGCGGGTACCGACGCCGTCTGCACCGCCCTCGAACGGGTACGCCGTGAGCCAGGACCGGGTGCGGCCGGTGAAGTCCGCCAGCAACAACTCGGAGGCGGACCGCCCCTCGACACGCCATGCCGCGAAACGATCGGTGCTGCCATCGGCAAGCTGCTTCGCTTCAGCGTCGGTGGACGGCCGCGACGCAAGATGCTTGAGAATCGCTCGCTCGACCTTGAACAAGCGGGACGTGTAGAAGGCTTCGATGAAGGCAGCCTGCGAGACCACGCCCGCCACTTCGGCGAAATAGCAATCGGCATAGCCGTTGTCGTCCTTGTACTTGCGAAGCAACGAGCCCGGGGGTACTTCACATGGCTTGATGGATGGCATTCGCGGGGACCCTTTGGTGATGCCGATAGTGCGGACGACCGCATCCAAGGTCCAAAGAATCGGACCGACAAGCTGCTGGCTGTATCCGGGGATCCAGAGAAACACGATGATGCCAACATCTTGAGGCCCCGCAGAATGCAACAAATGGCGCCTAACCGGCCTGGAAGCTTTGCCGAGTTGTTTTTCACAGTGACCTTCCAGCGAAAGGTGTCTCATCATGCCTCCCGCTGAAATGTCGGACGCGGTTAGTCGATAGCCGTGCTTGAGAAGGCCAAGGGTTTGTGTTCCGATGCCGCAGGCCGCGTCAAGGATCTGCTCGCCGGAACCTACGCTAGCTTCCCGGAGTAATCTGGCAAGCGCTTCACCCTGCTTTGCGACTGCGCTATCCCAATCACCGTAGAGCAGGTGGTAGTAGGGAGCAAGCTGATCGTAGAAGACCGCGGTCATCGGCTCAGAGTTGCTCGTGCGGTCTAACAATCGGTTCAGCGGCCAACAGTTCCTGGTCCGCTGCAACCGGCGGTTATGCGACGCTTCTTAACAATACGCCCGCTCTTCATGTCAAAGATGATGGATTGGCCGTCATACGTATTCACCACCACAATTTCGCCCTGGGCACGTACACCCCACAGCAAATCTACTCCCCAAAGCAATTCTCCGCCCCATTCGTAGTGGCCAAGGGATCGCGGGAGGCAATCCAGATTCTCGACTAGATCAGACACCATGTATTGATTAGTCAGGGCACCTCTTGAGTAGAACGCGACTGCAAGAGTCTGGCTGGCGGGAATGTGGTTACTGGGCGCCGGTCCACGGCGGGCAAGGCTGTCGCCGCCCGCTGAAACGATGATTTCAAACGAATACCAACCGGTTGTCGTGTAGAGAAGCGTATCCTCGTTCTTCTCGACGCGATACAGTGCCCCCCTCGCGTCTCGTTCAAGGAAGTTGGGGCCTGGACCTGGAATCAGCTTGAAGTAGTACTCCTGCGACGGCGAAGAAAATACCAGCGGAACAGGATGCCGTTCCTGGTCGGCTACCGCCAGAAATGACAATGTGAAAAGTGCAGTGAATACAATTCGCCTCATTATCGACGCCACATAACGTGTTGTATCACGCAGTTAACAGTGCGCTGCTTCGACAATCGACAGCGCCGTGAATTTAAAGTCCGTTGGCATACGCCATTCTGCCGGTATGCATATGCTTTTACAAGCTTGATAAAAATCGGTGAAAGGCCGCACGGTCCGTTGAGCGGAAAACGGTTTGATACGTCGGCGATGCCTCGCACCAACCCATGCCTGCGGCGGCGTTCTGCAGCGCAGCGTGCATTTTCCGACTTGCTCGTATATACTGTTTTTATATACAGTCTTTAGGCGTTTCACGTCACTGGAAAAATGCGCCCTGCGTTTGCCGCGCGGCCACCTTTGCAATCCACGCGCATCCTGGATCAGGTGCGCGAACGGATTCGCTATTGCCACTATTCGCCGCATACCGAGCGCGCCTATGTGCAGTGGGTGCGCGAGTTCATTCGGTGGCATGGCGTGCGGCATCCGGCCACGATGGGGGCGCCGGAGGTCGAGGCTTTTTTTGTCGCATCTGGCGAATGCGCGGCGCATCTCGCCTGCCACGCACAACCAGGCGCTTTCAGCCTTGTTGTTCCTGTATCGCGAGGTGCTTGGGGTTGATATGCCGTGGCTCGATCGCATCGGGCGGCCGCGGGTGCGGGTGCGCTTGCCGGT
Organism: Burkholderiales bacterium; assembly: GCA_031423955.1. Taxonomy (GTDB): domain Bacteria; phylum Pseudomonadota; class Gammaproteobacteria; order Burkholderiales; family JAEUOS01; genus JAEUOS01. The sequence goes on from JANPGJ010000555.1 coordinate 14,963, forward strand.
GGCGCTCAATCCGGCCGAGGTGCAGCGCCTGATGGAAGGTTTTCGCCTGCGCGTGAAGGATGTTGATTTCGGGCGGCGCGTGATCGTCCTGCGTGATGGAAAGGGCGGCCATGACCGGCTGGTGATGCTGCCGGGTGCGCTGGCGGCGCCGCTGCGCGAGCAGATCGGGCGCGCGCGGCTGTTGTGGCAGATCGATCGTGAATCCGGGCGGCCCGGCGTCGCGGTCACCGACAGCCTTGCGCGCTCGCAGTCGCGGGCGGGGCTTGCCTGGGGCTGGTTCTGGGTGTTCCCGGCGCTGCAGCTATCGACTGATCCGCAGGGCGGGCCGATGCGGCGCCATCATTTGTTTGAGCAGCGCTTGCAGCGTGCGCTCAAGCGCGCCGCCTTTGATGCCGGCGTCGACAAGCCGGTGTCGGCGCACTCGCTGCGGCACGCCTTCGCCACCGCCTTGCTGCAAGACGGCTCGAACATTCGCACCGTGCAGGAGTTGCTGGGCCATGCCGATGTGGCCACCACCATGATCTACACCCATGCGTTGCAGGTCGGCGGCGGGGTGCAGAGCCCGCTTGATCACGCGGGCTTCGATCGAGCGACGCGCGCGACGGGCAGCGCGCCGGGTTGCTGATCGTTGCTGGCTGCGCGACTGAGGCGAGCTAGGCAGTGCGCCGCCTGGTCGCGCGAGCGCCTGCGCGCGTCGTCATCCCGGTGGCTGAACGTGCCACGCCAACCAGCGAACTCAAGGCCGCGTTGACAGCCTCGTTGGTCGGAAATATTTTCGAGAGTTCCGGTGTCAACAACACAAGATTGCTGCCTTTCCTGAACTCTTCGACGTGTTTCCCGCGCACCCCTTTTCCGAGGTCTTCGCGGCGATACTCAGCACGCATTTCTTCAACTTTCTTCATATATTTTCCTTTCGTGTCTAGTCGCCAGGCGCGCACTGATTATGCGATACCTTCCACCCCGATGGGTAAAGATCACTGCAAGGACGCGAAGCATGCGCGATTGGCCAAACATGAGGCAACGTTCCTCGCCAATCGAATGGTCAGGGTCTGCAAATGTATACGCCATCGGGTCACCAAAGACAGAAGCGGCTTCTTCAAAGCCGACTTTGTGCTTTTTGAGGTTTAGCGACGCCTTGGCTGGGTCATTTTCGAACTCCATCAGCCATTATTCCACGGCACCGGCGATCCGCAACGCGGAATGCATGCCGCGAGCGACCAGTCGATTCGCCAACGTGGCCGCGCCATTTGTCCTGCCGTTCGAGGTGGCGACCCTGCCCCGTTTCGTCCGATAGAGGACAATAGCGGCATGAAAGCACCAAAACGCCTGCAATCCCTGCTCGAGGAAGGTCTGATCGACTCGGTCGTGCGCCAATTGATGAGCGGCAAGGAAGCCGAGGTCTATGTGGTGCGTCGGGGCGACGAGACTTTGTGCGCGAAGATCTACAAGGAAGCCACGCAGCGCAGTTTCCGCCAGGCGGTCGATTACACCGAGAACCGCAAGGTCAAGAACAGCCGCCAGGCGCGCGCGATGGCCAAGGGCACGCGCTTCGGCCGCCAGGCGCAGGAAGCGGCTTGGCAAAGCGCCGAGGTCGATGCGCTGTACCGCCTGGCCGCGGCCGGCGTGCGGGTGCCGACGCCGCACAATTTTTTCGAAGGCGTGCTGTTGATGGAACTGGTCGCCGATGAGGAAGGCAACGCCGCGCCACGCCTGAACGATGTGCTGTTTTCAGCGCAGGAGGCGCTGGCGCTGCATGCCACCCTGCTCGTCGAGGTGGTACGCATGCTGTGCGCCGGGGTGGTGCATGGCGACCTGTCGGAATTCAACATCCTGCTGGCGGCAGACGGCCCGGTGATCATCGATCTGCCGCAGGCGGTGGATGCGGCCGGCAACAACCACGCGCGGCGCATGCTGTTGCGCGATGTGGTGAACCTGCGCGACTTTTTCGGCCGCTTCGCACCGGCCTTGCTGACCACCGACTACGGCCCGGAAATCTGGAGCCTGTACGAAGGCGGCCTGTTGACGCCGGATACCAGGCTCTCCGGCCTGTTCGAGCACCAGACCGGCCCGGTCGATGTGAGCGAGGTGATGAGCGTGATCGACGATGCCAGCGCCGAAGAGGCGGCGCGCCGCCTGCGCATGGCGAGCGCGCAGTAGAGCGTCAGGCGAAGCGGCCGTTGGCGCCTAGCGCCGCGAACGGGTGGGCCCGTGGCCGCGCCGCATCGACCTCCAGCGCGGCACGACCGAGCGCGGCCAGGAATGGCCAGCCGGTTTCCCGGTATTCGTACTTGCCGTCGTTGAGCACGTCATCCTCGTTGACATATAGCGAGACCGAGAGGAAGAATTCGGCGCCGCGCTGCGTGTCGTTGACATAGGCGCAATCGCTCAGGTAGCCGTAGGAACGGCCGACCTTGTTGAATGAGCGCACACCGGCCGGCAGGCTCGCCATGCCACTGCCGCCGAGCAGGTATTTCGAATAGGTTTCCGGATACGGCTTGGCTTCATACACCGGGTCGGCGCATTCGGCAGGCAGCATGCCCATGCAGTGGCGCAGATACACATGGGCTTCCGCATCGAGCGTGAAGCGCTGCGCCGCCGGCAGCGCCTCGGGCAGCACAATGGCCATCAGCATGCGGTGCGCATCGTCCAAGGGGATGAAATTGCTTTCGGAAAAATCGTGCGGCCCGGGAATCATCCTGCCGCGCTCGACCCATGCGCTGCCTTTGCTGGCTCTGCCATGCGGGAAGCTGCGCATGGTTTCGCTGTTGCGGGCATCGATCCGTTTGAGGGTTTGGCCATCGGCGCCTCTGAATTCCAGCGCGCCGGTGACCCGGTTGTCGGCCGGCGTGCACTGCGCGATGCGGCTGATGATGCGGCTTTGCGCACATCCGATCGCTTCGAGCCGGGCGTGGATGCGATCCTGCCCGAGCAGTTCGTACAGGCGGTTATAGGGATCGTTCTCGCTGACCACGAACATGCGGCGGATGGCGCGGGCCACCGATTCGGCCTCCGTCGCGGCCGCCTGCGCGCAGCGCGGCGGGGCGATCAGCTGCAAAGACGTGTCGCGGTTCACGCCCAGGCCTGCCAGTTCGCCGACCTGCTCCAGCGCCAGTGCGGCCACCGGCAGCTTGACCAGGCTGGCCGGCGCGAACCAGCGCTTCGCGGCCACGCCATGCCTGAAGTGCGTCAGGACCGGTGCCGCACCGGGAACACGATCGATGCGGGTGTAGATGATCTGCAGCTCAAATCGCGCCTCGTTCCAGAGACGCCCCTGGGCCGCACCAAGCCTGGCGCGCATCACCGCCAGCGGATCGGCCGGCGCGCCCGCCGCTGTCACGGTTGTCCCCTGCGCGGCGCCGGCCAGGCTTGCGATGGTGGCCAGAAACCGGCGCCGGCTCACCGCAATGTCGACAGCTTCAGCGCCAGCCTGGCGCCGCGCCGCTCGAACAACTGCAGGTTGCTGGTGCCGCGCTGATGGCTGTAGCCGATGCCGGTGTCGAGCGGTCGCGCGGCGCCGGCGTAGGCGGCGCGCAGTTTCGGCTGCTGCCAGTTCCTGAACATGCCGATCGGCTGCGCGTAAGAACCGTACAGAGCGTGGCTCCAGTGCTCCGTGCTGAAGCTCTGGAACGGAATTCCGGAGTCATCCTGCAGCACCAGTTTGGCGCGCTCCTGCACCAGGTTGCGCGATGCGCTGAAGTAGCGCTTGTGCATCAGGTAGGAGGCGGCCTTT
>JANPGJ010000556.1:0-6230 GCA_031423955.1 Burkholderiales bacterium
ATATCGATCGTATGTTCAAGCGCGGCATGCTGTGGCCGCTGCTGCCTTCTGCATCAACATTGGCGCCGACTTTCCCGGGATTCGGAGGAAAAAATGAAGATCCGCAATGAAATCGACAACCTGAACACCGCCTTCGGCAGCATGGCAGCCGACCTGAAAAGCCATCAGGCGCGCCTGATGGCGATTGCCGGCAGTCTCGAAACATTGCTTGCCGGGCGCCTCGATGAAGTGCCGCCGCTGCAGCTGTCGGCCCCGGCTGATGCTGTGCAGCGCTGCACTGACCTCAGCGCCGCCAATGCCGCATTGCAGCGGCAGGTCGCCCAGCTTGAAGAGCGCAATCGTCGCACCATCCGGCTGGCGGCAATGAACGACTTCCTGCAGTCGGCCGCCACTGAAACCGAAGCCTGGTCGATCATCGGCGATGCCGCGAAACAGCTGTTTCCGGATCATTCCGGCGCCCTGTTTGTCACCTGCGCTTCGCGCAACCTGCTTGAAGCGGCCGTCGTGTGGGGCGCCCGTCCGCCTGCGCGGCTGATCTTCGCGCCGGCCGAATGCTGGGCCGAGCGGCGCGCCCGGCCGCACCTGGCGACCGGCGCCGCCCAGCGCTGCGCGCATGTCGGCGCCGACGACCGCAATTACGTCTGCCACCCGGTGCTGGCACAGGGTGCCACGCTCGGCATCCTGCACCTGCAGGACGACGCACCGGCGGCAGCCGAGGGCAGCGCGGCGCGGATGACGGCGGTCGCGCCGCTGGCGCAGGTATTCGCCGACAGCATCGGTCTGGCGATCGCCAACCTGCGCACGCGCGAGACGCTGCGCAACCTGTCGATCCGCGATCCGCTGACCGGCCTGTTCAACCGCCGCTACATGGAAGAGGCGCTGGCGCAGGAACAGTACCGCGCGCGCCGCAACGATGCACGGCTGGCCGTGATCATGATCGATATCGATCATTTCAAGCGTTTCAACGACCAGTTCGGCCACGACGGCGGCGACGCCGTGCTGCGCGCACTGGGCAGCTACCTGAAGGAACAGGTACGCGGCAGCGATATCGCGTGCCGCTTCGGCGGCGAGGAATTCATCCTGATCCTGTCGCCGGCCACGGCAGACGGCGCACGCCTGCGTGCCGAGTCGATCCGTGCCGGCGTCGCTGACCTGCGGGTCAGCCATGGACGGCGCGCGCTGGGTTCGATCAGCCTGTCACTCGGGGTGGCGATGTTTCCCGACCACGGCGCCGATACCGCCGCGATCATCAAGGCGGCCGATATGGCGCTGTACCAGGCCAAGCGCGAGGGTCGCGACCGCGTTGTCATGGCCCCCGACCTGGCCGCGGCCGATATCGGCGCTCTGTTGCCGCTGCCGGTTTCGGGCCAAGGCTGATCAACCGCGCGGCGAACATTCCGGCGCTATGTGCACTGCCACACAGACGGCCGGACTGTACGCGACTATTTTCGCGCCACCGAGCGAATCGGCATTCGACATGCGGGCAATCGCCTTGCGCGCCACCGTCACCTGGAGGAACCCACCACACACCGGAGTACGCCTTGGCCAACGTCGCGAACCATTTAATTGAAATGCTGCCGCGGCGCGACCGTGTGCGGCTTTTGGCCATCTGTGAACCGGTGCCACTGGCGCTTTCCGAGGTGTTGTGCGAAGCGGGTGCGCCGACCCGCCACGTCTATTTTCCCACCGCAGGATTCATTTCGCTGGTGGCGCAGGTCGCCGACCATCCGGGGCTCGAAGTCGGCATGGTCGGCCGTGAAGGCATGCTCGGTGTGCAACTGGCGCTGGGGGTGACCAGCACGCCGCTGCGCGGCCTGGTGCAGGGGCCGGGCATGGCGTTACGCATCGCCGCGCCGGCATTTCGCCGCGAGCTGGCGCAAAGCCCGGCGCTGCTGCGCGAGCTCAACCGCTATCTTTATGTGCTGATGGCGCAACTGACCTCGTCCGCCGCCTGCCTGCGCTTTCACCAGATCGGCCCGCGCCTGGCGCGCTGGCTGCTGATGAGCCAGGACCGTGCGCACTCCGACAGTTTCCACGTGACCCACGAGTTCCTGGCCTACATGCTCGGGGTGCGGCGGGTCGGCATCACCGCGGCTGCCGGCGTCTTGCAGGATGGCGGCCTGATCGAATATTCGCGCGGCGCGCTCCATGTGCTCGACCGGACCGGGCTGGAGGCGGCATCCTGCAGTTGCTACCAGTCCGATCGCAAGGTGTATGGCGAACTCCTGGCCTGAAGCGATAGCGGCACGACCACTGGTTGGGATTCCAGCCTGGCAAACCCATACGTTCAAATGAAAACCCTGAAAATCAACTGTGAACTCGACTATCTGGCGGCTGGCGACGCTGACTATGTGTTCAACATCCAGGCGGCGAATCATCCGTGGCAAACCATCCGGAGCGAAAATCTGTACGTCACACCGGCGGCGCCATGGACCTTCGGCTTGCATCCGACCAGCCTGAACCGGCTGGCCAAGACCAGGAGCGGGCCGGGTGGCTTCAACCTGCGCTACGACGCCATCGTGCAGGTTGACTACCCGCTGCCGACCGGATTCGAGGAAGAAATGCCGATCTCCGCGCTGCCGGTCGACGTGATTCCCTATATCTGGTCGAGTCGCTATTGCGAGTCCGACGCGGTGTTGCAGGTGGTGGGGCGCACCTTCGGCCAACTGCCACGGGGATTCACGCGGGTGGCGGCGATCTGCAACTGGATTCGCGACAACATCGTCTACCAGCCCGGCACCTCCGGGCCGACCACTTCGACCCGCGAGGTGCTGGTCAATCGTGCCGGCGTGTGCCGCGATTTCGCGCATCTGGGCATCACTTTTTGCCGGGCCCTCAACATTCCGGCGCGTTTTGTCACCGCCTACACCTGGTATCAGGAGCCGCCGGCGGACTTCCATGCCGTGTTCGAGGCGTACCTTGGGGGCCGCTGGATCCTGTTCGATGCGACCTTGCTGGCGCCGATGACCGACATGGTACGCATCGCCACCGGCGAGGACGCCGCCGACACCGCATTCGCCACCATTTTCGGCGATGTGAAAATGCCGCGCATGAACCCGGCGGTGCAGGTACTGGTCGAACCGGTGAGTTGACCGAGTTGCTTGAATTGGCCAAGGCGCATCCGCAGCGGGAGCGGGCGCGCGTACAAGGGTCGGCCGCGGGCGCAACCGGGCGCGTGGCAGTCGCCCGTTGCGTCCGCTGACGGGTCGCGCCTCATCAGCGTCGATTTCATGATTGGCTTCTGCCGGCGACCGCGCGGCCTGCCGCTATGTGCGGCAGCATACAGACCGGCGGGCGGTTGGTTGGCATCATCAATGCTTGCGCCGCGCGTTCCATGCTGAAGGCGCCCGGTAACGGCACGAAAGGCATGCCCATGGTTCGCGATGCTCGGCAGATTCGACAGCCTGACGGGATTGCGACAGCGTCGCGCCGGATCACCGACTCCGTCGCCATCGCGATCGATGCCCTGATTCCGGTACCGGACCATGAAATCAGCGATGCGCCGACCACCGCCGGCTTCGCCGCCATGCAAAGGGCGTTCGCGCCCTCTGGCGGTCTGGTGCGTGCCGATGACCTGGCGCTCCAGTTGCGCGAGCGTCAGCGCGTCGACTATGTATCACTGGCGCGGATGATCGCCGGCGGCGATGTCTGCAGCTATGAATGGCAGCGCATCCTGTGGCTGCCGATGTTCCAGTTCGATCCGCATGATCTGGCGGTCAAGCAGTCCGCGCGCATGGTGCTCGATGAACTGGGCAATGAATTCCGCCATTGGGCCCTGGCTGCCTGGTTCGCGCGGCCCAATCCATGGCTGGCCGACCGCCGGCCGGTCGATTTGATGCGCTTGAACCCGCTGGCAGTGATGGAAGCGGCGTGCGCCGACCGCTACATCGCGGCGCGCCAGTAAAGCGCTGAACAAGCCCCTGGCATGCGGGCGATCGAACGGAAGCGATTTTCAATTCAGCCGGTTGCAGAAGTGGCTTGCCCAGCCGACGGACTTATTCAGTGATTCCCTGGTCGGCGGCGGCCTGTTGCACCGGTGCCGGCATGACGCTGATGTGGTCCAGCACCCGGCGGACGAAAGGTGTGGTGGCGGCCAGCCGGCAGGCGGCATCACGCTCGGCCTGGCTGCGGGCGGTGCCGCCCAGGCGCACATCGACGCGCGTGACCGTGACCTCGATGGCCTGGGTTTGCGCACCCGCACGAACCCGCAACTCGGCTTCGATCTCGTAGCGGATGGCCGCGGCCAGTGCGGTCGGTACGAGCTCCACATGATCGCGCAGTCCGGCGACACCCGGCAAATCGCGCAAGGCGCCGAGCGCCGCCAGCCGCTGATAGTCCCAGGTCACAACGCCTGAAAGCGTGATCCAGCCGTCGGCCACCGCGACCGCCAGATCGTGGCACGGCAGGTCGTTGAGCCATTGCAACTGGCGCCGCGCGGTAGCGGCAAGCTCGGCATCGGCGGGCGATCGCCCGGCATTTGGCGCCGGCAACCCGCTTGAGACGTGCCGCGAAGCTGTGTCTGGCGCTTGGCGCCCGTGCGCGGCTCGATCCATAGTGACCCTGGTTTGCACTGAACAGGTGAAAATTGTGCGCCATGACCGCTGCATCAGACTGTGCGCTATCGAACATTGACGGCCATTTACGAGGCTTACGGCTTGACGTCTGTGCCGGATTTAGAAAGGCCGGCTGGCACCGCCTGGCGCGTGTGCGCCATCGCATCGCTGCGTACGCCATCGAACAGACCGGTGGCGCAGGCAAATCTATAAACCCGGCATGGCACTCCAGATGATCGAGATGATGAAGGCCGCGCAGCAGTGCGGCCACGCGGCGCATGTTCCGCCGTTGTTGGCCGCATGCGGCGCCGCGCCGACGCCAGCGCCGGTGGAACGCTGGCGCCAGGCATTGGCCTTGCTCGCGCTGCATGTGCCGCTGGCCCGCCGTTCGATCGCGGCCGGCCGGCCGATCCAGCATGCCGGCGACCCGTTCCTGCGCCTGCACCTGATCGACGGCGGCGCCTGCAAGAGCGTTTGCTTCGGCGGCGACGGGCGGCAGCAGATCGTCGCGTTGCATTTCAGGGGTGACTGGATCGGTTTCGACGGCATCGCCAGCGACCGCTGCGACAGCGACGCAAGCACCTTGAACGACTGCGAGATCTGGAGCGTGAGCTACGCGGCAGTGCTGAAGCTGGCGGCACGCGAACCTGCGCTTGCGCACCTGGTCGCCGCGGCGATGAGCGAGCAACTCGGGCGCAATCGCACCTGGCGCAACGTCCTGGGCACGCTCTCGGCGGTGCAACGGGTGGCTGATTTCCTCAATGCCTGGCAGACGACGCGGCACGAGCAGGGGCCCGAGCATGACCGCATCGTGCTGGTCCTGACGCGCGCGGAGATCGGCAATTATCTGGGCCTGACGATCGAAACCGTGAGCCGGGCCTTCAGCCAGCTTGAACACTGCGGACTGATCCGTATCCTGCCGCAGGGGCGACGCCACATCGGCATTCCCGATCGTGGCGCGTTGCGCCGGTTCGCCACGCTGGCTGTCGGCCGGGGGGCGTCATCCGCGAGCCATCAGCCCGGCCGCACGCTGCGCCCGGCGCTGTCGGTGGTGCGTGCGCTGTCGCACTGACAGCGGTGAGCCGGTACGCCGATGATGACGTCCACGATGGCCCGCCGGCCAAGCGAAATCTAGCGGTATCGGCTGCAAGCGTCGTCCACCAGACCATCTATCGGAGGATCCGATGCCCCGTAAGCCAATGCAAGTTACCCGTCGCCTGCCATTCCTGCTGCTGTGCATGGTCGCGGCCGCCCCTGTGGCGGCGCTGCAACCGGCAACCAGCGTGCCGCACGGCAGCCATTCGATCATCCCGCAGCCGGCAATCGCAGGTGCCGAGGTGCAAGCCACCCTGCGGCCGCGGTCGGGCGTTGCCGTATCCGGGTGCCGGCACACGGCGTCGGGCCTGCGGCTTGCCGACGACGACGATGATGATGACGAAGATGAGGATGATGATTCCGATGCCCTGCCCGGCAGCGTCTGAGAGCATGGTTGCCGCGGCCGGCGCGATGCCTGGCCGGCATCGCGCGACGGCAGGCAGGGCCTGCGTCGCGGCATGACCAAGGGCTCGTCGGCGCGCCCGCAGACCACGCCGGCGTCTCCCGGCAAGCAGGGTGGCGCGCCACGCGAACGGATGAAGCGCTGGTGACGGTCATGCCGCACACCGGATCCTTCAGCCG
>JANPGJ010000557.1:0-12511 GCA_031423955.1 Burkholderiales bacterium
CGCGCATCAATCGCGAGACAGCAGCCATTCTGCAGTTGCCCGAGGTCCGCGAGACCCTGCAGAAGCAGGGCCTGATTCCGTCAGCCAGCACCCCCGAGGAAATGGCGGCGGTCATCAAGTCGGATATCGAGCGCTGGAAGAAATTCATCGTTGAGACAAAGATCGCCGCCGACTGACGCAGTGGCCGGCATTCTTCGCGTGCGTTGGTCGCCGCTGTAAACGCTGGCCTGACGGCGGCTACTGTTTGGCTTCAAGCCCACATCGCAAGCGAACGGTCGGGCATGCGCCCGAGAAACGAACCGATCGAGATGCGGTCGCGACCTGCTTCGAGTGGGCCGCCGGCGACTTCGTGTGGATTGCGTGAATTGAAGATGACCACATCGCCGGCGGTGGGACGATAGCTGAAGGTCGGCGCGCCGGCGACCTGCGTGAGCGGCAGATCGTAGCTTTGCGGAATCGCGCCCGGCGTGACCACTGGCGTCCACGGCGCGTTGTGCAAGGTGGTGTCGCCACCGTGGCTCAAGTCCTCGGCGAAAAAATTCCACGCCAGTTGGGCGTCGATGCCGCCAATCGCATACGCCGGCGAATTGAGCGGCGCGAAGTCCGCATGCAACTTGATGCCTTGCGAGGCGATACGGACGATGCCGGCGTAGTAGTCACCAAATCCCGGTTCGTGGCCGATTCCGACCGGAAAATCGTACACCGCCGCCAGCCGCCCGATCAGCCTGGCGATCGGGTCGAACGCGGCCGCGGTGACAGGTGCGAGCTTGCGGTTGGCGACCGTGACATCGTGGAAATAGTCCGCCTTCGGCCGGTCCCAGCGATATTCATATTGCGCCATGCCGATGTAGCCAACCGGCGGAGTGACGCTGTAGTACTTGATGTCGGCGGCGCGCGCCGCGCGTGCGAACGACACGCATTCGTCGCGATTGGCAAAGCCCGCGATGCGGATCGCCGGAATGCGGTTTTCGAGCAGCGCCGCCAGCGCTTCACGCGTCAGCGGCGCCTCTTCGCGGGTGGTCCAGGTTGCTGCCATCGCCGGATTACCCGCGGGTCTATTGCGCTCAGTTGGCCGTCGCGGTCAGGTTGACCACCCGGCCGACGGTGTCGTTCCATGATTTCACGCATTCGGCGCCGCAGCGCTTGCCCCATTTCGGCAGTACCGATTCGAGCAGGGCACGGCGCCGCAGTTCGGTATCGCCGGCGGCCACCGGAACCAGGGCCATCTTGGCGGCCGGGCCTTCGCCGCAAGGCGCGGTGCCGGTATTGCAGGCAATGCCGATGTCGTTCTCGCGCTTGTTCTGTTCGAACACCTGCTTTTCGTACTTGCCCATCTCGCTCATGATGAGTTTCTGGGTCGCCTCGTTGAGTTTTTTCCACGAGTTCATGTTGGCAGCCGCCATGCCGCTGGCCCAGTTGATGCCCAGCGGATAGAGGAACTTCGCGCCCTCGAACCATTTGGCCTTGTAGCCGCCCAGGGTGCCGGTGATGGCACAGTCGATCACGCCATTGACCAGTGCCTGCTGGACGTCGCCGAACGCCATGTTGATGCCCGAGCCGCCGAAATATTCGACGAAGTCGGCCTGCGAGGCACCCGAGGTGCGCACTTTGCGCCCCTTGAGGTCGGCCAGCGACTTGAACTCGCTGCGGCAATACAGCACTTGCGCCTGGAACGAGGTCAGGGCCAGGGTTTTGAGGCCCTGCTTCTCGTAGTACTGCTCCAATACCGGGCGAAAGCGGGTGGTGACCTCCCAGAAGGTCTCCAGGGTGGTCGAAACGCCAGCCAGGTCAGTCGCATCATTGATCGCGTTTTCACCGGCCAGGAAACCCAACTGCGTGGCGCCCACGTCATAGACGCCCTGGCGCAGCAATTTGAATACCTCGGCGCCCTTCAGGCCCATTTCGTTCCATGGCTTGATCGTGCCGCTCAACGCGCCGCCGGTCGCCGCCGGCAGGACCTTGGTCCACAGCGGCACTTCGAGCTGCTGCGATTGCGTGGTGATGCCCAGGTTGCCGACCACGTTCAAGGTGGCCTTCGAATAGATCTGTGCCACGGCGCCGCCGGCGGTGAGCGCCAGCGCGCAGGCGGCGATCAGGGATTCGACTGAAGATGAACGCATGTGACTCTCCTTGCGGTTGCGGGTTGGGGTGATTGCGGAAACTATTTGCCGGCGGCCACCGTGGTAGGCAGCCACATGGCGATATCGGGCCAGGCGATCAGGGCCGCGATCAGGACCAGCATGGCGATCAGGAACGGCACGATGCCCACCGCCACGTCGCGGAACGGACCGCCGCCGCGCACCGACTGTACGACAAATAGGTTCATGCCAATCGGCGGGGTGATCAGCGCCGCTTCGATCAGGATCACGAACACCACGCCGAACCAGACCGGGCTATAGCCCAGTTGCTTGATGATCGGCACCACGATCGGCGTGGTGGCGATCATCAGCGTCAGGGTTTCGACAAAGCAGCCCAGCACCAGATAGAGCGCGATGATGGCCAGCAGCACCGCCAGCGGCGGCCACGACAAGCCCTTGACCGCCTGCGTGGCCAGATCCGTCAAGCCAATGGTCGACATCACGAAATTGAGAAAGAATGCCATCAGGACGATCAGCATCACCATCGCGGTGGTGCGCACGGTGCTCTCGAAAGAGCGCAGCAACACCTCGATGCTGAGGCGCCCGCGTATGGCCACCAGCGCAAGCGCGCCCATCACGCCCAGCGCCGAGGCCTCGGTCGGGGTGGCGAACCCGGCGTAGATGGAACCCACCACCAACAGAAACAGTCCCAGTGGCGGCCCCAAGTGAATCAGTGCGCCGAAACGTTCGCCCCAGGTGGCTGGCGCGGATTTCAATGCCAGGCCAGGGCGCGCCAGGCAGATGAAAAACACGAACAGCGAGAACAGCACCGCCAGCGTGATGCCGGGAATGGTCGCCGCAAGGTACAGGTCGGTGACCGAGGTTTCCGACAATGCGCCATAGATCACCATGTTGATCGACGGCGGAATCAGGATGCCCAGCGTGCCGCCGGCGGCGATTGTGCCCAGGAACAGGGTCGGGTTGTAGCCGAACTTGTGCATGTTGGGTATCGACACCGTGCCGATGGTGGCGGCGGTGGCCACCGACGAGCCTGAAGTTGCCGCGAACAGGGCGGAGGCCGCGATGTTGGTGTGCATCAGCCCGCCGGGGATGCGCCCGACCCATTTGTCGAGCGCGTCGTACATCGATTCGGTGACGCCGGAGCGCAGCAGCAGCTCGCCCATGATGATGAACATCGGCACAGCCACCAGGTTGAAGTCGGCACTGGCGGTCCAGGCGATCTCGCCAATGCCGCGCACCAGGGGAAAGTTCGAATACATGCTGGCCAGCACCGCGGCCAGGACGCCGAGGCCGGCGGCGACGTAGAGGCTGCTGGCGATGAACACCAGCAGGAGAATGGTGGCGGTTGCGAGCATGTCTTAAGCCTTGCGCGCAGGGTCGGGCGGCGCATCCACGCTGGCCGCGATTTCCTCGTCCAGCGTGCTCACGCCAAGCTCGGCTGCGATGGCGTCGATACGGCCGGAGAGGGCGCGCACCAGGGCGACTAAGGCCATGGTGCTCACCACGAAGGCGAACCAGGCCAGGCCCAGTAGCCAGATTGATTGCGGAATCACCAACAACAGGCCCAGGGTCGAGTTCGAGCGTGAACCGTTGGCGCCGTTTTGCAGCACCGTGTTGGCGCACCAGTAGGTGAGCGTCAATGCGATCACCGCCAGGGTCAACACCGAGAGCACATCGAGCCAGGCGCGGGTCTTTTTTGGAAACAGGTTGTAGACCACCTCGATGCGGATATGCGCCTTGGAAAAGAAGGCATAGGCCAGGCCGAATGAAGTGGAGATCGCGAAAGCGTAGCCGGACAGCTCGAAGCTCTCGAAGTAAGTTGATTTCACCAGGTTGCGGAAAATCACGTCGAGCGTGATCAGCGCCGCCGAGCCCAGGATCATGGCGCCACCGCCCCAGGCGAACCACTGCGAGACCCTGGCGGAGCGCTCGCGCAGGCGGTCCGGAAAGCTGCTCATGCGCACGTGGCTGCGCACGGCCAGATTCCGGCGGGCCGCGCTGCTCCAAAATCATTCCGGGTCATGGCCCGCACATAGGGCAGTGGTTCGCAAGGGTTCACGAATCGAGGTCCTCCGAAAGTATCGGCGATCATGCCGTCGAAACAATCATTAAATCATTCGCGGCATCGTCTGTGATGCATTGTATACATCAAGTCTCGGGGATTGGTCGCATCCAGGCTGATCCGGCACATACCGTACCAGATTGCCGACCGGAAATGCGAATCGCGCCAATGCCGCTTGTGTACAATCGTCGATCGGAAAGCAGCAGATAAAAATCAGGAGACCGCATGACCGACTCGCTTGGCTTTCGCAAGAAATTCGCGGTCCTGATTCCATCGACCAACACCTCGGTGCAGCCGGAATTCGACGCCATGCGGCCGGTCGGCGTGACCAACCATATCAGCCGCATTCGGCGCCAATCTCGCGATGGCCCGCCTGGCTGGCGCCGCCGAGATGTGGATGCGGAGGCCGGTGCTGGCGATCAACACGGCGATCTATTGGCATGCCTTGCGCGAATCGGGTATCACCGACCGGATCGCCGGATTCGGCCCGCTGCTTGAGCGCCACTAGCACAGGCCGGCCACGCGGCAGGCGTTGCAAAGCACTTGTTGGACACATTTCACCAATCAGGGAATCGCAACCAGGAGAGTTCGACATGTCCGCAGTCATCGGCAAAATCGGCAAGGCCCCGTTGAAGGAACGTGTTTCCACCGAAGAATGGGAGCAACGCGTGTCGCTGGCCGCCTGTTATCGATTGGCGGCGGCGCACCGCATGACCGACCTGATCTTCACCCATATCTCGGCGCGCGTACCGGGGCCGGAGCATCATTTCCTGATCAACGCCTACGGCCTGATGTTCGACGAAATCACCGCTTCAAGCCTGGTCAAGGTATCGCTTGACGGCGAGATCATCGAGGACAGCACCGGCTACGGCATCAACGAGGCCGGTTTTGTGATCCACAGCGCGGTGCACCGGGCGCGCGCCGATGTCGCCTGCGTGATGCATACCCACACCCAGGCCGGGCTGGCGGTGGCGGCGCAGAAGCAGGGCCTCTTGCCGCTGACCCAGCATTCAATGCGTTACTGGAAGCGTGTCGCCTATCACGACTACGAGGGCGTGGCGCTGGATCTGGATGAACAGCAGCGGCTGGTGCGCGATCTCGGCAGCCTCGACGTGATGATCCTGCGCAATCACGGTCTCCTGACCTGCGGCCCGACGGTGGCCGATGCCTTCGATCACATGTACTACATGGAGCGCGCCTGCCAGGCGCAGATGATGGCGACCGCCGGTGGCGCGGAACTGAACATTCCTTCGCCCGACGTCGCCGAGAAAGTCGCGCGGCAGTTCGTGCGGCCGGGCCGACCAGCCGGGCAGAAGGCGTGGAACGCTCTGCTTCGCATGCTCGATCGCGGCGATTCCTCGTACAAGAATTAGGACCAGGCCATGGGCGGCCAGCGGCCAGGCGGGCTGCGCGAGCGGTGCGGCGCATGAGATTGCGTGCCCTGCACGGCGACTTCGGGGTCGAGGCAATCGGCGTCGACGCCGCGCAACCGCTCGATGCCGCCACGGTCGCGGCGCTGCGCGCCGCCTTCGATCGTCATCGCATCCTGGTGCTGCGGGACCAGCAATTGCCGCCGGCTGCGCATGTCGCCTTCAGCCGGCATTTCGGCGAGCTCGAGATTCACGTGCTCGACCAGTATCACAAGGACCGGCATCCGGAAATCTTCGAGTTGTCCAACCTCGGGCCGGACGGCAAACCCAATGCCGTGCATCCCGATCGTGGCACGCTGTTCTGGCATACCGATGCGTCCTGGCAAGCCAAACCCGCGCTTGCCACCCTGCTGTACGGCGAGCGGGTGCCGGCCAATGGCGGCCACACCATGTTCGCCGACATGATCGGCGCCTTTGAAGCGTTTGGTGCGGCCGAGCGAGAATACTTCGCCACCCTGCGTGTGCGGCACGACCTCAATGTGTCGCGCCTGAAAGCCGGTTACCCGCCGATGACGCCCGATCAGCGCGCCAGGCGCCCGCCGGTCGAGCAGCCGCTGGTGCGCATGCATGCGCCGACCGGTCGGCGCGCGATCTACCTCGGCAGCCATGGCCAGGAGATCGTCGGCCTGCCCGACCTCGAGAGTCGCGGGCTGATCGAGCGCATCATGAATCACTGCACCGAGCCGCGCTTTGTCTACGAGCATGTCTGGCGCGCCGGCGACCTGGTGATGTGGGACAACGGCGCGACCGTGCATCGCGGCACCGAATACGATACCGCCGCCGAGCCGCGGCTGGTGCGTCGCACGGTGGTGAGGGGCGAAACCCCGGTGGCAGGATGATCGGCGCCTGCGCAACCGGTACGGATATGTGACCGGACGCATCTGGCGACTCAAAGTGGTGACCTGAAGGAGATTGGCGATGGGCAAATGGCAATACACCAAAGGCCTGCATGACCTCGGCAACGGCTGTCATGCGTGGCTGTTGCCGGATGGCACCTGGGGCTACAGCAATGCGGGCGTTGTCACTGACGGCGGCGAGACCCTGCTGGTCGATACCCTGTTCGACCTGACGCTCACCCGCGAAATGCTCGACGGCATTCGCCGCGCATTGCCGGCCGGCGCGGTGATCGGTACCCTGGTCAATACCCATGCCAATGGCGACCACACCTTCGGCAACCAGTTGCTCAAGGGCAGCCGCATCATCGCCAGCCGCGGCTGCGCAGAGGAAATGGCCGAGCGGCCGCCCGAGGAATTCCAGGCGATGATGAACAACTGGCGCGCAATGGGCGAGGGCGGTGCCTTCCTGCATGAAATGATGGGCTCGCGATTCGATTTCCAGGGCATCGTCTATACGCCACCGACCGAGACCTTCGATGACGCGTTGAGCGTTCATGTGGGGGCGAAGGAAGTGCGGCTGGTCAATGTCGGGCCGGCGCACACGCGCGGCGACGTGCTTGCCTACGTGCCGGGCGACCGCACCGTGTTCACCGGCGACATCCTGTTCGTCGGCGGCCATCCTGCGGTGTGGGCCGGCCCGGTCGGCAACTGGATCAAGGCCTGTGACCTGATGCTTTCGTGGGACATCGAAACCGTGGTGCCCGGCCACGGACCGATCACCGACAAGAGCGGGGTGCGCGCCCTCAAGCACTACCTTGAATACCTGCAGGCGGAAACCCGCAAGCGCTTCGATGCCGGCATGAGCGACGAGGAGGCGGCGCGCGATATTTCGTTCGACGCCTTTCGCGACTGGACCGACGGCGAGCGGATTTTCATCAATGTCAACGCCTTGTACCGCGAGTTCAGCGGCGCTACCGGCAAGCCCGATGTGCAGCGCATGTTCGGGCTGATGGCGCGTTATCACAAGGAGCGGGTGGCGCAGGGCGCGCATTGCGAACACTGCGGCCACGACCATCATTGATGGTGGCGCGGCAAGGCATGGCGCCGGCACGGGGTGCGGGTAGTCGCCGCGGCAAGCCGGTGAGCAACAACAAAAGGGGGCTGCAATGAAGCTGGTGACCTTCGAAACCGCAGCCGGCGGGCAGCGCATCGGTGCGCTGCTGCCGGGCGAGGCGCGGATCGCCGATTTCGCGGCGTCCGAGGCGGCGCCGTATTTTCGCGACATGCTGGCGTTGATCGATGGCGGTGCGGCCGCGCTCGAACATGCGCAGCGCTGCCTCGCGGCACCCGCATTGGTGCATGCGCTGGCTTCGGTAAGCCTTATGGCACCGGTGCCGGAGCCGCGGCAGATGCGCGATTTCCTGTGTTTCGAAAAGCATCTGCGCCAGGCGCGCACCCAGCGCCACCTGTTCGGCATCACCGGCTATCCCACCGATCCGGCCAAGGTCGATGTGCCGCGCGTCTGGTATGAGGAACCGGTGTACTACAAGTGCAACCGCTTCGCGGTGGTCGGCACCGGCACCGAGGTGCAGTGCCCGTCGTACTGCAAGATGCTCGATTACGAACTCGAGTTCGGCATCTTTCTGGGTTACGAACTCGAGTTCGGCATCTTTCTGGGCAAGCGCGGCAAGAACATCGCGCGCGAGAAGGCGCGCGAGCACATCTTCGGCTACTGCATCTTCAATGATTTTTCGGCACGCGACCAGCAGATGCGCGAAATGCAGGCCCAGCTTGGGCCCACCAAGGGCAAGGATTTCGATACCGCCAACGTGATGGGACCGTGGCTGGTGACCGCCGACGAAATTCCCGACCCCTATGCGCTGACCATGGTGGCCAGGGTCAATGGCAGCGAGTGGTCGCGTGGCTCAAGCGGCGACATGCATCACAAGTTCGAGGACATTCTGGCCCACGTGTCGCGCGACGAGACGGTGCATGCCGGCGAATTCTTCGGTTCCGGCACCGTCGGCAGCGGTTGCGGTCTCGAACTCGGGCGTTTCCTCAAGCTGGGCGACGTGGTCGAACTCGAAATCACCGGGCTGGGCGTGCTCACCAATCGCGTCGTGGCCGCGCCACTTGCGTGACCGCGCTTTTTCAGGAGTCATGATCATGAAAGTCACGATCGCCATGCTGACGGCGGCAGCCGTGCTCGGTGCCGCTGCGGCAACGGCGCAAGAAGCCTTCCCCAACCGGCCGGTGCAACTGATCCTGCCATTCGGCCCCGGTGGCAGCGACGCCATGTTCCGCGCATTCGCGCAGTCGATGAGTAACGTCATGGGCCAGCAGTTCGTGCTGGTCAACCGCGAAGGCGCCTCCGGGCGCATCGGCGCGACCCAGGTCGCCACCGCGCGGCCGGATGGTTACACGCTGCTGGTCGGCCCGACCACGCCGATCACCAACCTGCCGTACACGATGAAGGACCTGCCCTACCAATTCGATTCGTTTGATTTCGTCTGCCAGGTGTTTGTCAATGCCTTCACGCTCACGGTGCGATCGAACTCCCCATACAAATCGCTGAAGGACGTGCTCGACGCGGCGCGCGCCAATCCCGGCAAATTCAACTACGGCCATGCCGGCATCTTCACCGGGCCGCACATCAACATGGAGACCCTGGCCAAGCAGGCGGCGATCAATGTGCAGCAGATTCCCTACCGCGGCGATGCGGCGATGATCCTGCGCCTGCTCGCCGGCGATCTCGAATTCGGGGTCAACTCGACCGGCTCGATTTCAACCCGCCCGGACATCCGGCCGATCGCGGTGTTCTGGGACCGTCGCCATCCGGCGATTCCGGAGGTGCCGACGGTCACCGAGCTCGGGTACCCGAGTTCGCCACCCGGCTACCAGGGCGTGTTCGCGCCAAAAGGCACGCCCAGGCCGGTGCTGGAGGCGCTGGAAAAGGGTTGCGAATCGGCCACCCGCGACGAATCGCTCAAGGGGCATGCCACCCGCCAGGGCGTGCCGATCGTGTTCATCAAAGGCGTGGAATTCGGCCAGTTCGCACGCGCCGACCATGAACTGAAGGGACGGATTTTCCGCGAACTCAATCTCAAGGCCGAGTAAGTCGGCTTCCCATCAACCGCTCAACCCGAAGCCGAATTCCGCGATGAATACCGCCCTGCTGCTTGAACGCTCCGCGCGCGCCCATCCGACCACCGCGGCGCTGGCGCTGGGCGGCCATGTGCTGGCCGACTATGCCGGCCTGGCGCTGCGGGTGGCGCGGCTGGCTGCCGGTCTGGCGGCGCAAGGCCTCAAGCCCGGTGACCGGATCGCGCTGGTGATGAAGAACCAGCCGGCCTATCTCGAACTGCTGCTCGCAGCATGGCATGCGGGGCTGGTCACCGTGCCGATCCATTCGAAATTGCATCCGAAGGAGCTGGCCTTCATTTTTGACAACAGCGGTGCGCGCCTGGTCTTCGCCAGCGCCAACACCCGCACCGCCTGCGATGAGGCGGCAGCCATGGCGCCGGGGGTGCGCGCGGTGTTCGAGTCGGACACCCGCGGGTTCGCCGCGCTCAGGCACGCTGAGCCGGCGCGCCTTGTCGCGCGTGGCGCCGACCACCTCGCCTGGCTGTTCTACACCAGCGGCACCACCGGGCGACCCAAGGGCGTGATGCTGTCGCACGGCAATCTGCTGGCGATGACGCTCAACTACTTCAGCAATGTCGACTCGGTGGCGCGTGGCGACAGTGTGATCCACGCGGCGCCGATGTCGCATGGCTCGGGCCTCTACATCGTGCCGCATGTGGCGCAGGCGGCCTGCAACGTGGTGCCCGAATCGGGCGGTTTCGAGGCCGACGAGATCTTCGCGCTGTGGCGGCAGCATTCGGGGGTCAGCATGTTCGCCGCCCCAACCATGGTCAAGCGGCTGGTCGACGCGCCCGCTGCCGGCGACCCGGCCGGACTGAAGACCATCGTCTACGGCGGCGGGCCGATGTACGTGGCCGACATCAAGGCGGCGATTCTGCGCTTCGGCCAGCGCTTTGCGCAGATCTACGGGCAGGGCGAGTCGCCGATGACCATCACCGCCAGCAGCAAGGCGATTCATCGGGAGTGCGACCATCCCGGGTATGAGGCACGCCTGGGCTCGGTCGGCCTGCCGTTCACCGGTGTCGAGGTGATGGTGGCAGATGCGCAGGATCGCGAACTGGCGGTCGGCGAGATCGGCGAAATCTGCGTGCGCGGCCCGGTGATCATGCAGGGGTATTGGGCCAACGAGGCGGCCAGCGCGGCAGCCCTGCGCAACGGCTGGTTGCACACCGGCGACGTCGGCGCCTTCGATGCCGAAGGTTTCCTGACCCTCAAGGACCGCAGCAAGGACCTGATCATCTCGGGTGGTTCCAACATTTATCCACGCGAGGTCGAGGAAGCCCTGCTGACCCACCCGCAGGTCGCCGAAGTGTCGGTGATCGGCCGCCAGCACCCGGAATGGGGTGAGGAAGTGGTGGCCTTTGTCGTGCTCCGGCCAGGTGCGCAAGCCGATACCACGGTGCTCGATGCGCATTGCCAGACCAGCATCGCGCGCTACAAGCGGCCCAAGGAGTACCGGTTTGTCGACAACCTGCCGAAGAACGAGACCGGCAAGGTCCTCAAGACCGCGTTGCGCGCACAGTTGGGCCAAGCCAGGTAAGGAGGAGATCCCGATGCCGTTCCTGAGTCCCGACGAAGTTGCCCACTACCAGCGCGAGGGCTATGTGATCCCGCGCTACCGCCTGCCGCCCGAACGCGCGGCCAACCTGCGCGCCACGCTTGATCGCCTGATCGCCCGGAACCCCGGCGTGCGCCCGGAAAAACTGGTGAGCGCGCATATCGAGCGCAAGCCTGGCCAGGGCGTCAACGGTGATGGCAGGAACGACGAAGGCGTGCAGGGTTGCCAGGAGTTTCTCGATCTGGCGAAGGACCCGGCGATCCTCGACCTGGTCGAGGGTGTGCTGGGGCCCGACATCATCCTCTGGGGTGCGCACGTGTTCTGCAAGCCGGCCGGCGACGGTTACGAAACGCCCTGGCACCAGGACGGCCACTACTGGCCGATGCGCCCGCTGGCCAACTGCACGGTGTGGGTCGCGCTGGAGGAGTCGGTGATCGAAAACGGCTGCCTGCGGGTGATCCCGCGCTCGCATGCGGCGCGCGTGACGCACGCCCACCTGCGCGAGGATCGCGCTGACCTGACACTCACCATGCGCACCCGCGATGAACACTTCGATACCGCCGGCGCGGTGTCGCTCGAGTTGCAACCCGGCCAGATGTCGCTGCATGACGTGTTCCTGATCCATGGCGCCGAACCCAACCGCTCGGATAAGCGGCGCACCGGCATCGCCTTGCGCTACATGCCCGGCACCTCGGTGTTCGAGCGCAACATCAGCCTGGATGGCACCGGGGTCTCGACCGCTTTCGCGACCCGGCCGCTGTGGCTTCTGCGTGGCCACGATCGCACCGGGCGCAACGATTTCAAGGTCGGGCACTGGGGCTGACAGCCACTGTGGCGAAATGACATTGCACAGGCGCCGGGCATTGCCGCGAAAGCGTTTGCCGAAATGTGGCCGTGCGGTATTCTTGCGATCCGATGCGAGCCCGATACAGGCTCCTTCGGGTCCCCAATCCAACGCCAAACTTCAGAGACGATTCCATCATGACTCGAAATAGCGACATCGAAGTCCGCCCTTTGGCAGGCGCCGTCGGCGCGGAAGCCTCGGGTTTCGATCTGACGCAACCGGCAAGCGACGCCCTGATCGCCGCCATTCGCCGCGCATGGCTCGCCCATGGCGTGCTGTTCCTGCGCAATCAGCCGCTGCCGCCGGCGCAGTTCCAGGCCTTCGCCGAGCGTTTTGGCGAAGTGATCGAATACCCGTTCGTCAAGGGCATCGAGGGCCATCCGTTGATCATCCCGGTATTGAAGCTGCCGCACGAGCGCAACAATTTCGGCGGCATCTGGCACACCGATACCGCTTACCTTGAAGTGCCGCCGATGGCCACCATGCTAATCGCGCGCGAATTGCCGCCCTATGGTGGCGACACCCTGTTTGCCAGCGG
>JANPGJ010000558.1:0-1530 GCA_031423955.1 Burkholderiales bacterium
CGGTCGAGGAGGCCGAACAGCAGGCGGCAGGCTTCGCCGAAATCGGCGATCTCCATCGCCTCGTCCGGATTGTGGCTGCCGTGGTCATTGCGCACGAAGATCATGGCGCAGGCAATGCCTTCACGCGCGAACACCGCGCAGTCGTGGCCGGCGCCGCTCGCGATATCGGGCGCGTCGATCGCAAGCCCGCGCGCCAGTTCGCGCAAGGTCGCGCGCAGCGGCAGATCCATCACCGCCGCGTTGGCGTGAATGTGCGGTCCGAGATCGACCAGCACGCCGCGCTCCCGGCCAACTGCGGTCGCCAGCGCAACCAGCTTGCCCACCATGCCCTGCAGCACCTGGTCGTCGAAGCTGCGGATGTCCATCGTGAAGCGCACCTCGCCGGGAATCTTGGTCATGGTGTGCAGCGCGCTGTCGGTCGAGAACTGGCCCATGGTGCACACCAGATCAAGACCGGCTCGCTCGGTATCGAGCCACAAGCGCTCCAGGCGTTGTGCGAAATCGGTGGCCGCGAACACCGCATCGCGTCGGGCCAGGCGCGGCACGGCGCCGGCATGGCCATACTCGCCGATCACCCGCGCATGGCGAAAGCGCAGGTTGCCGCGAATCGCGCTGACGATGCCGCAGGCGCGACCCATGTCGACCAGCGCCGGACCCTGCTCGATATGCAATTCGATATAGGCGCCGATGCGCGAAGGATCGAGCTGGCGGCGCCCGGCGGCCACCGCCTGCGGGTCGAAGCCCTCTTCGCGCATGTGCTCGAAGAGGGTTTGCCCGGTGTCGAACCGGATCACTTCCAGCGCATCGGCCGGCAGGCGGCCGAACGCCGCGCGACTGCCGATGTAGTGCGCCGGAAACCACGACAGCTCCTCGGCGCGAATCGCCATCACGGTCAGATCGACAGCAGGCGTGCGGTCAAGTCGCCGCAGGCGCGCCAAGGCGGTGAGGCCGGCCACCACACCGGCCGCACCGTCATAGTTGCCGCCGTGCGGCACGCTGTCCATGTGCGAGCCGATCATCACGCACGGCGCGGTGCGATCGGCGCCGGGTAGCGTCATGTACAGATTGCCGGCGAAATCGGTGCTGATCTCCAGTCGCAGGCTTTCCGCGACCGCGCGCGCAAGCGCGTGCGCCATGCGCTCGCCGTCGCCATACGAGGCGCGGGTGACGCCGGGTGGATCCTCGCTGCCGGCGCGGAGTTGCTTGAACAGCGTGGTGGCGAGTTGTTCGTCGGGTGTCTCGAAGTTGATCATCGGGCGTTTGCCGGACGCCATGGGCCAGTTGCGGCGGACCGGCACCGATTCATTTCTTGCCGCCCCGCGCAATCTTCGGGCGCGTCGCCGGCCCCTTGAATTCCATCGTATTGCCGTCGGGGTCGTTGAAATAGATCGACGGGCCATAGCCTTCCGAGCCATAGCGGTCCTTCACTTCGCCGGGCGTGATGCCGAAAGGCTTGAGGCGACGGGTGAGGGCGGCTGCGTCGAGGTTCGATACGCGCACCGCGAAGTGGTCCATGTTGTGCTCGTCGAC
>JANPGJ010000559.1:0-26939 GCA_031423955.1 Burkholderiales bacterium
CACTTCGATCGCATCGACCTCGAGCAGTGGAACGGCGCCGTCGGCACCCGCCGGCGCTGTCAATTGCCGCCTCCAGCCAGGGGCTTCTGCTTGAAGGGCCACATCAGGAAATAGGCTTGTACGCGCCGCCAGATGCCGGCCAGGCCCTGTGGCTCGAACACCAGGAACAGGATCATCACCAGTCCGAAGGCCGCATAGTTGATGGCGAACACCGCGTTTTGCAGGCCGCGCATTTGCGGCAGCCCTTCGCTGACCATGCCGACCAGCCATTCGATGCCGTACGGAAACAGGGTCACGAACACCGCGCCCATCACCGCACCGGCGATCGACCCCATGCCGCCGATGATCACCATTGCGACATACTGGATCGACAGGAACAACGAGAACGCCTCGCCCGACACGAAGCCGCGGTAATAGGCGATGAGACAGCCTAGCATCGCGGTGATGGTCGAACTGGCCACGAAGGCCAGCAACTTGTAGCGCGGCACGTCGATGCCCAGCGCCTCGGCCACCGCTTCCCGCCCGTGCAGGGCGCGCCAGGCGCGACCAGTGCGGGCGCGCAACCAGTTGAGGGCAATCAGTATGGTGCCGGCGGCGGCGATCAGGAACACCACGTACCAGGCGCGGCCGTCGGCCAGTTCCCAGCCGAACAGCCTCGGTGGATCAATCACGATGCCGGTGGAGAAGCCGCGCCGGGTTTCATATTCGTGCCCGAGATAGATCACGATGAAGTGCAATGCCAGCGTGCTGACCGCAAGATAAAGCCCGCGCAGCCGCAGCGAAGGCAGGCCGAAGATCACGCCGAGCAAAGCGCCGGTGGCCGCCGAGGCGGGCAAGGTCAGCCAGATCGACGCCCCGGCTTCCTTGACCAGGATGCCGGTGCAAAACGCACCGGCCGCCATCAGTCCGGCATGCCCGAGCGATATCTGGCCGGCAAATCCGGTAAGCAACATCAGGGCGACCGCCCCGACGACCGCCAGCAGTGTCTGGTTGGCGAGGTCGAGGACGAAGGCGTTGGCGACCCACGGCAAGGCCAGCAGCGCGCACCCGAACAGCACGCAGGCGACGCGCTGGAAACGGGTGTCGATGAGCCGGGTGTCCTGGCTGTAGCGGGTGCGGAAATAGCCGCTGGCGTGGGGCACTAGACGCGGTCCAGTTCTTCCCGCGAGCCGAACAGGCCCCAGGGTCGCACGATCAGCATCGCCGTCAGCACCAGAAACGGCACCACGTCCGACAGCAGCGGGTCGACATAGTGAATCAGCAGCACCTCGGCGGCGGCAACGATCAGCGCGCCGCAAAGCGCGCCGACCAGGCTGTCGAGCCCGCCGACCAGTGCCGCCGGAAAGGCCTTCAGGCCGATGGTGGCCATGGTGGCATCCAGGCCGGAATCACAGGCGATCAGGATGCCGGTCATGCCGCCGGTGAATACGGCGATGCCCCAGGCCAGCGCGTAGACGGCGTGCAGGTTGATGCCGCGTTGCGCCGCCAGGCGCGGGTTCTGCCCGGCCGCGCGCATGGCGATGCCATAGCGACTGCGCGTCAGGAACGCCCACAATGCCAGATAGACCATCACGTTCATGACCACCAGCAGCACGCTGATGGTCGAAAGCCGCGCTCCGCCCGGCAAGGCGATCACCGGATTGTCGAAGCCGAGCAGGCGGGCCGGGTGTTGCACTTGCGCCGACCAGATCAGCACCATCGCCCCGCGCAACAGGATGCCCAGCGCGATGGTGGCCAGCACGGCGGCCAGCACCGCTTCGCCGGTCATGCGCCGCATCAGCGCCCAATACACCAGCGCGCCGGTGGCGGCAGCCAGCAGGGCCGCGGCCGCGAGGGCGATCGCGGGCTGCGCCGCGAACAGGGAGGCGGTGGTGACCAGCCCGTAGGCACCGAGCATCATCAATTCGCCGTGTGCCAGCGACAGCACCCGGCTGACCCGATAGATCAGCACATAGCCGCAACCGATCAGGGCATAGATCGAGGCGAGGACCAGGATATTGACAGCCAGTTGCATGGTTCAGGCGCGCGCTAAGGGGTGGCAAGGGTGTGGCAAGGCGCAGGGGCGGCCGGGACAGCGCCGCGCCCGCGCCTGCGACCGCTGGCCCTACTTCACCTCGATCGCGGTCCAGTCCTTGACGCGCGTTATCGCGCCTTTGGCGGCGTCCCACTTGTAGACGCGATAGTGCTGGCGGGTGCGAAAGTGGTTGTCGCGGGTCCATTCGATCGGCCCGCCGCGCAGGCCCTTGGTATCGACCTTGAGATTGCTCATCGACGCTTGCACCTTGGCGGCCGTGGCCGGCCAGCCGGCACCCTTGAGCGCCGCTTCCAGCACCAGTCCGGCGATATAGCCTTCCGACAACTGCGTGATCGGATAGTTGAGATTGGCGCGGTGCATCACGGCGCGCAGCTCCGCCTGGATCGGCAGGTTGTCCTGGAAAAAGGCGTTGGTGCCGAATACATACAGTTCATTGTCCTTCAGGCGCGCGAGTTCATCTTCGGCGTTGAGGTGGGCGTAGGCGATGTAGCGGCCATTCCAGCCCAGGCGTCGCAGCGACTCGAAGGTGCGCACCTGCGTCACCCATGGCGCCCAGGAGTAGACCCAGTTCGGGTTGGCCTCCTTGAGCTTGGTGGCGAACGGCGTGTAGTCAGGCGTGGGCGGCGGCACGATCTGCTTGTCGACCGGGGTCATGCCCATGGTTTTGGAGAGCCCCTCGGCGTAGTCGATCTCGCCGCGCGAAAG
This sequence comes from Burkholderiales bacterium, assembly GCA_031423955.1. Classification (GTDB taxonomy): domain Bacteria; phylum Pseudomonadota; class Gammaproteobacteria; order Burkholderiales; family JAEUOS01; genus JAEUOS01. The sequence goes on from JANPGJ010000559.1 coordinate 2,741, forward strand.
CGGGATCGCCATCGCTGAAAAGCCGATCCTGACCGGTTCCTTCGCCAGTTCCCTGACTGTCGCCAGCGCCATCTGGCTGTCGTACTGCGCACCGAAGGCGGTCGAGCAGAATTGCAGCGGATCGGCCGGCGGGTAGGTTTCCTTCGGGCACACCGCACCGGCATAGAACAGTGGCACGTTGGCGCGCCTGGCCTCGGCCACCATCGGCGCATAGGTCGACGACAGGCTGGAATTGATCAGCATCACCGCCTTGTCCTGGGTCAGCAGTTTCTTGGCGTCCGCGGCCGCCTTCGACGCCTCGCCCTGGTTGTCGCTGATGACCAGCCGGACCGGTTTGCCGTTGACGCCGCCTTTGCCGTTGATGTGGTCGACGTACGCGCGCATCGCCTCGATCACCGGCGCGTAAGTGGCGGCGGCCGAACCGGTCATCGCCGCCGAGACACCGACGACATAGGCATCCTGGGCAATGGCGGTCGCCGAGGCGGTCAGGGCGAATGCGGCAAGGCTTGTCCTCACCAGGGATTTCATTAGAGGCGGTTGGCGGAATGCGCGATGCATGCGGGTTCTCCTTGGGGTGGTGGTGTCAGGCAGTCAGGCTGGCGCCGGCGGCTTCGGCCAGCGCACGTTCTTCGTTGTCGTCATACATCGACTCGACCAGTGCTTCGAAGCGCTCGATCATCAATGCACGCTTCAACTTGCGCGTCGGTGTGACCGGTTCGCCTTCCTCTTCCGGGTCAAGCTTCCTGGGCAGAATGCGAAAGTGCTTGATCTGCTCCACCCGCGCAAGCTGGCCGTTGGCGCGCTCGATCTCATCGCCGATCAGTGCATTGACGCGGGGTTCCGCGGTCAGGCTGGTAAAGCCGGTGTATGACACGCCGTGAGCGCGCGCCCAGTCGGCCACGCTATCGGCATCGATTTCGATCAATGCGGTCAGGTATTTGCGCGCGTGCCCGATGACCATGGCTTCGCCGACGTACGGACTACCGCGCAGGATGTTCTCGATGAACGACGGCGAAATGGTCTTCCCGCCCGAGGTGACGATGAAATCGCGCGCGCGATCGACCAGCTTCAGGTGACCGGGTTGGGTGTCGTCCCAGGCGCCCACATCGCCGGTGGCCAGCCAGCCCCCGCGCCATGCGGCCGCGCTCGCCTCGGGCTGGTTCCAGTAGCCGTCGAACACATGCCCGCCCTTGAGCAGGATCTCGCCAGTGTCGGCATCAAGTTTGATCTCCCAGCCGTCGGCCGGGGTGCCGACATTGCCGGGCCGCGGAAACGGCCCGCGCTGGCCCGAGATGATGGCGCCGGCTTCTTCAGTCTGGCCGTACACCTCGCACACATTGAGCCCCAGGATTTGCCAGAAAGCCGCCGTTTCCGGCGGCAGCGGTGCGCCACCGGCGATCACCAGGCGCAGGCGATCAAATCCCAGTTTGGCCAGCACCGGCTTGAAAGACACCAGCCGGCACACCGCATACAGCGGCGAGGACAGCGGCCCGCCGTCCCAGCGGGCGCGCGCATGCTGGCGCCCGATGCGCATGGCGGCGGCATGCACGGCGCGCTTGACGGGCGAGGTATTGGCGATGCCGATCAACACCTGGGCCGCGAATTTCTGCAAATAACGCGGCACCAGCACCAGGAAATCCGGCGCCACTTCATGCAGCGTGGTGGCGAGATCGGCGACGCTCTCGCCGAAATGCGGCACCACGCCCGCGATCAGCGGAAGGGTGATCGCAAGGTCACGACCGAGCACATGGCAGAGCGGCAGGAACACCACGGTGCGCAATCCGGCCTGGTCAAGCAGCGGGTAGTGCAGCACCATGTTGGCGGCGCCGGCTAAGTGTCGTCCGTGCGAGACCAGCGCACCTTTGGGGGCGCCGGTGGTGCCCGAGGTATAGACGATGAAGGCCGGATCGTCCGGTCCGACCTGGCCGGCACTGCGCTCAAGGCCTGCGAGAAGTTCCGCATCTTCAAGCGTGCTGGCCATCAGCGCGGCGTAGAGCACGATGCGCGCGTCGTCGTAAGCGAACATCGCGGTCGGATCGATCACCACGATCGCGGCGAGCGCGCCGAGTCGCGGCGCCAGGGGCAATACCTTGTCGACGTATTCCTGATTTTCGGCCACGAACAACCGGGCGCCGCCATCGCGCATCTGGTGTTCGAGTTCCGCCGCCGAGGCGGTCGGGTAGATGCCGTAGGTGATGGCGCCCAACGCCTGCGCCGCCAGGTCGCACACCAGCCACTCCTCGCAGGCGTCGCCCATGATGGCGACGCGGTCGCCCTTGACCACGCCCAGTGCCGCAAAGCCTTGCGCCAGCCGCGCCGTGGCCAGCGCCAGTGCGCGCCAGGTGCGCTCTTCATACAATCCCAGGCGCTTGGCGCGCAGCGCCACGCGCGACGGTTCGGCGCGCGCGCGCTCGCACAGCAGCCGTGGCGCGGTACTCTGACGCAGCCTTTCGCTACTGTGCATGCGCTGGTGTGGTTGTCTATAGATCTATTGAATTGGGATTGTAACGGCTTCGCTAAGCGCGCCGCTTCGGCGCCAGCGCGCGCCGGCTGCCGCCAGCGCCCGGCGTCGATTTCGGTGCAGGCGGGCGCGCTGCCAAGCCCCACAAAAGCAGGCCGCAGAAGGACTCCGTGGTGGCCGGCACATTGGCGCCACGGCGTGTCTTGATCCACTTGGTCGCTTCATTGCACATGCCCAGGAGCGCCAGTGTGGCCAGGCGCGGGTTGGTGCCGGCCGCGAACTCGCCGGCGGCCACGCCTTCGCGAATCACCCCCTCGATGACCTTCTCGTAGGCGCGCGCGCTGCGCCCGATCGCCTTGCGGCTGGGCGCCGGCAAATGCTGGCGTTCGGTCAGGAACACCTTGGTGTAGTCGGGGCGGACATCGTTCGACCCGAGATGGCGGCTGACGATGGCGGCAACCCGCAGGCCGGCGGTCTGGCGGCGCGCCGCTATCTCCTGCGCGAACTCCAGAAAGCCTTCCACCCCCAGTTTGCACACCTGTGCAAGGGCATCTTCCTTTGAGTGCAGGTAGTAGTAAAGGCTGGCCTGACGCATGCCCAGGCGCGCGGCAATGTCCTGGGTGGCGGTGCCGTAGTAGCTCTTTTCGGCAAACACGGCGGCGGCCGCGTCAATGATTTCGGCCGCGCGGCGTTTCGGCCCGGGCACGGCGCCGCCGTCGGGGGTGCTGGTCCTGGAGGTTTTTCTCGCCATCGTCAAAGCTTACGACATCGTGCGATGCTTTGGCGACCAGCGCTGCCGTGCCAGTGGTCCCATCCCTTGTGGCTGCGATAATGTGCGCCTGCAAGGAGACTGACTGAATGAACGAGCGTCGCAAACTGATTGTCGCCATCGGTGCGCTTGCGCTCACCACACCGCTGGCAGTTGTCGCCCAGACGCAGGGCGCAAAGCCTGCACGCATCGGAATACTGGGCCCCGGCTCTGCCGCCAGCAACGCGGGTTTTCTCGCCGCCTTGAGGGCGGAACTGCGTGCGCTGGGCTACTTCGAAGGCAAAAGTATCGCGCTTGAACCTCGCTGGAGCGAGGCTGCGCTGGACCGGCTTCCCGCTCTCGCCGCCGAACTGGTTGGCCTCAAGGTCGATGCCATCATTACGTTTCAAACACCCTCAGCACAGGCTGCGAAACAGGCGACCGCGACCATTCCGATCATCATGGCCGGGGTTGCCGATCCGGTGGCCTCAGGTCTGATTGCCAGCCTGGCGCGCCCGGGCGGCAACATTACCGGCCTGTCGGGTGCCACCAGTGACCTGGCGGCCAAGACGCTCGAACTTCTGCGCGACATGTTGCCCGCGACCAGGCGCATGGGCGTGCTGGCGAATTCCGCCGATCCGTTCTCCAAGGTGTTCGTCGAACGCGTTGAGCTCGCAGGCCGGCACTTGGGCATCAACTTGACGACCATCCAGGTTCGCGGCGATGAGGGGCTGGAGGCGGCGTTTGCGGAATTGACGAAGGCCAGGGCTGGTGCCGTCATCGTGCAGCCCAGCCTTCCGCTGAAGCGCGCGGCCGATCTGGCAATCAAGTATCGCCTGGCGGCAGCCTCACCTTTGGGTGGATTTGCCGCCAATGGCGGACTGCTGGGTTACGCGGCACATCTAGCGGAGCGGTTTCGCGACATCGCCTTCTACTTGGACAAGATACTCAAAGGCGCGAAGCCGGCCGACCTGCCGGTGCAGCAACCCAGACGCTTCGAGATGGTCGTCAATCTCAAGACGGCCAAGGCGATCGGCCTGGCGGTTCCGGAAGGCTTTCTTGTGCGCGCGGACAAGGTGATCGAGTAGGGCTTGCGCATGTCCGCTTTCAAGCAACGCGGCTGACCGGAGGAACGCGTCGGGTGCGGCAGGACGGTGGGGTGGACGACACCGGGCAGATACGATGGCGCGCCGGCCACGATTGGCGAATCGGTTACTCGATCACCCGGTCAGCACGCAGCAGGATCGTTTCCGGAATCCTGATGCCAAGCGCCTTGGCTGTCTTCAAGTTGACGATGAACTCGAACGTGGTTGGCTGCTCCACCGGCAGGTCGGCAGGCTTTGCGCCTTTAAGGATTTTGTCCACGTAGTTGGCGGCTTGGCCTATAAAGGCGGACATGTTCACCGCATACGACGCCAGGCCGCCATCCTCGACCGACTCGCTGTGGTTGAACATGGTCGGCAACCTGCTCTTGAGCGCGAGCTCGGCAACTGTCCTGCGGTTGACCAGAAACATTGCGTCACGCGACACCAGCAGCGCGTCTGCCCTGTCGCGTGCCATGGCGACGAACGCACTTTCGAATTCTTCCGGGCCACGGACTTTCAGAGAATGAACCTGAATGCGCAATGCGCGTCCGGCGATTTCCAGTTCTTTTAAATGCAGATGGGCAGCGGTACTTGCCGTGTCCCAGAGAAAGGTCACGCGGGAAGTTTGCGGAGCGATTTCCTTCAAAAGCTGAAGCTGCTTGCCGATGATTTCATAGCCGGCCGAGCCAGAGGTGCCGGTGACATTTCCGCCCGGCCGTCGCAAGCTGGCGACAAGGCCGGATGCCACCGGATCAATCGGGAAAATCATCAAAACCGGTATGCTGCCGGTGGCATTCTTCGCAGCACGTGCCGCTGTTTCAGCGGGCGCCACAATCAGGTCTACCTTTAGCTTGACCAACTCCGCCGCAAGCCCCGGCAGTCGCTCGATGCTTCCATCTGCCCAGCGGTATTCGATCAACAGGTTCTTGCCTTCGACCCAGCCGAGCTTGCGCAATGCAGCGAGGAACGATTCGAGCACCCGTTCGACCGACTTGCGGGTCGGCGTGCTCAGATAGCCGATCCGGTAGACACGGCCCGCCTGCTGGGCATGCGTCGTCACTGGTGCGAGTCCAAGTGCGGCTAAGGCGAGTACGGTGTCGCGCCGGTTCATCTGCGTTTCATTCTCGTTGGCGGAGTGGCGAATCGGTCAATCAGGATCGGCGTTCAGTCTACCTGCGAATCTTCAATCGTCGGTGGCGCCAACACGTGAACCTGGTCGCTACGGTCCAGCGGGACCAAACCTTTGATGCGCGCGGCATCCAACGTTCGTTGCAACTTCCGCGAGACAGTGTCGGCTTTGACGTAGTCGCCGCTGTGATGCACATCGTCCGGTGAGCGCAGCCCGCCAGCAATGAACCCGGCTTGATTGCGTCTGCGCAACACCGCCGCCCCAACCGATGCTTCGACAAACTCGGATACCGTTTCGCCGTCACTGAACAGCGACTCGACTGCCGCGCACAATCTCGGTTCGACGCGGACTGAGCGGATGGAGGCGCTCTTCATGGAGAACGTGTAGTGCATTTGCGTTGCTCGTTCCGCAGGGTGCGTGTCTCGCGAACCATCGCACTCGGGCGCGGCACCGACGGCGATTCGACGGCGCCAAGCGCCGGGAAGTTCACGCGTTGGCAGGAGCCCTGTTGTTGGTCTGACCTTCGCTGGCGCGCCATAATGTGCTCTTCGGAAGGAGGGGTTGCGCGTGAATAATTGCCGCAAACTGGTGGTCGCACTCGGCGCTTGCGCTGTCAATGTGCCTTGGAGCGCGCAGGCGCAGCAAACGGGCAAATTATGGCGGGTTGGCTTCCTGGGATTCCAGAGCCGCCCGGCATCCATCGATGCCCACGTGTTTGGCGGTTTACCGCGCGGCATGCGCGAGCTCGGCTATGTCGAGGGCAAGAATCTTTCGATCGAATGGCGCTTCGCCGACGGCAATCGCGAGGCGCTTGCCACGCTGTTGGCGCAGATGGTGCAATCGAAGGTCGATGTGATTGTGGTGTCCGCCAGCACGGTTGCCCTTGCCGCGCAAAAGGCCGTTACCGCGATCCCGATCGTCTTTGCCGCCGTCAATGATCCGGTCAGTCTCGGGCTGGTCAAGAGCCTGGCGCGACCCGGCGGCAATATCACCGGCCGCGCGAACATCACCGACGACCTCGGCCCCAAGCGCATGGAACTGCTGCACGGCATGTTGCCCAAGGTATCGCGCATGGCGGTCCTGGTGGATTCCAGCGGTGCGGCCCAGACCCGCATGGGCGACAATCTTCAAGAGGCGGCGCACAAGCGCCGCGTCACGCTAGTGCGTGTGGAAGCCGGCTCGCCGCAGGAGATTGAGCGAGCATTCGCCACCTTGGCGCGTGAAAAAGCCGGTGCGCTGATTGTGTCGTTCACTCCGCTTTTCAACCAGCAAAGAAACCAGATCGCGGAGCTGGCCGCGAAATACCGTTTGCCCACTGTCGCGGGCGACCGCTTTTTCGCAGAGGCCGGATGCCTCATGAGCTACGGCGCCAGCCTGACCGACGATTTCCATCGCCTGGCCACCTATGTGGACAAGATCTTCAAGGGCGCGAAACCGAGTGATCTGCCGGTCGAACAACCGACCAGGTTTGAATTGGTGATCAACGAAAAGACCGCCAAATTGCTCGGACTCAAAGTGACGCCGGAATTGCTGTTGCAGGCCGACAAGGTGATCGAGTAGGGCTCGCGCATCCCCGCAACCGGAGGCACAGGCTGGCTGGGGCGCTGCGGGACCAGTTGGGCGCAGGAAGCCGGACCATTGCGCAGGCGGATGTCGGCTCTATCTCCACCAAGCCCTTTGGATTCCCTATCCTTAATACCTCGTAGTATGCGGGCAGAGCAGAAAATAGACGAAATTTCGTATTTATTTCGCTATAATCAAGCAATGGACACCCTGCTCTCTACCCGCAGCATCGGCATTTCGGACCTCCGCGAATCGCCCGCCCGGGCGTTTAAGCAGGCGGACGAAATGGCCGTCGTCGTGCTCAATCACAATCGGCCTGCTGGTTACATCCTGTCCACACGCCTGATGGACGCGTTGCTCGATCAGGCGGCTGATCGCCTGATCACGTCAAAGGCAGCGGCGCGCGTGGCGTCAGTCAAGCGCGTACGCAGAATCACGCTGGATGACCTATGAACTCGCGATCCACTCGCTCGCCGAAGCCGAGTGGGCGCGGCTTGATGAATCCGTAAAGCGCCGCTTCAAACGAAAGCTGGCGAAAGAGCGACTGCAAAATCCGCGCGTCGCCAAGGATGCGCTGCATGGCGTGCCCGATTGTTTCAAGATCAAAATCACCACGCCGCAATTTTGTCTGGCGTATCACGTCGATGACAAGTCCGGGCTAGTGACGATTCTCGCAGTCAGTTCACGCGACGATGTGTACGAATTGTTGCAGGCGCGGCGCGGTTGAACGCTGCGATGGATGCCGCAACTCCCCGCCACTACATCGCACGGCTGCGCGAGTAGCCTGGGCACGACCGAATCCGCCTTTGGGAGCCAGGCAAGCCCTCGCTTACTCGATCTCGCGAGTCACACTCAGCATGAACGCGTCGGGGAATTTGAGTCCGAGCGCTCGCGCGGTTGTCGTGTTCACAACCAGATCGAACTTGACCGGCTGCTCGATTGGCAGGTCGCCTGGTTTCGCTCCTTTGAGAATCTTGTCCACGTGAGCGGCGGCGCGTCGAAAGTTATCCGTGAAGGAGGCGCCATATGCCATCAGCCCGCCGGCGTCCACGTAGGCACTGCTCGGAAACAGGCCAGGCACTTTCAGGCGCGTGAGGTGTTCGGCGATCACCTGACGATGGCTGAAGGTGAGGCCGTCAAGAGTCACATTGCAGGCCTGGGCGCCGATTGCGGCAACCCGCTTGAACGCCGGTTCGATGTCCGCGGGATTGGTCAGTGCGATCGGCGACACGCGCAATCCCAGGCGCGGGGCGGCTGCCTCGATTTCCCTTGCTTGCGAGACGCTGCCGGCATCGTTTGACGAAAACAGCAGGGCGACATGGGTGACACGCGGCAGCGCCTCCTTGAGCAGTTGCAGGCGCTTGCCGGAGAGTTCGGTGGCCATGCTGGTCAGGCCGGTGGCGTTGCCGCCGGGCTTGCGAAGGCTCGCGGCCAGGCCGGACTCGACCGGATCCTGGGCGATGGCAAACACGATCGGTATGGTCCTGGTTCTTTGAACGAGCAAGCGCACGGCGGCGTTCGCAGGTGTGAGCAGCAGATCCGGGCTGGTGGCCACCAGTTCGTCTGCCAAGCCTGGCGCGGCCTGCACAACGCCGTTTGCGTAGCGCGCATCGATGACGTAGTCGCGCTCGTCGGCCCAACGCAGTTCCAACATGCCGGCGCGAAACGCAGCCAGAAAAGTGGCGTCGCTCTGGGCGCTTGCCAGCGCAAAATAGCCGATTCGTCGCACCCGCTGGGTGGTCTGCGCAATTGCGGAAGTTGGCGCCCCGCTTGCGGCAAGCAAGGCCAGCAGTGCGGCGCGTCTGTTCATACCGTCCACTTGTTGAGTTGAAAGCAAGCCATGAGCTGCTATTAGTTGACGAAAACATGAGTCTACCAACGTCGGCGACCATGCTGTGCCTTGCTAGTGACGTGGAATGAACCTGGCCGCTTGGCGTGGCTCGAGAGCATGCCTCTAGCGAGGCGGTCATGGTTTTCGCAACGATCAATAGTCACACATGCAACCGTCGGCCTTTGCGACACTCGCGCCTGCCCTCTTGTTTTGGTGGACAATTGAAACTTTGAGGTCGCCCGACGCGCGGCCGCAGGAGGCGATGATGGGAGTACTGATCGACGACGACTTGTTGCACGCGGCTCGCATGTCCGAACCGGAGATCAAGCTTGAACTCGCCGCACTCTTGTATCAGCGCGAGAGGCTCACGCTGGGCCAGGCCGCGCGGCTGGCTGGACTCTCTCAGGCGCGCATGCGCCTGGCGCTGGGCGCACGCGGAATCGCCCCCAGCTATGGCGTCGCCGAATTCGAGGAAGACTTGAAGGTCGTGCGCGGCGCGCTCTGACACATGTTGGTTGTCTGCAACACTTCGCCGATTGTCGCGCTTGCGCGTGCCGGCCGGCTTGATTTGCTCCACGCTGTGTACGGCGAGATCGTTGTGCCTGAGGCCGTGTTTCATGAAATCACGGTCGCTGGCGCCGGCGAACCGGGAGCACGCGAAGTGGTGGCTGCGGCCTGGATCAAGCGCAAGCCTGCGCTCAACCTTTCGCTCACCAATGCGCTGGGCCTGGAACTCGATGCGGGCGAAGCGGAAGCCATCGCGCTCGCCGTTGAGTGCCGGGCGGATTTGATTCTGCTTGACGAGCGTATCGGTCGCCATGCTGCGCAGCGCATGGGTCTCGCCGTGAGCGGGACACTCGGCATATTGATCGCAGCCCGGGATCGCGGTCTGCTGGCACCAGTGCGGCCGCTCCTTGACGCACTGCGTACCGATGCCGGGTTCTGGATCGGCGATGCTCTCTACAACGCTGTACTTTCTGCGGTCAACGAGTAGCGAGGTGGCTGGACGGCTGTCGTCTTGATGTCCGGTTGGCGGTAGCAGCAATCGTTGGGCTGTGCGACGTTTTTGTGCCACCGGGAATTGGGCAGTTCGGCGCGCTAAACTCGTTCCTCGAATCTTCGGACAGGAATGAGCCATGGACATGGGCATCAAGGGGCGGCATGCGCTGGTATTCGGCGGCAGCCGCGGCATGGGACGCGCCGCCGCGCAGTGCCTGGCCAATGAAGGTGTGCTGGTGACCATCGCCGCGCGCAATCCGGATACGCTTAAACAGGCGGCATCCGAGATCACGGCCGCAAGCGGCGTGCCGGTCACACCGGTGGTGGCGGACATCACGACCGAAGCCGGCCGCGCAGCGGCGATCGCCGCCTGCCCGAATCCGGACATTCTGGTCAACAACGCCGACGGCCCGAAGCCGGGTGATTTTCGCCATCTCGACCGCGATCAATGGATCGCCGCGCTCGATTCGATGATGCTCGGGCCGATCGCCATGATCCGCGCGGTGGTCGACGGCATGATTCGCCGCAAGTTCGGGCGCATCGTCAACATCAGTTCGCGCTCGGTGAAATCGCCGCAGGCGGAAATGCCTTTGTCGAACAGCGCGCGCCTGGGGCTGGTCGGTTTCGTGGCCGGCTTGTCGCGCCAGACTGTGCGCGACAACGTCACCATCAACAACCTGCTGCCGGGTGTGTTCGCCACCGACGCGCAGAAGAACCACATCCTGGGCATGCTGGAGGAATCCGGCAAGAGTTATGACCAGTTGTGGGAAGAGCGTGGCCGCGGCAACCCTGCCGGCCGCTTCGGTCGCGCCGAGGAGGCCGGCGCCTACATCACCTTTCTGTGTTCGGCGCATGCGGGCTATATCACCGGGCAGAACCTGATGATCGATGGGGGCGGCTATTCCGGCACCTTCTAGATAGATAAAGCCGGCATGACCACCCAACGATTTCAGCAACTCGCCCATTGGGGCGCCTACACGGCCGTGGTGGAGAACGGCCGCCTGATCGCCTGTGAGCCATTCGCGCGCAATCCCGCGCCCTCGCCGATGCTGGACGCCATTCCAGCGATGGTGTATTCGCCGCTGCGCATAGCGCGACCCGCCGTGCGCAAGTCATGGCTTCTACGTCGCGAACGCAGCGGGCGCGGCAGCGATGCCTTCGTCGAGGTGTCCTGGGACCAGGCGTTGACGCTGGTGGCCGAGGAACTGGCACGCGTGCGCGCGGAGCGCGGGGCGCAGGGGATTTTCGGCGGCTCTTACGGCTGGTCGTCGGCCGGGCGCTTTCACCATGCGCGCACCCAGGTGCGGCGTTTCCTGTTTTCCGGCGGTGGCTGCACCGATTCCGCCGGCAATTACAGTTGGGGTGCGGCGCAGTTCCTGTTGCCGCATGTGATCGGCACCCATGAGCCGGTGTCCGGCCGGGTGACCGACTGGATGAGTGTCGTCGGCCACACCCGATTGATCATCGCCTTCGGCGGGCTGGCGCTGAAAAACGGGCAGGTCACCTCCGGCGGCGCCGGCGCGCACACCATGGAGGCGTGGCTGCGCCGCGCACGCGCGGCCGGCATCCGCTTCGTGGTGATCAGCCCGAACCGCGGCGACGCGCCGGGATTTCTCGATGCGCAATGGATCTCGCCGCGGCCCAATACCGACACTGCGCTTCTGCTCGGCATGGCGCATACGCTGCTCTGCGAGGGGCTGCATGACGCGGCATTTCTGGCCAGCCATTGCAGCGGCTTTGAGGTCTTTGAACGTTACCTCACAGGCGCCGCCGATGGAGTGGCCAAGAGTGCCGCATGGGCCGCCGCGATCTGTGGTGTCGATGCGGAGCTGATTCGTGCGCTGGCGCGCCAGGCCGCCGCTACACGTACCCTGGTCACCATGGCATGGGCACTGCAACGCGCCCACCACGGCGAGCAACCTTACTGGATGGCGATCGCCTTGGCCGCGATGCTGGGGCAGATCGGCCTGCCCGGTGGTGGCTTCGCGTTCGGCCACGGCTCGATGAACGGCGTCGGCAATCCGCGTATCGATCTGCCATCACCGGAGTTCACAACCGGCCCCAACCCGGCCGGCCGCGCGATTCCGGTGGCGCGCCTGACCGACATGCTGGAGCGCCCGGGAGGTGGGTTCGACTTCAACGGCCGGCAGGACACTTATCCCGACATCGACCTCATCTACTGGGCCGGCGGCAATCCGTTTCACCATCATCAGGACTTGAATCGGCTCACCCGTGCCTGGCACAAGCCGGCCACCGTGGTGGTGCACGAAAGCTGGTGGACGCCGACCGCGCGTCGTGCCGACATCGTGCTGCCGGCGACCACGCCGGTCGAGCGCAACGACATCGGTGGCTCCTCGCGCGACCCGTTCATCTTCGCGATGCAGCAGGCGATCGAGCCGGTTGGTGAGAGTCGTGACGATTTCGATATTTTTCGCGAACTGGCTGCGCGCGCCGGCCACGAACCAGCTTTCAGCGAAGGCTGCGATACCGACGCATGGCTGCGCGAACTTTGGCGCCGGGTGTGCACCAGTGCTACGGACGGCGGCGTCGCCTTGCCCGCCTACGAGGAATTCCTTGCGCGCGGATGGGTTGAGCTGCCCGCGCCGGTGCGGGATTATGTGATGTTCGACGCGTTCCGTGCCGATCCGCTCGCGCATCCTTTACGCACGCCATCCGGCAGGATCGAATTGGTGTCGCCAACCATCCGCAGCTTTGGCTACGTGGATTGCCCGGCACACCCGACGTGGTTGCCGCCGGTTGAATGGCTGGGCGCCGCGGCAATCCACCGGTTCCCCTTGCACCTGATCACCATCCAGCCGCCGGATCGCTTGCACAGCCAGATGGATCCGGGCCCGGTTTCACAGGCCGGCAAGGTGGCCGGGCGTGAGCGCATCGCGATCAATCCGGCAGATGCCCGGGCTAGAGGCTTGACCAACGGCGACTTGGCGCACGTATTCAACGATCGTGGCGCGTGCCTGGCCGGGGTGGCGCAGGACGCCGGCGTGATGCCTGGGGTAGTCGTGATGGCGACCGGCGCCTGGTTCGACCCGGCACCCGATGGCCCGGAGCGCGGCGGCAATCCCAACGTGCTGTCGCTCGATGTCGGCACCTCGTCGCTGACGCAGGGGCCGAGCGCGTTGTCGGTGCTGGTGCAGGTGGTGCGGTGGACCGGGCCGGCGCCGGCGGTCGAGGTGTATCAAACGCCGCGCTTCGAGCCGGCAGGAATTGACTGACCTTCGCCGGATGCCGTGTTGTTGGGACCTGTCGATGACGTCTGTGGCACTGCGCCGCAACGGTATGCAACCGCACGCCAACAATACCGGCATAGCGACCACACGGAAGTGTCGACGATCACCATCGCGCCCCGTTCAAGCCGTCCGCGCACGGCGCTTGGACTCGGTCGCTGCGCTGCGTTGGCGTTTCATCTCGGCGGCCGGCGGCATCGATCTTGCCGAACAAGTCGATGATCGCCCCTTGCTTGCGGCGCTCGATGTACTCGGTTAGCGCATGGGTGACTGCGGCTTTCCTGCTGCGATGGCCGCCGATGCGCACTGCTTCGGCTATCAGATTCGCGTCCACTCTCAGAATGGTGACCATAGCCTGCTGCCGTGAAAAAACCAATTCCCATAAAGTTTAGTGGGTGAATTCCTTCCCGACCGCAACGCTGCGACCCGGCGCGCTCAACGCCCCCTGGCGTGCTTCAAGGGCAAGGCAGTACTCGACTTGACTTCCTTCAACGAAAAGCTGGTGCGCGTGTCTTTCACGCCCGGCAGCGCCATCAGGGTGTCGAGCGCGAATTTTGAAAAGCTCTCCAGCGATTCGCTCATCACCACCAGCATGAACGCGCCCTCGCCCGAGATCACGTGGCAGGACACGATTTCGTCCAGGTCGGCAATCGATTCCTCGAAGCGGCGTTCCATCGCCGGTGTGTGACGTTCGATGTCGACCCGCACGAAGGCGGTCACGCCCAGGCCCAGGGCCTTGCGGTTGAGCAGCGCCTGGTAACCGGTGATGACGCCGCTTTCTTCCAGCCGTTTCAGGCGCCGCCAGCAGGGTGAAAGCGAGAGGCCGACGCGTTCGGCCAGTTCCGCATTGGTCAGCCTGCCGTCACTCTGCAGGGCGTCGAGAATCCTGAGATCGGTGCGGTCGAGAGCGGGAACGGCAGGGGCTGGCGACATGTTTCTTCCTATTAGGCGAGATGGTGCGATGCAAAATGTATCGCACATTCAGCCAGTCGAGCAAAAATAGGAAAAAATTTCCTGCCCCGGCCTTTTATACTTGCGCATCTTTGCTGTGGTCACGATCCAGAGGATTCCCGCCCATGAACGCACCTGTCGACCCCAAACTGCTGGAAACTGTCTCTCTCGAGGACAAATACACCCTCGAGTTCGGCACCGCCTTCATGACCGGCACCCAGGCGCTGGTGCGCCTGCCGATGCTGCAGCGTAACCGCGACCTGGCTGCCGGCAAGAACACCGCCGGCTTCATTTCCGGCTATCGCGGTTCGCCGTTGGGTGGTTACGATCAGTCGCTGGCAAAGGCAAAAAAACACCTGAAGGAACACCATGTGGTGTTTCAGCCGGGCGTCAATGAAGACCTGGCCGCCACCTCGATCTGGGGCACGCAGCAGGTCAACCTGTTCCAGGGCGCGAAATACGATGGCGTGTTCGGCATCTGGTACGGCAAGGGCCCGGGCGTGGATCGCTGCGGCGACGTGTTCAAGCATGCCAACATGGCCGGCACCTCGCCTTGGGGCGGGGTGCTGGCGCTGGCCGGCGATGACCACGGCGCCAAGTCGTCGACCACCGCGCACCAGAGCGAGCAGATCTTTCAGGCGGTCTCGACGCCGATCTTCTACCCCGCCTCGGTGCAGGACATCCTCGACTACGGGGTCCACGGATTCGCGCTGTCGCGCTTTGCGTCGCTCTGGATCGGCATGAAGTGCGTCACCGACATTGTCGAATCGGGCGCTACGGTTGACCTCTCGACCGCGCGCGTGACGCCGGTACTCCCGACCGACTTCGTGATGCCGGCCGATGGCCTCGCGATTCGCTTCAACATCACCGATTTCCTGGGCGAGGAAGCGCGCCTGCTCAACTTCAAGCTGCCGGCGGTCAAGGCCTATGTGCGGGCCAATGGGCTCAACAAGGTGCTGTGGCGTGAAGCCGCCGGCACCCGGCCGACGCTGGGCCTGGTTTCGGCCGGCAAGGCATATGCGGACCTGCGCCAGGCGCTGGCCGACCTCGGCATCGATGCCAGGGTAGCGGCCGATCTCGGTTTGCGCCTCTACAAGATCGCAGTCACCTGGCCGCTGGAGGAAACCGGCGTGCGCGACTTCGCTGCCGGGCTGACCGAGATTCTGACGGTCGAGGAAAAGCGCCCGCTGATCGAATCGCAGATCAAGGAAATCCTTTACGGCACGCCCGGTGCGCCGCGGGTCACCGGCAAGGTCGACGAGCGCGGCGCCTCGCTGTTGCCGCTGCATGGCGAACTGACGCCGTCGATGATCGCGCGCGTGGTGGTGCAGCGCCTGCTGCCGCTGGCCGGCGGCGACCTGCGGGCCCGGCTTGAAGCGCGCATCGCGTTTCTCGATGCCTGCGAGGGCGCGCTTGCGAAAACGCTGCCGATCGCGGTGCGCACGCCGTATTTCTGCTCCGGCTGCCCGCACAACACCTCGACCAGGGTACCGGAGGGCTCGCGCGCGCTGGCCGGCATCGGCTGCCACTACATGGCGCAGTGGATGGACCGCGAAACCTCGACCTTTACCCACATGGGGGCCGAGGGCGTCACCTGGGCCGGTGCGGCGCACTTCACCGACGAGAAGCATGTCTTCATCAATATCGGCGACGGCACTTATTTTCACTCCGGCCTGCTGGCGATCCGCGCCGCTGTTTCATCCAGGGTCAATGCCACCTACAAGGTTTTGTTCAACGACGCGGTGGCGATGACCGGTGGCCAGCGCCACGACGGCCCGCTCAATCCCTGGCTGATTTCGCAGCAATTGCATGCCGAAGGGGTGACCCCGATCATGGTGGTCACCGACGAACCCGAGAAGTACCCGGCCGGCACCCCGTGGGCACCCGGCACCACCGTGCACCATCGTGACCAGCTTGATGCGGTGCAAAAGCAGTTGCGCGAGATGCCCGGCATTTCGGCGGTGATCTACGACCAGACCTGCGCGTCGGAAAAGCGGCGGCGCCGCAAGATCGGCGAATTCCCCGATGCGCCCAAGCGCGCCTTCATCAACGACGCGGTGTGCGAAGGCTGCGGTGATTGTTCGGTCAAGTCGAACTGCATCTCGGTCGAACCGCTGGAAACCGAGTTCGGGCGCAAGCGAAAGATCAACCAGAGCTCGTGCAACAAGGATTACTCCTGCGTCAACGGCTTTTGCCCGAGCTTTGTCACCGTTGAAGGCGGCGGGTTGAAGAAACCGGCCAAGCCGAACCTGACAGCCAGTGCCAAGGCCGGCGCCGATGCCACCGCATTGCCGGCGCTGCCCGCACCGGTGATTCCGGCAGTCGATGCGCCGTTCAACATCCTGGTCACCGGCATTGGCGGTACCGGCGTCATCACCATCGGCCAGATTGTCGCGGTGGCCGCGCACATCGAGGGCAAGAGCGCGCAGGTGCTCGACATGTCGGGCCTGGCGCAAAAGGGCGGGCAGGTCACCAGCCACGTGCAGATCGCCGCGTCACCCGATGACCTGCACGCCACCCGCGTGGGCACGGCGGCGGCCGACCTGGTGGTGGGCGCCGACCTGGTGGTCACCGCGGGCAAGGATGTGATGTCACGCGTGGCCGCCGGCCGTACCCGCGTGCTGGTCAACAGCACGCTGTCGCCAACCTCCGCGTTCGTCAAGGATCCGAACTGGAAGATGCCGACCGCCGCGCTCGAGCAGGCACTGGTTGAAGCGGCGGGCAAGGAAGCGGTGTCGCTGGTCGCCGCTAGCCGACTCGCCACCGCGCTGATGGGCGATGCGATCGCCACCAACATGTTCATGCTCGGCTACGCCTTCCAGAACGGCGCGATCCCGGTCGGTGAAGCGGCCCTGATGCGCGCCATCGAACTCAACGGCGTGGCGATCGATTTCAACAAGAAGGCGTTTGACTGGGGCCGCTATGCCGCGGTCGATCCGGCGGCCGTCGAGCGCATCGCGACCCCGGCACAGGTGGTCTCGATCGCGGCCTTGAAGCCGGCGGCGAAGTTTTCGCGCAATCTCGATGAAGTCGTGGCCAGCCGCGTCGAATCTCTCACCGCCTACCAGAACGCCGCGTATGCGAAGCAATACAGCGATTTTGTCGAGGAAGTGCGCGTCGCCGAGGCGGCCAAGGTCGGCGGCACCCGGCTTGCCGAAGCCGTGGCGCGGTACTACTACAAGCTGATGGCCTACAAGGACGAATACGAGGTCGCGCGCCTGTATTCCGACCCAACGTTCATGGACAAGATCCGCGCGCAGTTTGAAGGCGACTATCAGCTCAAGTTCTACCTGGCGCCGCCGCTCCTCGCCCGGCGCGATTCGAATGGTGAACTGATCAAGCAGCAGTACGGCCCGTGGATGCTGAAGGCGTTCGGCCTTCTGGCCAGGCTCAAGGGCCTGCGCGGCACCGCGTTCGACATCTTCGGTAAAACCGAGGAACGGCGTGGCGAGCGCGCGCTGATCGGCGAATACCGGGCCACCATCGCCGGCCTGTTGGGCACGCTGTCGAAGGACAACATCGATGGCGCGGTGGCGATCGCCGCGATTCCTGAGGAGATTCGCGGCTACGGCCATGTGAAGGAGCGCCATTTGAAGGCAGCCCGCGAAAAACAGGCGGCCTTGATCGCCGGATATCGCTTGCCTGTCTCCACGTCGCGCGCAGCCTAGCCGTGCGGACTCCTGGGTCTTTGCGCGCGGCGTTGCCGCACCGGATGCCGGCGATCCCTTGCCGGATCCCCGGCGCGCCGGCGGCGGCGGCGAGGAAGGTGCGTGTGCCGAACAATGTCGCAGGGCGTTCTTGCCCATCCCGCAGCGGTTGCCGCGATCGGTCAGGCGTGTGTTGTTGTGGGAACAAATAAGTTATAGTCGTCCCTCGGTACGCTGGCGGGCGACGTACTGTTTTTCCCGCGGCCCGCACGTATCGATCGCTTGCGCCCAGGGCCGCGATCGAGCCCCGGGCGCTTTGACCGGAGCTGACGTTCGTCGGAAGGCATGTCAAATTCAGCACAATCGATGGATTCCGACCGAACCCACACTCTGGTGGTGGTCGACGACGACGCCGCCGTCCTGCGTCTGATCGGCCTTTATCTGGCCGCGTCGGGCTTCAAGGTCCTGGAATTCGCCGACGGCCTGACGGCGCTGCAGCATGTATTGATCAACCCGCCGGACCTGATTTTGGCCGACATCCGCATGCCCGGGCTCGATGGTTTCGGCATGCTGGCCGCGCTGCGCTCGCAGGCCGGCACGGCAGCCATTCCGGTGATCTTCATGACCTCGGTGCGCGACCCGAAGGCACAGCGCGCCGGCATGCGCCTTGGCGCCGATGACTTTCTGGTGAAACCGGTTTCGCGTGTCGATCTGCTCGATGCCGTCAATTCGCGGCTGGAGCGTGCCGCGGTGTTGCGCGCGGGCGGGGCGCCGCGGCCGCCGCCGGCTGCCGCTGGGATTGACCAGCCGACGCTGCCGCCCGATTCGGCGAAGATGCTTGCGGTGTTGCGCGAGATATCGGAGCTTGGCGAATACCGCGTGCTGCGCAAGCTTGGCGAGGGGGGCGCGTCAACGGTCTATTTGGCGCGCGAGCAGCATTCGGACCGCCAATTGGTGCTCAAGATCATCCGCAACGACGCCGAATCGGCGGATCCCCTGGCGCGCCGTTTCGCGCTCGAGAATGCCATGCTTGAGCGGGTATCGAGCCGCCATGTGGTGCGCGTGTTAGCGCATGGCATCAGCGACCGCTACGCCTACATCGCGATGGAATATTTCGCCGGTGGCACCCTGCGCACGCAGATGCGGGCGCCGCTTGAAGCGCGGCGCGCCAACGAACTGCTGCGCGAGGTCGCCGAAGGGGTTGCCAGCCTTCACCAGTGCGGCATTGTGCATCGCGACCTGAAGCCCGAAAACGTCATGGTGCGCACCGACGGTAGCCTGGCGATCGCCGACCTCGGCATCGCCTGCGACCTGGCTGACGGCGGCGGCGCGGAAGGCAGCGACATCGTCCTCGGAACGCCAACCTACATGTCACCCGAGCAGGCGCGCGGGCTGCTGTTGTCGAAACCTTCCGATATCTACAGCCTGGGTGTGATGCTCTACGAAATGCTCACAGGCAAGCCGCCATTTGCCGCACCGAACGTCCGTGCCCTGATGCATCAGCATGCGACGGCGCCGATCCCGCGGCTGCCGATCGGGCTAGCGGCCTACCAGTCGCTGGTCGACGCGATGCTGGCCAAATCGCCCGATGCGCGGCCGGCCGATGCAGCGGTGCTGTTGTTGCGCTTGGGCGAATTGCGGCGCCAATCCCATGCACGCCCGCGGTTGCGCGGCTTCACCGGCCCCAACGAGAAGCTGCCCGGCGGGCCGGCGGAGCGCTCGCCGGGCTGAGACGCGTTGGCAGCGCGCTTGCGCGCCGCCCTATTGCTGCGCATTCTGGCAACGAACATGCATCACGCCAGGCGCGATCTGCGCTCCTGCAGCAGGTGCAAGGCGGGGGATACTGGCGGCCAAGCGTACTCCTGCACAACGCCTCCGTTTTTTTGGCGCGGCGGTGCGGCGCAGCAGCGAATGCGCTTGACTGCCCATGGCTGCAGGCGTAGAAGTATCGGCGTCAGGTGCAGAAGTTGGCATAAAGAGCTATTTTCTCGGCGGGTCCGCGCAGGAGGTTTCCCTGTGCGCGATTCGTCCGGAGTCGCCCCGTACCGTGCAATCGTTTCGGTACCTCAGCCTGGCAGTTCGGCCCGTTACTGCGCTATCAGTGTCAAAGAATGCGCATGGTGCGGCCGGCTAATGGGGAGCGCTTGTCATGATCCCACCAGACTAGTCCGCCGCATCGCAGGCCCTCGGGCCTTGTCGCGAGTTCCGCTGCGACGGTCGCTACCGCCGCGCCGGTTGCCTTTTGCACCGAGACTTCATGGAGGTATGCCATGAGCATAGCCATTCACTCTGCACGCGGTCGCAGCATGCGACGCGCGATATTCACCTTCCGGGTCCTTGCCGGCAACGCCGGCACCGCGCTGGGCGCATTGATTTCGGCGACCGACCTGTTTCTTTCGCCATTGCTGGTACCCGAGGCCGACTACACGCTCTCCGGTCACACCTTCAGCACGCCGGCGGAGTCGCTGACGTTGAGCTTTGCGCCGGGTATTCATGCGCCTGCTGGCGGGACGATCGTCGGTGCGCATATCCTGCCCTTGCTTAACGCCAATCCTGCGACAGCAACGGGTGAGTACAGCGCAAGCGATCTGGCAGCAATTACCACCGGCAACTACTCGAGCTACTTTTTCAGGCTTCCCGGTACCCACTACGTGGCGGACCTGAGCGCCGGGGCGCTGACCGTCGACTTCTTCGCTTCGGGACAGTACTTCCTGGGCGTCGACTACGACGTTGCGGGTGCCAAGAGCACTGTCCTGTATCACGTCGAGGTCAACGACTTTTTCGGGGGCGACGGCGCGGCGGATCGGGCTGCGGTGTCGCGCGTCATCGGCGGACCTACCACCGACTTCAACGTCGTCAGCACAACTCCGCCGGGTGACAACAAGTACGCGGACAATGCGGCCGGAGAGATCGCCGGGCGGCTTGGCGCCGACCGCGTCTCGCGTGCAGGAACGCTGGCCGAAGCCTGCGCACAGATCAAGGCGGCATCGGAAAAGGCCGGCAAGAAAATCACCGTGTCGCTGGTCGGGCACGGCAGGCCCGGGAGCATTCGTATCGGAACCGAGCGCATCAACAGCGACGCCGATGGCGTGATGACCGCCAAGGAGTTTCAGAAATGCATCGATCCGTATGTCAGTGCGATCGAGTTCTGGAGCTGCAATACCGGGCAGGACGCCGCCGGCGACAAGTTTCTGCAGGATTTTGCCGATTCCATCGGGTTGGCGTCAGGTTTCACGGTCGCCACGACCGCTGCGCAGACATACTGGGACACGCTCGCAGGTGGCCAACGTCTAGGTGCATCTGCGACTGCTGTGGTGCCTGAGCCGGGTGCCTTGCTGCTGGTGCTGCCCGGATTGATTCTTCTGACAGTCATGCGCCGTGCGCGGGCGCGCGTCATTCGCGGCCGGCGAAGCTGACTGCGACAGTGTGGCGCGCGGGCTGACCGGCCCGCCGGGTTCGGTGCAGCGCTATGGCGCGGGCGACGCGCGCCCGCGCTGCCGGTTGGGCAGGAACCAGGCGACCAATCCGATGGCTGGCAGGTAGGAACAAAGCTGGTACACGTAGGCGATACCTCGCGCGTCGGCAATGCCGCCCATCGCCGCCGCACCAAGACCGCCCAGCCCGAACGAGAGCCCGAAGAACATCCCCGACACCATGCCCACGCGCCCCGGCATCAGTTCGTGTGCGTACACCAGGATCGCCGGGAAGGCCGCCGCCATCAGGAGGCCGATAATGATCGTCAGGACCGGTGTCCAGGCCAGGTTCGCATAGGGCAGTGCGAGGGTGAATGGAAGCGCACCAAGGATTGACACCCAGATCATCGGCAAGTGGCCGATGCGGTCGGTCAGCGCGCCGCCCGCCAGCGTGCCGACGGCAATCGATGCCATGTAGATGAAGAGCTGCACCTGCGAGGCCTGAACCGACAAATGGAAACGGTCGATCAGGTAGAAGGTGAAGTACGAGGACAGGCTGGCGCTGTAGACGTTTTTCGACAGCAACAGCAGCATCAGAACGACAAACAGCACCTTCACGTCCGCCCGCAGCGGCGGCAGCGGTGCGGCAGCGGGTGCGGCGGCGCGCGCGGGTTGCAGGTGCAGCGCGTACCACATGCCGACCCGGGCCAGCACCAGCATGCCGGCCAGCGCGACCAGCGAGACCCAGGCGATGGCGCCCTGACCGCGCGGCAGCACGATGAACGCAGCCAAAAGCGGTCCGAATGCGCTGCCCAGGTTGCCGCCGACCTGGAACAGCGACTGCGCCGCGCCGTAACGGCCGCCCGAGGCCAGGCGCGCCACGCGCGATGCCTCCGGATGGAATACCGCCGAACCGCTGCCGATCAGCGCCGCTGCGATAACCACGGCGGTGTAGCCGCCCGCCATTGAAAGCAGGATGAGACCGAAAAGCGTCAAGGCCATGCCCACGGCCAGTGAATAGGGCTGTTGCCGGCGATCGGTGTACACGCCCACGGCCGGTTGCAGCAGCGAAGCCGTGAGATTGAAGGCCAGCGTGATCAGGCCCACCTGCGTGAAGTCCAGGTGCAATTGCTCCTTCAACATCGGATACAGCGCCGGGATCAGCGACTGCATCAGGTCATTCAACAGGTGGCAAAAAGACAGCGCCAGGAGGATCGGCAATATCGCCCGTTGTGCCGATAGCGCGCTCGCCGCAGCGTTGACCGCGGGTTGCGGGGGCGAAGGATCCGCGGTTGCGGTTTTGGACATGGTTTTGGTATTGGCACGGCCGGAACAGTGCAACATTATCCGGCAAACAAGGGGGCAGCCCAAGAGCTCGCGTTCAGTCGACCTTGATGTTCGCCGCGCGGATGAGCTTGCCGTACTTGGCATGGTCGCGCTGCATTACCTCGCCGAACTGCTCCGGGGTGATCGACACCGCCTCGAGGCCGGCCTCCTGGTACTTCTGTTTCATTTCCGGGGTCTGCAGGATGGCATTGACCTCGCGATTGATGCGTGCGGCGATCTCGCGCGGCGTGCCGGCCGGCATCACGATGCCCTGCCAGGTCAGGATTTCGAAGCCGGGCACCGCTTCGCCCATCACCGGCAGGTCGGGGAACGGTTGCCGGCCACGCGCTGTGTTGAGCATGGCGATCGGCTTGATTCGCCCGGCCTTGATTTGCGGTACAGCGGTATTGGACACATCGATCATCAGATCGACATGGCCGCCCACCAGATCGGTCATTGCCGGCGCCGAGCCCTTGTAGGTCACCACCGTGACGTCGAGCTTGCCATCGAGTTTCAACACCTCGCAGCCGAGTCCGAGCAGGATCGAGCCGCCCCAGGCGCACCGGACCGGTCCTTTCTTCGCGCTGGCGTAGTCGATTACTTCGGCCAGGGTGGAGGGGCCGAATTTGCTGCTGGCGATCAGCATGGCCTGCAACTGGTTCATCTGCACCACCGGGATGAAGTCTTTGAGCGGATCCCAGCTGACCTTGTAAAGGTGCGGGTTGGTGACCAGCGCCGCCACGGCGAACAGCATGGTGTAGCCGTCGGGGGCGGCGCGAGCGCCGGCCTCGAAGCCGATGTTGCTGTTGGCCCCTGGCCGGTTGTCGATGATCACCGATTGGCCAAGCCGTTCGCCGAGTTGCGGCGCGATCTGGCGCGCCACCGAGTCGGCCGGCCCGCCCGGCGGAAACGGCACGATCCAGCGGATCGGTTTGGCCGGCCACGATTGGGCCAGGGCTAGGTTGGCCAGCAGCAGCAGGCAAACGGCCAGGCAACTCGGCAGCAGTGTCGAGGTGATTTTCATGTGACTACCCTTGCTTGCGGTTTGCAGGTTCGGGAAACAGGCTGGGTGCGAGGAAGGTCAGGCGTCCGGCCGGCCAGGCATCCTCGATGTCGTTGCCTTCCCAACCCAGATCGGCGGGAATCGACGCTTCCATGCACATCAGCGCCAGGTCGAACAGGTGTCGTTCTGCGGGGTTGAGCGCGTCCGGATCGGCGGTCGGGATGCGGTTGAGGAAATCGACAATCTCCTCGATCCGCGGAAACACCGCGCCGACAAAGCGATCCAACTCGCGCGTCGGCGTCGCCAGCCGCTTGTTGAAGCGACCTGCTTCATGCGCAATCGACCAGTCGGCAACCCACGCTTCGAGCGCCTGAAATTGCTGAGGCAGCGAAGAAATGCTCATGCCTGTTCCCCCATCATGCGATCAGATACCTTGTAATGGTGGCGCAGCGCCATTTCCTGGCGCGACAGCACCACCTCGTTCATCACGCCAGTCGCGAGCGCGGCCTGCTGGGCTTCCAGGGTGTTCAAGTCCTCGCGAAAGACGTCGCGCACGCGCGCACGAAAGTACGAGCGGCTGATGCGCTCGCCCAGATTCTTCGTCTTGTAGGCCCAGGCCTGGTTGATGATCAGCGTATGGCCGGCGTCGATCGGCCAATAGGTGATCTCGTTCTGCCAGCAATTGCCGTGCAGCATCACCACGTTCGGAAACAGCTCGATCACATCGAACGCCCACTTGTCGTGGCGTGCGGAATTGACCCCCGGCGGCAGGCCGCTTGAATCGAAGTCGAAGGCCGG
>JANPGJ010000560.1:0-21974 GCA_031423955.1 Burkholderiales bacterium
GGAGGACAGCAGCAAGGTGTAGCCATCTGGCGTGGCGCGCGCCACCAACTCGGTGCCGATATTGCCCGCAGCGCCGGGCTTGTTGTCGACCACCACCTGTTGCTTGAGGCGGTCCTGCAGGTGGCGCGCGATGATGCGCGATACCGCGTCGGAACCGCCTCCAGCCGGCCACGGTACCACCAGGCGGATGGATTTCTCAGGGTAGGCCGCAAACGCGGCGGCGGTGACTCCCAGCAGAAGCGCGGCCCGTAATAGCACCTTGAACAGTCGGCTTGGCGACATCGGTGTCTCCGTGGTTGTGGTTATGCCAGTGCGCTACGCGGGCTCTGACTAGGTGGCCGCTCGTTGCCCGGGATCGATCCAGACCTCATCAATCTTGCCGCTGTAGCGGTACACGCCATGCCGCTCGTAGAGCTCCCAGAATACCGGTGCGCGCCGGTCCAGCCCGACGTCGAACCCTTCGAACGGGCCCACCATCAGTGTCGGCGACAGCGTGTTCCAGGCGACTGCTTCCGTGCCGTCCAAGAAGATCCGGCCGCGACCTTCGCGCCTGCCCAAGGCTTCATATTCCAGTACCGCATCGTGCTGACCAGGCGCAAGCTTGATTGGCGGCAGGTTGGTGGGCGCGCCGAATCCGTTGTAGTGAAAGTTGAGCCGGTCGGCCTCGACGTACATCACCATTCCTGCGGTGATGTCGCCCAGCGCCCACAGGATGCCTTCGTCACCGGTGCGTTGATGAAACCGGGTGCGGATACGGAAGTGGCGGTTGCCCACCATGGGAATCACGTCGGTGCGTGCGGCGGTTTGCGCTCCGGGCAGGAAGCGTCGCGGCCGGTCCGATCGCTCGCGCAGGAACGTGGGCGTGTCGGCGAATTTGCCGGGGCGACTTCGATTGTCCAGCGGATAGACGAAATACTTCCATGCAGCCTGGTCGAACGCCTCGACCAATTCCCTGAGCGTGTCTGGATGCTGGCTCGCGAGGTCGGTGCTTTCGGAAAAGTCATGGTCCAGGTGATGCAGGGTCCATTTGTCCATGTCGACCGGTGTCGCGCGCACCTGCAACGATCGCGCGAGCCATCCATCGCGGTAGTAGGCACGGTTGGCCCAGCATTCGTAGTACTGCTCGTTGCGCGGCGAGGTGGCGTCGTCGATCAGCACCTTCGCGCAGCTCAAGCCGTCGAGTTCGCGCGCCGGCCGGCCATTGCTGGTTTGCAACCGCATCACGCCGGCCATTTCGAGCAAGGTCGGCATCACATCGGTGACATGCATGAACTGGCGGCGAATCGCCCCGTGATCCCTGATGCGCGCCGGCCACGACGCGATAAACGACACCCTTCTACCGCCGCCGCCGGTGTAGGTTTTGAAGCTGGGGAAGGGGGTGTTGCACACTTCGCCCCAGGCGGTGGGATAGAGCGCCATGCTTTGCGGGCCGCCCAGTAGGGCCAGCATGCCGCGCTCGTGTTCGAGCGAATCGTTCGGCAGGCCGGAGAGACGGCGATTGTTGAGCACCATGCCGTGTTCGCTGCCGGCATCGGTGCCGCCGTTGTCGGATGAAAACAGGATGATGGTGTTGTCGAGTTCGCCGATGTCCGCGAGATACTCGACCAATTTGCCGACATTCTGGTCGGCATTGTCGAGCATGCCCGCATAGGCTTCCATGTGGCGCGCATAGAGCGGACGGTTGGCCGGATCGGTCGCCGACCATTCCTTTGCCCGGGGGTCAGAGGCCGGTAGCCTGGTATCCGGCGGGATCAGGCCCATCTCGATCTGGCGGCGGTGGCGCGCCTGGCGCGCCGCGGTCCAGCCGACGTCGTAGGTGCCCTTGTACTTCGCCATGTCCGATGGCTTGGCCTGCAGCGGGCCGTGCATCGCGTTGTTGGCCACGTACAGGAAGAAGGGCTTGGCCGGATTGCTTTCGCGCAATTCCTTCACGAAGCGGATACCCTGGTCCATCCAGTCGTCGCCGGTGTAGTAGTCGCGCGGATACTCGTCGACCGGCAGCACCTGGTTGCCGAGCATCAGCCGGGCCGGGAAGAAATGATTGGTCTCGCCATCCATGAAGCCGTAGTAGGTGTCGAAACCGCGCTGCGAGGGCCAGTTGTGCTTGGAGCCGCCAGGCACGTTGTCGGCTGCAGGTGTGTTGTGCCACTTGCCGACCATGATGGTTTCGTAGCCACCCGCGCGCAGGGTTTCCGGCAGGGTGGCGGCTTCCAGCGGGATTTCACCGGAATAGCCCGGATATCCCGGATGGTTGTTGGCCAGCCAGCCACTCCCCACCGCGTGCGCGTTGCAACCGGTAAGCAGAGCCGCGCGGGCCGGCGAGCAAATCGGGTGGGTGGTGTAGTGGGTGAGCCGCACGCCGCGCGCGGCCAGCGCGTTGATGTGCGGCGTGTCGATCTCCGAGCCGTAGCAGCCGGGGTCGGACCAGCCCATATCATCCATGTAGATGATGACGATGTTCGGGCTGCCTTTCTTCGCTTCGTTGCGTTCCGGCCACCACGGGGTGGATTCCTCGCGGGTGCGGCCGATCTTGCCGCCGAATTCGCTGTCGCCTGCCGCCATGTGCTGATCCTGTGCCGCGTGTTGTGTGATTCAAACGATGAAAGTGGTGGCCATCCGGCCGCTGGCGCGCCGCCGGTTCAGTCGATCGACAATTTGGCCTCCCGGGCCACGCGCTTCCATTTTGCGGATTCACTCTTGATGTAAGCCGCGAAAGCGGCGGCGCTGCCGCCCGTGGTTTCCCCGCCGATAACGGCGATGCGCGCCTTGACATCCGGCATGTCGAGAACCTTTTGCAGGTCGGCGTGGATGCGCGCGCCGAGCGCCACCGGCAGTCCTGCCGGCCCGACCATGCCCTGGAAATCGCGCACGTCGAACTGAATGCCACTTTCGGCGAGACTCGGGATTTCCGGCGTCTGCTCCGAGCGCGTGTCACTGGTGACAGCCAGCGCGCGCAGCTTGCCGGCGCGCACGAACGGCAGGGCAGCCGGGGCGGCGGCGAACATCAGCGTGACATTGCCGGCCAGAACATCCTGGATCGCCGGGCCGGCCCCCTTGTAGGGGATGTGCAACATGTCAACGCCGGTCTGCAACTTGAAGAGTTCGCCGGCCACATGCGCCGGCGCGCCGGCGCCGCCGGAGGCGAAGCTGACCTTGCCCGGATTGGCGCGAATGAAAGCCAGCAACTCCGGGATCGTGCTTGCCTTTACCGCCGGCCCGATGACCAGCACATTGCTCGAGCGCGACACCGAAATGAGCGGCGTGATGTCACGCTCCAGGGAATAGGGCGGGTTCCTGGCCAGTTCGAGGAACACAACGTTATTGAAATTGAGCAGCCCCAGCGTGTACCCGTCCGGCGCCGACTTGACCAGCGCCTGCATTGCGATCGAGCCGCTTGCACCGGGCAGGCTTTCGACAATGACAGGCTGATTCCACATTTGCGTGAGTTTGTTGGCCACAAGGCGCGTGAGCAGGTCGGAACCCCCTCCCGGTGGCTGGCCGATAAGAATGCGCACGCGTCGCGTGGGGAAGTCCTGGGCGGCAGCCGGCACGGCGCAGGCGCACAGCGCAATCGCCAGCATGGCGGCAGTGAGAAATCGGCCCGCCATGGTCGAACGGCATTTTGTTGTCATCGGATCTCCAGTAAAGCAATGGCTGTGCTGCATGCTCAGACGGCCGCCGCTAGCGCGACGACCTCATGCAATACGCCGCACCGCCAGCTGATCTCCCTCCAGCATCCGGGCGCCAGGGCGATCATGGCGGCGGATTGCGCGGCATCATAAACCTGCAGCGCGCCAGGCAATAATGTGACCGGTTCCACGCACAGGTGGCCCAATGCCCTCGCCGCATGCATCACCAGGTGATTGGCGCCGGTGCAATTGACGGCGATGCGAAAGCCCGTCGCCATTGGCAAAGACACGTTGCCCGACCAGTCCTCGAAGACACAGGTCTGGTGATGCAGGTCGGCACCACCCAGCGCATAGTGCCTGGGCCGCGCCAGGGCGCCGTGTGGCGGGAGACGCGCCAGTCCGGACAGGCCGACGTCACGGCAGGCGTGGGCCATCAGTTGCAGTCGCGCCTCGGGATGCCCGGCGAGGCCATGCGCCGAATGGTAGGGATGCCATCCCAATCCCGCTGGCATGGCCTCGTCGGACCGATTGGTGATGCGCAGGTGCACTGTGGCACTGGTGTGGTCGAGCGCAACGCGCATGGTCATCTCGAAAGCCCACGGCCAGCCCTCGTCGCCGGAACGATGGACGTGCCCGAGTACAGCCTCGGAAGCAGTCTGTGAAAGCACATCCCATGCGACGCGATGCGCGAATCCATGCAGCGCGTAGGTCTCGCCGGGCGGCGTGCTCAGGTCAACCCGGCGTGCGCCCCACTGGAAGGTCGCGCCGCCAAGCCGATTGGAAAAGGGGGCCATCGGAAAAGCACCGCCGGCCGGCCAGTGATGAGGGTCGAAAGGTGTGGATGTGTCGATCGGTTTGATCAAGTCGTGCGCGCCTGTCGCGCCTGCCCAGGTCAGTGAAGTCAGCCGGGCGCCGCCCTCCGGCGACAGGTGTGCCGCATACGGGCCGGCACGAAGAGCGATCAGGCTGCCCAATCGCATCACGCTGCCTCGGCGAGTCCCAGCCGGCGAAAACTCTCCGCTGGCGCGCCGGCGCGCTGCATCTGGGTGATCGCAAGTGCGCGCATGCGGGCTTCGATCGCCGCGTCCCGTATCGGATGCAATTGGTCGGGATCGCTTGCAAGGTCGAACAACACGGTTTTCGCATCGTGCTGCACGCCCGGCCCCTGATGGTTGTAGAACGGCGACTTGGGCGTCGCCGGCACGCGCAGGAGCGGCGCACCGCGGGAAAACGGCGTCGGCGGCACAAGCTCGGCGTCGGCCAACTCGCCGATGCTGAACAACTCCTTCAGGTGCATCGGCATCAGCGTGTACTGGAAAAGGTCGCCGCCGTGCAGATCGGGGGGATAGATGAAGTAGGTATAGCGGCCGTCGGTCACGTTGACCGCGCTGCCGAACACGCCGTAGATGGCGGCGTCGCGGCCGCCGGGATCGCCGTCGAGAACGGAAAGCAGGGAGCGGCCCTTCACGTCCGGCGGGATCTCCGCGCCGTGGAACTCCAGCATGGTCGGCATCAGATCCATGGTCTGCGTCAATGCCGTGATGCGCTTGCCCGCCAGCGACTTGTGGCCCGGGTGATGCAAGAACAGCGGGATGTGCGCCACCTCGTTGTAGCAGGGCATCACGTTCTTGGCCCACCAGTCGTGTTCGCCGAGCAGGAAGCCGTGATCGGTGGCGACGATCAGCGCGGTGTCGTCCCACATGGCATGCTGATCCATGTGGTCGAGCAGACGGCCGAGCTCGTGGTCGCACAGGGCCATGATGGCGGCATAGTTGGCGCGGATCTCGTCGCATTCTGCCGGCCCTTCGGTCACCCGTGCATAGGGCGGCCAGTCGAAAATCGGCCCGCGATAAGTGGTCGGGTAGTTCTTGCGGAATTCGGCCGGGGCATGAAAGGGCTCGTGTGGGTCAAAAGTCTCCAGATGAAGTAACCAATCCTCGGCGCCGCCATTGGTGGCGAGGAACTCCAGTCCGGCGTCAAAACAGCGTACCGACGGAAAGTCCTTGTACTCGCGGATGAACTCGCGGTTGATCATGTGGCGCGAAAGCTTGTGGCGCCGCTGGTCGGTGAATTGGTGTGGGTGGTACATCTCGCGCAGGCGCATCCATGGCGGCTCGACCAACGCCTTCCACGGGTCGCCTTCCTGGCCGCGGATGAAGTCATGGGTGTCGTAGCGGTTGTGGTAGGTGGCGCCGCCATCCCCCCAATAATGGAAATGGTCGGAGATCAGGTGCGAATAGACGCCCTTCTTGTGCAGCAGCGCCGGAAACGAATGATCGAAGGGTTCGAGCGGACCCCAACCGCGGTGCAGGAAATTCAGGCGTCCGGCGTGCAGGTCGCGGCGCGCCGGCATGCATGGCAGGCTGCCCACATAGTGGTTGTCGAAGGTGACGCTGCGCTCGGCCAGGCGGGTGAAATTCGGCGTCTCGATGGTGCGGCCGCCATAGGGTTGCAAGGCACGCCGGTTCAGCGAGTCGAACAGGACAAAGATGGTACGCATCGGGATGGCAGCTATTCTGGGGCTTCGGTCATCGTGGACGCGAGCCTGGCCCGGGACTGAAGATGCAGGTGCCCAGCGTGCCGGTCCAGAGCGTCGAAAACCGCGATGTGGGTATGCATGACAGCGGACGTTTCCAGACGGTGGCGCTAAACCTCGCAATGATAGAGCAGTCGTATATATGCTACAAATCGATTCTTCACATTTATTGATTGAATTGAATGATTTATCCAAATCCGCGCCACCTGCGCGCCTTTGTCGCGGTGGCTGACTGCGGCGGGTTTGGTGCGGCCGCCCGCGCGGTGCATATCGGCCAGCCTGCCTTGAGCCAGGCGATCGCCAACCTGGAAGCACAGGTCGGCGTTCGGCTGATCGAACGAACCACCCGTGCGGTGCGCCTGACGCCGGCGGGTGCGGAATTTCTGATTGACGCACGCCGCGTGCTGGCGGAAAACGACCGGCTGATGACACACGGTGTCGAATGGGCAGAGGCGCGGCGCGGCAGCCTGGTGCTTTTGAGCATCATTTCGGTTGCGCACCGGCTGTTGCCGGGCGTGGTGCGTGCGTTCAATGCGCAACACCCCGCAGTACGCGTCGAGGTGATTGATGTATCCGACGTCGTCATGCGTGATCGCATGGCCCGCGGCGAAGGTGATCTTGCGATCCTCACCGAAACCAGCACCGATTCCGGAAGACTTGTATTGCCATTCCTGAAAGACCATTTCCGATTCATCTGTCCGGCCGACCATCCGCTTGCTGGTCACGAACATATCGAGGGCCGCCAGTTGGCCAACGAACAACTGATCCTGCTTCGTCATGGCGCGGTGCTGAGGACCTACGCCGACCGCGTGCTTGCTCGCTTGAAGCTCAAGCATTCGCTGGTCGAGGTTGACCAGCTCTCGACCCTGGTTGGCATGGTCGAGGGCGGCCTCGGCGTGTCGCTGATTCCGGCTCTGAGCTGCCCGCCACTGGCCTTGCGTTCAGTGGTGTCGCGGCCGTTCACGCATCCCGAAGTGCAGCGGCGGGTGGCCTTCGCGCGCGCCACCGACCGATCGCCGATGCCGGCGGTGGGCGCGTTTGTCCGGCTCGCCCTGCAACTGGTGGCCAGCGGCGAAGCACCGCTGCCCGAAGGCGTGGAAATACTTGGCGTGAGCGCTGCCGGGTTGCGCCAGTTTGTCGGCGGGAGTGCTCCACTTATCCGGCGAGGCCGTCTGGAATAATCGAAAATACCAATCAATTCATGTAAAGAATGCATTTGCCGCATGAACCTGTCGTGCCTACACTGGGCATCGCGTAGTACTACAGCGTGCCGCGTCGCGCCGGCACCATCTTCCGGAGTATCCCAGTGAAACCGCAAAATCTGTTGTTCATCCTCTCCGACGAACACAACAAAAAAATCACCGGTGCCTACGGGCACAAGATGATCAGGACGCCCAACCTTGACCGCCTGGCTGCGCGCGGCACCCGCTTCACTTCGGCGTACACCAACTGCCCGATCTGCGTGCCGGCGCGCGCTTCGCTGGCCACCGGGCGTTACGTGCATGATGTGCAATGCTGGGATAACGCGATCGCCTACGACGGGTCGCCACCCGCATGGGGCCATCGCCTGATGGCCCGGGGGCATCGCGCGGTTTCCATCGGCAAGCTGCACTACACCCGAAATACGCCGGCCGCCAACGGCTTCGATGAAGAGATCCTGCCGCTGCACATCGTCGACGGCCTGGGCGACCTGCTGGGCCTGATCCGCGACGAGTTGCCGGTGCGCACCGGTTCACGCAAGCTGGGCCCGGAGGCAGCGCGCGGTGAATCGGAGTACACCGCCTACGACCGCGCGATCACCGACGCGACCGTACGCTGGCTGAAGGAAGAGGCGGCACGTTACCGCGACAAGCCGTGGGCGCTGTATGTCGGTTACGTGGCGCCGCACTTTCCGCTGGTGGCGCCGCCCGAATTCTTCGACCTGTATCCGGAGGCGGACGTGCCGTGGCCCAGCCAATACGCGCAGGCGGAACGGCCGCGCCATCCGTTTCTGGAGGCGATGCGCGGCTGCATGCAGTACGATACCGGCTTCACCGACGTGGCCATGGTGCGGCGCGCGATCACCGCCTATTTCGGCCTGGTGAGCTTTCTCGATCACAACATCGGTCGCGTGCTGGCCGCGCTTGAAGAGGCGGGCCTGATGGACCACACACGGGTGGTCTACAGCTCGGACCATGGCGACAACCTCGGGGCACGCGGCATGTGGGGAAAATCCACCATGTTCGAAGAGTCAGCAGGTATTCCGTTGATCATCGCCGGCGAAGGTGTGCCGGCGGGGCACGTGTCGGATGTGCCGGTGACCCTGGTCGACATGTATCAGACGATCCTGCAAGGGGTAGGCGCGGTGGCGCATGCGGATGACGCCGGGTTGCCGGGGCAGTCGCTGTTCGAGATCGCCAATGGCGCTGCCCGGGAACGGGTGATTCTCTCCGAATACCACGCGGCGGCAGCGATTGCCGCCACCTACATGATCCGTCATGGGCAGTACAAGTATGTGCACTACGTCGGCATGCCACCGATGCTGTACGACCTTGCGGCCGACCCTGAGGAGCTGCGCGATCTGGGGCAGCAGGCGGCCTATTCGAAGGTGCTGGCCGAGTGTGAGGCGAAACTGCGAACGGTGGTCGACCCAGAGGCGGCCGACCGTGCTGCGCGCGCCGCGCAGGAGGCAAAGATCGCCGCGGTGGGCGGACGCGACGCGATATTCAAGCGCGGCACTTTCCGTTATTCGCCGCCACCCGGCAGCAAGCCGGTGATGTTCAGCTGAATGGCATTGACCTTACGTAGCCTGCTGTGGCTGGCGCTGGTGCTGGTGCTGGCCATGCCGCATGTGCACGCCCAGGCCTGGCCGGCCAAGCCGATCCGCGTGGTTGTGGGCACCGGCCCGGCCGGGGCGCCAGACATTCTCGCGCGCATCATCGGCAACCGCCTGGGCGAGCGCCTCGGCCAGGCACTCGTCATCGACCTCAAGCCGGGCGGCGGCGGGGTGATCGCCGCCGAAGCCGTGGCCAAAGCGCCGGCCGACGGCTATACCTGGTTGCTCTCGACCACCACGAATCTTGCGATCACGCCCTTCCTGCGGCGCCGCCTGCCGTATGACACGGCGAAGGATCTCATCCCGGTTTCGCTGGTGGCGCGTGCCGCCAATGTGCTCCTGGTGGGCAAGCATGTATCCGCAAATAGCGTGGCCGAATTGCTGGCCCTGGCGCGCAGCCGGCCCGGTCAACTGAACTATGGCTCCGCTGGCATAGGCTCGCCGGCGCACCTGGCCGGTGAGTTGCTCGCGACCATGGCGGGGGTGAAGATGACGCATGTGCCCTACAAAGGCGCGGCCCAGGCATTGAACGAGGTGGTGGGTGCCCAGATCGACCTGATCATGACTTCGCCCGTTGCGGCCAGGACTTTCATGCAGGGCGCGCAAGTGAAGGCACTGGCCACCACTGGCGCGCGGCGCGACCCGGCGCTGCCGCTGCTTCCACCCATCGGCGAGACGATTCCGGGCTACGAAATCACGCAATGGTGGGGGCTGGTGCTTCGGGCCGGCACTCCGCCTGCGGTTGTCGAGCGGGTTCACGCCGAATTGATCGCCACACTTCGGGAATCCAAAGTGCGGGACATGATCGGGGCACAAGGCGCGGAAGCGATGCCGATGCAGAGCACGGAGTTCGCGAAGTTTATCGATAGCGAACGGGACCGATATCGCGACCTGGTGAAACGGGCCAACGTACCGATGGAAGACTGATGCCGGCAATTGGTTCAACGGGGCTTGCATGAAGATCATTGATCGCCGGTTTTTCCTGCGCGCCTCGTCCGGCGCGGCCTTGACCGCGAGGTTGCCGAGCGGGAGCTTGATTGGCAACGCCACCGCACAGTCGCGCTCCGATCCGGGTTGGGATTAGGGAAGCCTGCGTCACTTGTTGGCGACAGTGGAGCGACAGCCGGATCCTCGTCAAGGCCGCCTGCCGGCCGGTGCCGTCAATCCGGCGCAGGCGACGCGCCCCGCACGGTTTCGCCAGCCGTGAGGCGCCAATTCCGGTGCGCGACGAAACCCGTGCGGCAGCGCGACGACGGCCTTTCTGACGGTTCAGCCAAGGGCGGGGTCGAGCCCGTAGCCAACCGCGGCGAATGGATGTGCGTCCAGCACCTGCATGTTGAGTGCGGCGCCTATCCCCGCCTGCTGTGGTTGCCGGAAGCGCCCGTATACGAACTCCGGATAACGTCCATCCACCGATTCGGTGAAAAGCGCGCTTTCGCCCACCTGCAGTTCCAGCAAGTCGCAACCCGCCCCGGCCATGCAGGCATGCACGCTGGCGAAGTTGCAGATCGGCCCGGTGGGGTTGTGCGGCGCGGTCTGCACACCGTGCTTTTCGGCCACCCGTGCGATGCGCACAAGCGCGGCGATGCCCCCGCAGTACTTCACGTCCGGCATGATGGTGTCGTACAGGCCGCGCTCCAGGTAAGGGAGAAACCCCTCCACCTCGGTTTCCTTCTCCGCGCCGGCCAGGCGCACGTCCTGTGCATTGGCCAGGCGGCGCAAGGCGAGGATCTCGTCGTGCCGGGAGCCGCGCTCGGAAACCGGACACTCGAGCCAATGCAGTCCGACTTCCCGCAAGGCTTCGAGCGTCTCGCGCGCGGTGCGCGGGGTCAGCCGCCAGTGGCAATCGACCATCACGCGGACGCCGTCGCCGACAGCCTCGCGCACGGCACGGATGCGCGCATGCGCGGCCGCAATCAGCCGGGCGCCCTCAGCCGATTCCGCATTCGCGGGCAACACGCCATCGAAGGGTGCGAGTTTGACCGCGCGATAGCCTTGTGCCACTGCAAGTCGCGCGCTGGTGGCGAACCCGAGCGGCGTGCGCGGCTGGGTGGCGCGGTTGATATTGGCGTACACCTCCACCTCGTTGCGCAGTGCCGGTCCGAGCAACGACCACAAGGGCACCCCACGCACCTGCGCCAGGGCGTCAAGCAAGGCTTGCTCGGTCGCGCTCTTCACCGAATGTGCGACAAGGCCGCCTGGCGAATGCTGGTAAATCGTGCACAGTGCTTCGGCCGCGGCGACGTCCCCGACCTCGGTGCCAATCAGACCCGGCCACCAAGTGCTCGCGTACTCGCGCTGCAATGGCTCCCAGCCGTTGAGGGAGCATTCGCCCCACCCGATGAAGCCGTCATCGGTGCATAAGCGCACGAACGACCAGTTGGTCTTGGCGCTCACATGAAGCGCCTGGTAGCTGATGTCAGTGATTTTCATGGCTAAAAATATACCCGGACATGCGATCATTACAACTTCGGAAACCAACGTGTTCGTGATCAACCCGGCAGTACCCGCGAGGACGGCGGCCGAATTCATTGCCCTGCTACCGTGCCCCGACAATTTCGGAACATGAAAGCGCGCCTTCGACCTCATGGCGTTGTTGCAAATCCTCGCCATAGCTACAGCTACAGCTATGGCTGTGGCTGTGGCTGTGGTTTGCGCCTAGCCCTGAGGCCGAATCCATCGCTTTCATTGTGTTCCGAAACTTCCAGGTCACGGTACTAGAGGCAGCGCCTTGTGCCAAACAGGTTGCGCCGACGCAAATGTACGCACCTCTTCCGGCCGTCGCAAAGCGCCGCAAGGTCGCGCCGTCCGAATTTCCATCGAATGCGCGGCAGCGCCCCGCGCACATGCCTCGTTGCAAGCGGCCGCGCGCCTGCCCTGTCATCTGACCGGCGCCACAACGCCTACCGCGGCGGGCGCCGATCGAGCAGAAACTGGCTGAAGAAGGCGGCGAGTTCGTCGTGCGCATCGAGCGGCAGCACGTTCGAGACGTACTGGTCGGGCCGAACGACGACCATCGCACCGTTCTGGCGGTTGACGCCGCGCAGTTCGAAAATGTCGGCGCCAGCCTTCGGGTCGGGCGCGTAGACCTTTTCGAAATCGACCAATCCGAAGCGACCCTTGCGCGGTAGCAGGATCGGCGGCAACGCTTCGACCTTCAGTTCGCGGTGTCCCTGCTGGAATACTGCGCGAAGGTCGATCACGCTGTCGATGTCCGCCGCAATCGGGGTGAACCGGCGAATCGGTGATGCAGGCGAATCCGCCAGGAAGGCGGCGAGTTGGCGCAGTCGCTCGCCGCTTGCGTCGGCAAAGGCGTAGATGCGCCAGGCGCCATCGGCACGCGCGGCATGGCCGAGGTGCACCGGCTTGGCGTCGGCCAGGCGCACCACCGGCGCCGAGTGGAAACGCGTGCCGATTGTGAAGCCCCGGGCCAGCGCCTGGTGGGTGTCGGCCGCCGTGAGCATGGTCGCCGGCGCGTAGCGTGTGGCAACCCCGGCGGTGTAACGACCCGATTTCACGAAGTAGGCCTGCAGTTCGGCCGGATCGACGCCGCCCTGGTCCGGTCGCTGCGGATCCTTCGGCGGCGAGGCCATGATCTTCGACCACTCCTTGTCGAAATCGATCAGCTCGCGGGCGATCGCATGGCGTTCGGTGGAGTAGGTGCGCAGCAGTTCTGGCCTGGCTCGACCTTCGAGAACAGACGCGAGTTTCCAGCCGAGGTTGAACCCATCCTGCATCGACACGTTCATGCCCTGGCCGGCCTTCGCGCTGTGCGTGTGGCAGGCGTCGCCGGCGATGAAGACGCGCGGCAGGCGCGATCCCGCCGCGTCCGCAGGCACATCGTCGAAGCGGTCGGTGACCCGCTGGCCGACCTGGTAGACCGCGAACCAGGCCACGCTTTTCACCTCGAGCGAATACGGATGCAACACCCGCTGCGCGGTGGCGATCACCGAATCCTGCGTGTGCTTGTCGCGGAAGGCTTCACGGTCGTTCGCGTCGATTTCGCCCAAGTCGACATAGAGCCGCACCAGATAGCCGCCCTCGCGCGGAATCAGCAGGATGTTGCCGTAGTCGGCCGACTGGATGGCGGCCTTGAGCCGGATGTCGGGGAAGTCGGTGACGGCCAGCATGTCGACCACGCCCCAGGCGTGGTTGGCGAAGTCGCCGCTCGGCACCGCACCGATCGCATCCCGCACCCGGCTGCGCTCACCGTCGCAGCCGACCACGTACCTGGCGCGTACGGTGGTCTGCGAACCCCTGGCCACATCGCGCAAGGTGACCACGACCGGATGCTCGCCATCCGGCTCGACCTTCAGGGTGACGAATTCCAGCCCGTAGTCGGCCTCGAGCCGGGTCGGCGACATGCGCATGTAGTCGAGCAGGGTCTGCTGCAGGCGAGCCTGGTTGACAATCACATGCGGCATTTCCGACAGGCCGTCTTCAGTGTCCTGGACGCGGCCGGTGCGCACGATGCGCGAGCGGTCATCCGGCGACGGGCGCCAGAAAACGGTCTCGTTGACCCAATATGCCTCGCGAACCAGTTTCTGGCCCAGGCCGAACGCTTCGAACATCTCGACGGTGCGGCAGGCGACGCCATCGGCTTGCCCGAGTGCAAGCGGGCCGTCGCGGCGCTCGATCAGGCGGGTGCTGATGCCCGGGAAGGTCGAGAGCTGGGCCGCGAGCAGCGCGCCGGCCGGGCCGCTGCCGACGATGAGCACGTCGACCGTGTCGGGAACGCCCGCCGAGCGCGGCAAGGCGCCAGGTGCCGCCGCGTGGATGTCGGGGTCGCCGGGTGTGTAGCCATTCAGGTAGAACTGCATTTGGTCTCCAGACGCCGGTCAACGCCGGCGGGGTGAAACAAGCTTTTGTTGAACATGACACTTTACCCAAGGTCCGCCGCGAAACGTCGGGACTTGGTGGGTCAGCTTGCCGCTTCGGCGTCGGCAGTCACCTCTTCGCCACCTGCGGCGTGGTCGACTTTTTCCATGTTGTCGAGCAGCTTGAGGAAGTAGTGCAGGATGTGGGCCATGTCTTCCATCGAGAAATCCGCCAACGCCTCCTCGTAGTACGCCTTAATCTTGGGAACAGCCAGGTCGAAATTGATCCTGATCGGGGCTGGGATGAAGTTCCTTGCCCCGGTCAACCGGGCGGCGGACGACGACCTCACCGGTCGAGGGGCCTGAGTTGC
This sequence comes from Burkholderiales bacterium, assembly GCA_031423955.1. Lineage (GTDB taxonomy): Bacteria > Pseudomonadota > Gammaproteobacteria > Burkholderiales > JAEUOS01 > JAEUOS01. Next base: position 14,169 of record JANPGJ010000560.1, read on the forward strand.
ACTTAAGAACGGTGGACGGCGCTTTATCCAATATCCGGCGGGTTTCCAATATTTCAGCCAAATATCGCGTGTCGGGATAGTCTCGCGCTAGTCGTCAGCAAACAATGCGACCTTGGCGTTGATGCAACCTTGGCGCATGCCACGGTCGACCGTGGCCACCGGGCAACCCAGCCGTTGCGCCAAGTCGATATACAGCCCGTCATATGCGCCGCACTGCCAGCGGAACGCGTTCTCCATCATCTCCCGGGTGGTGCTCGGATAACCCTCGACGACCAAGGCGATTTTCTCCGCACGGTCAAGTGCTTCGCGCGCCATCTTCTGGGTGAACTTGCGGCCTTCGCGGCGAGTGGCTTTGACCAGCGCCCCAGCCACTTCGACCGGCATGATCGCCGGCGCATAGAGCTCGACGAGGCCTTCCGCGAAACGCGTGATAGTGGCGCGGGCGATCGATCCTTGCTGCTGCGTCTCGGGAATGAACCAGGCGACCAGGACCGACGCGTCGATGACCAGCTTAGCGACGGTCGCCATCGCGAACTTCGCGAATCAGCGCGCTGGCGGTGACTTCACCCGGCCGGGCGACACGGGGGAAGTTCTTGAGGATGGCGCGCGCGGCGCGGCGCGATTCCTCGGTTGAGACGTTGGTGCGAAACCAGAGCCCGCCGTCGCGTTCCTCGACGATGTAGGCGGGCCGGCCTTCGGCGCCGCGGCCAGCGGTGTTGCCTTTTGCGATGTCCATATCGGCTCCGGAGAAATCGAACACAATCATTGTACCTTCCGGCTCGTAACGCTCCAGACAAACTCTTTTCTACAAACTCTTTTCGACCTGGCAAGGTTGGCAGCGCAGCGGCTCGACAGTCTCTACCCGGCGCGCCGCAATATGCCGCTCCGTCATCGAACGGTTGGCGTTGCCCCGCGTGCGGCTTAAGCTCACGTGTTTTGCCGTGCGCGGCAATTGACGTATATGATCATGGCGGCACATTAAATGTTGTAAATTGAACGATAGACGTTTAATATACAACACATGATAGACCGTTCCAGCCTGAGGAAAATTCAAAAACTCATGCTCCAGTTTCCGGCGCTAGCCTTGCTCGGGCCGCGTCAAGTCGGCAAGACAACGCTGGCGCGCGGCATTGCGAACGACTTGAACGGTGTGTATTTCGATCTGGAGCGTCCCTCGGACCGGCTCAGGCTGAACGACCCCGAGCTGGCGCTTAGCGGATTGGCGGATCGACTGGTGGTGTTGGACGAAGTGCAGCGTACGCCGGGCCTGTTTGAAACCTTGCGCCCATTGATAGATGACACGCGCAGGCCCGGGCGGTTCCTGCTCCTGGGCTCGGCCTCACCGGAATTGCTGCGCCAGGCTTCCGAGTCGCTCGCGGGCCGGATGGGCATTGTCGAACTGGCGCCGTTCAGCGTCGCGGAGCTGGGCATCGACTTCGACAGCTTGCCCAGGTACCTGCTGCGCGGCGGCTATCCGCAGAGCTGGCTCGCCGCGGACGACGACGCGTCGTTCGAGTGGCGCGATGCATTCGTGCGCAGCATCCTGGAGCGTGACATGCCGCAGTTGGGCTTTCGCTTTCCAGCGGCAACCCTGCAGCGGTTCTGGACCATGTTGGCGCACTGGCATGGCCAGTTGTGGAACGCGTCGCGCCTGGCGCAGAGCATGGGCGTGTCTGCGCCGGCGATCGGACGTTATCTTGATGCGCTGACAGGTGCCTACATGCTGCGCCGCCTGGAGCCGATGGAAGCCAACGTCATGAAGCGCCTGGTCAAATCACCCAAAGTCTATGTACGTGATAGCGGCTTGCTGCTGTCCTTGCTTGATGTGCGTAGCGTGCAGCAGCTCGCTGGCCACCCTGTGGCAGGCGCGTTGTGGGAGAGGGTGGTGATCGAGCAGCTGATCGGTGCCAAACCGTCCACGGTCCAGGCCAACTTCTACCGCACTGCGCGTGGCGCCGAGGTCGATCTGGTCTTGCACAGCAGCCGCGTCCGGGTGGCGGTCGAGTGCAAGTTCTCCAGCAGCCCGAAACCCGCACGCGGATTTCATGAGGCGATGACGGATCTTGAGGCTGACAAGGGTTTCGTGATCGCGCCGGTGCGCGAGGCGTTTGACCTGTCGGCGCGAGTACGGGTGTTGCCGATCAATGATCTATCGGCGGTGTGGCAGGCCGCGGGTTATTGATTGAGACTCTGCCGTATGGCCCCGCAACCGGGCTTCTCCCGAAGCCAACAGTGTCCGGCATCGGCCTCCCCGCTGCCAGCGTAAGCACCGGATGTCGAGCAGCTTGAGGAAGTAGTGCAAGGTGTGGGCCATGTCTCCAATCGAGAAATCCGCCAACACCTCCTCGTAGTACGCCTTGATCTTGGGAACGGAAAGTCGATCCAGACATGGCGGCCACGCAGGTCGGTAGTCAGGGCCTGTTTTTGCGTCTCGACCTGCGACGCGAAACATCCTGGTGAAGCCTCTGGTCAACCTTAAGTCGGCACCAAGCGCGGGCGCCAATCGAAGCCCTTCTGCAATTCCTGCCCGGTGATCCCGCCGGTGGTGCGCCAGCACACAGACTACGCGCGCACCCGCGCATATCGTGTTTGCTAGGAATATGGCTTACTGGGAGGCACGTGATGAAATGGGTCGGAATGTATTTTCTCGGGTTCATCATCCTGATCGGCGCTGGTCTCGCCGCGCTCTGGAAACTGGGCATTCTGCAGACCGTCGATACAACCTGGATCGTGATTGGCGTCGCGATACTGATTGGCTTGGGAATCATGTTCGCGGTCGCCAACAGCGGGTCCAAGGAGAACATCCAGATCGACCGGAAATAAACCGCAAGCACGTTCAAAAATCATTTTTGCCTGATTGCTTGCAGGCTGGCGCCATCCCGCCGCCGGCAGCGATCACCGTGGCATCGTGGATCCGGGCCACCTGCGGGTACAAGGTTTCCGCCGGCGGGATGAGTCGATCGCGGCAGCCATCCCGCCCGCGCCTGCTCAGCCGACCGCCGGCTTGGCGTACTTCCCGGTCAATTGCGGCGTCAAGCCTTTCAGCCCCTTTTGCTCGCGCTCCAAGCGGGTTTCGCGCGCCCAGGTGCGCTTGAGATCGTCGCGTACCTTGATCGCAAGCTTGCCCATGCCTTCACACTCGAGCTCCACCGTATCGCCGTCCATGAAGGAGGACAGGCCGCGGTGGTTGGTGCCGGTGGCGAGGATGTCGCCCGGTTCGAGATCGTGGATCGCGGTCATCCACTCGATGCAGCGCGGAATCTTGTGCGCCATGTCGTCGGTGTTGAAGTTCTGCTTGAGCACGCCGTTGATCCACAGCTTGACTTGCAGCTTGTGCGGGTCCTTGACTTCGTCGGCGGTCACCAGGTAGGGGCCGATCGGCGCGAAGGTGGCGCGCGACTTCATCTGGTAGAAGACGTTGTTGTCAGGCACCACACCGCGCGCCGAACCGTCGATGAAGTTGACATAGCCGAACACATAGTCCATAGCGCGTGCCGCCGGCACGTTGCTGGCCCGCTTGCCGATCACCAGGCCCAATTCGGCTTCGCCTTCGAAAATCGACGCCGCCATGTCCGGCAGCACCATGGTGTCGCCGTGGCCGATGATGCAGCCGGGCGACTTGTGGAAGGCGTTGATCGGCGCCGGTGCGGTGCGGGTGCCGTCTTCCATGTAGTTGACCGCCATGCATTCGATATTCACCGGCTTGGGCAGCGGCGGCAAGATCTTCACCTGCGCGACCGGCAATCCGCTGCCGGCGGCCACCGCGGCTTCGATGCGCCCGCGCACGTCGGTGAAACGCTCGATCATGCGGTTGACCAGATCGCCCGGGCCATGATGCGGAATGTTGCTGATCACCGAGGTGATGTCGACAACGTTCGCGCCCTTGAGCACGCCGACCCGGTGGTCGTTGAAGCACAGCAGTTTCATGGTCTTCTCCCTGGTTGTGGTTGTTCAAATGTGCCCTGGCTGGCGCCAGGCAGCGGGCGCGATCCGGATACGCGGCAAATCGGGGGCGCCATCGGTGTCAATCGATCAGGCCTATCCTAAGGCAAGTGGCCGCCGGCGGCAATCCACGCAATACACGCCGGCCCGCGGTATGCTGGCGGTTCGGCAGTGCGGAAGACCTGACCCGGAGCCGATATTCCGGGCTGCGCCGCGACTGATTGCGAGGAGACCATGATGGCAAATTTGGGCGGCAAGGCGTTTTCGATCCGGCGCAGGCGATTGCTGATGACTGCAGCGGCAGGCGCGCTGGCGCCGACACCGCTGCTGGCCGGCAACGCTGCGTTGTCAGCGCGGACTACGGCGTGGCAATCAGCCGGTGCTGACGACGGCGAGTTGGTGCTGTCGGGGCGGCTCACCGATGCCGACGCGGCGCCGCTGGCGGCACAAACGGTGGAGCTTGTGCAAGGCGGCGTGGTGATCACTCGATCACGGAGCGACGCCGACGGCCGCTTTCTGATCGAGGCCAGCGTCGCGACAGCCGGCGTGCGGCCGGCGTTGCGCGTGGTCGACGGCGATGGCAACAGCAGGGCATGCGAGCAGTCGTTTTGCGATTCCGGCGCGCGCTTCGCTCGCGATGCGGCGGGCGTATGGCGCGCTACTGTCGGCATCGCCATCGCCTAGCAGTTGGACGGACCGGGGACCCGCCGGCGGCTGACAGGCCGCGATCGGCCGATCCGGATCACTGCATGGCGAACATGAAGCCGCCGTCGCTGGCCACCGGTGACTTCATTGCCGACAGGTCGATGCCCGGGAAATGGCGTATTGCCTCATAGAACACCCGCAAGTAGGGGCGTACCGCGTCGCCCAGATCCGCGGCCATGGCCTCGGCGAAGTCATGGAAATCGCGCACACCGGCCTCGAGGTGCAGGCAGGCGGCGAGAAGCCCGGTGGCAAGCAGATGATCTTCGCCCGGCACGCCGCCGGCCGCGGCATCGCGCCCGCCTGGCGTTGCCGCGCGCTCGAGTTCACCTGCCTGGTCACCAGTTTCAGGCAGCGCTTGCGCCGCAGGCCCGCCGCCGCGAACTTGTTCGATCGTCGTGACCGCCATCACCGCCGCCGCGGGCTCGAGACCGCTGAGCCTTGAACGTGCCGCCACCGCCAGATAGCCGCGCTGCAGTTCGCTTAGCTTGACGCGCCGCGCATTGTGGTCGCCGAACTCCTCGCGCAGCCGCGACAACACGAACTGCGCGGCGCCGCGGAACGAAACAAAGCCCGCACGCAGGGCGCTGTTGAAATTGCGCGCGGTGGCGCGGGTCAACTCCGCCGCCGACGGCGCACGCCGCGTGCGCTCGACCGCCGCGCGCACCAGGGTATCGGTGAACGGATCCTCCTGCAGCCGATACAGCAGGGCGAACAGGGTCGGGCTTTGCGTGCGCGATTGCTCATACAGTCGCTTCTGCTCGGCGGCCGGCAGGCTCCGGATCCTGGCGTTCGCGCGGTCGATGCCGGCACGCAGTGCGCGACGCTGTTGCGCCAGCGTCGCGTGGTTGGCATTCGTATCGGGCCCGACAACATCGTTCATCGCGCTGGTTCACCATCCACCGGACTGCGTGAACCAAATTATCCCTCATGTGCCGGGTCGGCGGGCAGCACGAGGGCATCCGCCGTGCTACCTTGGCGCACGCCGCCCATCGAAAGCCGGTCTGGCGACACCCGCGGTCTGCCTGGGCCGCACCCGAACCGGAGAAAGCCGTGCGAGTCAAACAGGTCCGGATTCCCGCCATCGGCATTGCCGTCTCGCTCTTCCTGTCGGGCTCGCTTTTCCTGTCGGCTACCGCGCATGCGGACCCGGCGCCACGCGGCGAGCCCGAAGCCGCCAGCCCCGCCGCCTGGGCGTTCAAGCTGACCCCGTCGTATTACGTGACGACCAGCCAGAAGGACGCGGTCGATCTCAATCTGCGCGGCAATCTCGGTGCGCATGCGCTCTGGCTGGCCCACTACAGGCGCGCCAGCGAATTCGAGCAGTCGCGCGTCGGCTACGAGTACACGGCACAACTGGGCATCGTGCAGCTGGTCCCTTCCTTGCAACTGGCCAGCCACGGCTTTGCGGGCGGCTCGCTGAACGCCCAGTTCGGTGGCGCCGTCTATGGCCTGCTTGGTGTCGGTCGCACCAACCTGCGCGATTACTACAATCTCAATTTCGACCCCAACGATTCGCAGGTGTTCGGCATCGGTACCCGACTGTTGCGCAACTCCAATCTCACGCTTTTCACGGTTCAGGACAACCGCCTGGCCACCGGGCAAAAAGTCATCCATCTGGTTTGGCGCCATGCACCCTCCGACCAGCAACGCCTGACTGTCGATGTGTCGGTCAAGCGCGGCCGTCCGGTTGCCGGGGCCGAACCGGTCGCGGGCAACGCGTTGTCGATCACCTGGGATCAACGCAATGTTTTTTACCGCCTGGCACGCGATACCCGGGTCAACTTCAGCAATGACGACCAGACACGCCTGTCGGTCGGGCTGCGCTTCTAGCAGTGATCGCGCATCGCCACCTGCCAGTCACCACGACATGCTGAGCCGGCCCCGCACAGCGCCTCGCGGTCTGCGCTGGCAGTTGCCGATTCTGGGCTGGGTTCTAGCCACGGGCGTGGCATACGGCGCGGACGAGGTTGAGGTCAGCGCGCGAGCCGCCGCCGGCGGCGGGGTTGAAATTCGCGCCCGCGCGACAGTCACCGCGGCGCACGCGCTGATCTGGCAGGTGCTGACCGACTACGACAACCTGGCCGGTTTCATTCCGGGTATGCGCAAGAGCCGGGTTGTGCAATGGCTGGGGCACAGCGCGCGGGTCGAGCAGGAAGGGGTGGCCCACCTGCTCTTTTTCAGCTACCCGATCACCGTGACCGTCGAAGCCGCGCATCAGCCACCGGATGCAATCTCGGTTCGGCTGATCAGGGGCAATCTCAGGCGACTTGAAGGCGGCTATCGCATCGTCCGGGCCGGCGATGGCGCGGAGCGCTTCGTGCTGCACTGGACCGGCGTGATCGAACCGGAGACCAGTTTGCCTGACTTGATCGGCGTACCGCTGATCCGTGACAGCATCGGCGAACAGTTTCTCGGCATGGTCGCCGAAATCGAACGCCGCCATGCCGCGCAGGCGCGGGCGCCGCGCGTGAAGCCGGGAGAATGAATTGAACCGACGCGCGCTGGCCGTCCTGTTCTTCGGCCTCGTGGTGGCCACCGGCTGCGCGACTCGCCTGCCGGTCGGCGACGCGACTACCTTCGACACGCCGGGCGCCTGCGAACGCTGGTTCGCGGCACTCGATTCAGCGGTTGTTCGCAACGGCGTTCGCGACGGCGAGGCAGCGCGGATTGCCGGCTTCCCGTATTTGCGGGTGGACCGCTTTCTGGCCTCGTTGGCCAATCTCGCCAGCCGAAGCGAAGCCGCTTTCGCGGCCTGGATCGCGCACCTGCGCCGACTCGACCGCGAAGCGCGGGCGGTTGAACTGCAGAACCTTGCGCCGACCGCACTACCGGCCCTGCAGGTCACCAATGCCGCGGCGGCGCTCGAACGCGGCATACGCTGCGCTGCGGTCCTTGCTGCGCGCGATCTCGCATCGCCCGACGCTCGGGGTGCCATCGTCGCCGGCGCGCGCGTACCGGACGATTATTCGAACACCGCCCGGGTCCTCGGCCTCTTTCCCTTGAGCGCGCTGGTATTCGCGCGCGGGGTCGCCGCCTGGCAGCGCGAGACCTTGCACGCGTTCGAGCGCGGCGACGCGGCAGGCGGAGCCGCGCAAGTGTTCATGCCGCCGGCGCCGCCATTGCCGGCGCCGCAAACACGAGCCATATTCGCAGGCGCCA
>JANPGJ010000561.1:0-1814 GCA_031423955.1 Burkholderiales bacterium
CTTCAGTCAAGGATTTTCACAACCCGCCACAAACCGTCATTGGCAGTCTGGATGAAGCCGGCTATGTGGCGATGGAGAAAATGTATGCCGGCCTGCCAGGGCTTTTTGTACGCACCAGTTGCAAGGTAGCCGAGTCGGTCAAGTATCTGTGCAATGTGTTCCATGCACTAAAGATCGTGTTCGCCAACGAGGCGGGTTCGGTCCTGAAGGCTTGCGGGCTGGACGGGCGCGAAGTGATGCGGATTTTTTGTCAGGATACGCAGCTCAACATCTCGGCGGCGTACTTGCGGCCGGGATTCGCGTTCGGTGGGTCATGCCTGCCCAAGGAGGTCAAGGGCTTCCTTACCCTGGCCCGCGGCCTGGACGTGCCGATTCCCGCCTTGTCGAGCTTGCTTGACAGCAACGAGGCGCATATCAAACGGGCCTACGAAATGATCGCGCGCGACGGCCGCCGCAAAATCGCCTTGTTTGGGCTCGCCTTCAAGCCTGGCACAGACGATATGCGTGACTCACCGTTGGTGGCGCTGGCGGAGCGGCTGCTCGGGAAAGGTTTCGAATTGGCCATTTTCGATCCGTTTGTGAAACTGAGTCGCCTGCTCGGCAAAAACAAGGAATTCATCGATCGCGAGATTCCGCATCTGGATCGCTTGCTGCAGGATTCAGCTGCGGCGGTATTGCAGGGCGCCGAGGTGATCGTGATCGGCCATGCAGACGTCGAGACCCGTAAGGCGATCGTTGCGAATGCCGGCAGCCGCCGCATCGTTGATCTTTCCGGCTATGCCGACTTGCGCAATGTGCCGGGCGCCGAGTACGAGGGCATCTGCTGGTGACTGCGGTACGGCCGCGCCTGGCGTTTGTTTCGCCGGTATTTTTGTTTCCGAACGACGCCGGCGGCAAGATTCGCAGCACCAACATCCTGCGTGGCCTGAAGGACGGAAAGTTCGAGATTGTGCTGGTCGGGCCCGCGACCCCGGAACAGCAGATGCGCTGGAGCCGCGAAATCGGTCAGGTTTGTGATGAGTTCATTCCCTGGCGGCCAGCGATCGCACGCGCGCGCTGGCAGCGCGCGTTCGATTTGCTCGGTAGCCTGCCGGTCAACGTCGCCAACGATCGCACCGCCGCTGGTACCGCGGCACTGCAGGCGCTTGGGAGGCGCGACGATATCGACATCGTTGTGTTCGACTTCGTGCATTCGGCGGTGTTGCGACCCCAATCGATGCATTGTGCGACGGTATGCTTCACGCACAATGTCGAAGCCGAAATCTTCGGACGGCATGCCGAGCAGGCGCCAGACTTCGTCAGACGCCGGTTGTGGCAATCGCAGCACGCGAAAATGCAGCGCTTTGAGCGGGAAGCACTGTCGGCGTTCACCGCAGTGGTCGCGGTGTCGGAACGTGACGCGAAGTACTTCGGCGAACACTATGGCATATCAGGGGCACGAGCCATCCCTACCGGCGTTGACCTCGACTTTTTTGCATGGGATGCGCCTCCTGCGGTGGCTGCCGCGACACCACCGACCGTGGTCTTCACCGGCTCGATGAACTGGATCGCCAATATCGACGGGGTACGGTTCTTCCTCGATCAGATCTGGCCGCAGGTGGTTGCAGCAGTGCCTGCGGCGCGCTTCGTGGTGGTTGGTCGCGACCCGCCGGCGGCACTGGTGGCACAGGCGCGCAATCATCGAAACGTGCAGTTCACGGGGTTCGTGGACGACGTGCGGCCATACGTCCACGCTGCCCATGCCTTCGTGATCCCGCTGCTCGTGGGCGGCGGAACCCGTATCAAGGCGTTCGAGGCGATGGCGATGGGATGTC
>JANPGJ010000562.1:0-6122 GCA_031423955.1 Burkholderiales bacterium
CCTTCGACAACGTGGACGCCGAGCTGGTGCGCAAGCCCTTGAAGTGGAACCCGGCCGACATCGGCCGCTTCATGCTGTTCTTCGGGCCGATCAGTTCAATCTTCGATCTCTGTACCTTTGCCCTGATGTGGCGCGTGTTCGGTGCCGATACCGCAGCCGAACAGGGTTTGTTCCAGTCCGGCTGGTTCGTGGTCGGCCTCATCACGCAAACCCTGGTGGTGCACCTGATCCGCACGCCCAAACTGCCGTTCATCGAAAGCCGTGCCGCCGCGCCGCTGCTGCTGATGAGCGTGGCGATCATGGCGGTGGGCATATTCCTGCCGATGGGGCCGTTGGCCGGGATTCTGAAACTGCAGCCCCTGCCTGGTGCGTTCTTTCCCTGGCTGGCGGCGATTCTGTTTGGCTATTGCCTACTGGTCAGCCTGATGAAACGCTACTACATCCATCGCTTCGGCTGGCAGTAGTCGCGCCGGCCACCGTCGTGCCGGCCGTTGCGGCGCGCCCACTTCCCGCTTCCCGCTTCCCGCCTGCCGTTTCCCGGACGCGTTTCCCGTCACCTACCTGCTGCCATGCCACGCACCTCACACCCTGAACGACACCGCACCGATCGCATCGGCTGGTTGCGCGCCGCCGTCCTCGGCGCCAATGACGGCATCGTCTCGACCGCCAGCCTGATGCTCGGGGTCGCCGCCGCCAGTGCCGGCCGACACGAACTGCTGGTCGCCGGCGCCGCCGGCCTGGTTGCCGGCGCGATGTCGATGGCAGCCGGGGAGTATGTATCGGTGCGCTCGCAATACGATACCGAACAGGCGGATCTGCAGCGCGAGCGGGTCGAACAGCTGGAACAACCGGCGGCCGAACTGCGGGAACTTGCGGCCATCTATGTCGGCCGCGGCCTCAGTCCGTCGCTTGCCACGCAGGTAGCGCAGCAACTGATGGCGCACGATGCGCTGGGGGCGCACGCGCGTGACGAACTGGGCATTTCAGCGGCCATCGCCGCCAATCCGGTGCAGGCGGCGTTCACCTCGGCGCTGACCTTCGCCGTCGGCGCCGCCTTGCCGCTGGTCACCGCCATCGTGACCCCGGCCGCCCTGCTGCTGCCGGTGATCGCCGCCACTGCGCTGCTGTTCCTGATCGCCTTGGGCGCCCTGGCGGCGCGCGCCGGCGGCGCCCCGGTGTTGCGGGCGGCGTCGCGGGTGGCGTTCTGGGGCATGCTGGCGATGGGCTTGACGGCCGGCGTCGGCGCGCTGTTCGGCAGCGTCACGTGAACCTGCCGCGATCAACGGCAGCCGATCAGCCCCCTTGAACCGCCCAAGCTGACGCGTGGTGTCGGCGCCCATGTGCGCACCGCGGCGACGCAAGATAGGCGACAAGCCCGTGTTCCGAACATGTGTCCTGGCGCACCGACTCTGATGCGGACCTGCGGCTAAATGCCGATTGTCCCGACCGCTACACAAACGATTACCTGAAAGAATTTTTATATGAAAATACTTATCAAGCATCGCTATTCGTACATCAATGCCGAGACTGGCCAACGTATGGAGACTCGATTTCACATGACTGCGGAAGCCGCCGTCGCGTCCAAGATGCTCAAGGCTCAAATTCTTCCCGAGACTCGCGAAGAGCATTTCGTTTCGGATGCTCCGGATACGAATCGGTTTGCAGGCGACTTCTTGTCAGATGCGAATCGCTGATTGCCGCGCGCCGGTGGGCCATAGATGGGCTTCGCTGCCGCGCGATTGCCGTAGGCGTTGATATGGTTCTACGGATCGAACGCCTGCGCTTGGAGCTCTCACAACACCACCTTCGCCAACACAAACCTGGAAGCGCGACCGGGCGGTCCATCATTTGAATCACCATCAATGCAAGCCATGAATGGGAATCCCCAATGAACAATGTCAGTCTGAAAATGAGATTCGCATCGGTGCTGCTTATCGGCGGGCTAATCTCGCCAGGTCCGGCGATGGCCGACAAACCGGCCTGGGCTGGTTCCGGCAAGGGCGGCAAGAACTCGAATGCCGATTCGGGGGGCGGGCAACGCGACGACGAGGGACGCGCCCGACGCGACAGGGATGCTGCCCCGTCCGGCAGCCGCGAGCAATTTGGCGAACGGCATCGCGTCTATGTGCGTGACTACTATGCGAAACAAAGCAGTGGTGGGCGCTGTCCGCCAGGGTTGGCGAAGAAAAACAATGGCTGCATGCCGCCAGGCCAGGCGAAGAAATGGCAACTCGGGCAGCCCTTGCCGCGCGATGTCGTCTATTACGAAGTACCGCGCCCGCTGGTGCTCCAGATCGGCATCCCGCCGCAAGGCTACCGCTATGTGCGGGTAGCCACCGATATCCTGATGATCGCGATCGGCACCCGGATGATTGTCGACGCCATCGAGGATCTCGGCAGATGACAATGCCCTGGCAGCCGGCACTGCTGTTGACGGGAATCAATGGATTCGCAATCACCGTCGCGAGCCGGCGTTTGTCTTGACGTGAATCAAACCCGCTGTGTCGTTCCGGTGCAAACGGGAACCCTTCAAGAGCAAGGTGCTGGATGCCCGCTTGTGCGGGCATGACAGGTTTCATGGTTCAGGGTGGCACTGATCGCGCTCGCGATTAACGCCGCGAAGCGTCGGTCGCGCTACCGATGTGGATCTCCCACACAGCGATGAACATCGCCGCGATCACCGGCCCCAGCACGAAGCCGTTGATGCCGAACACCGCCATGCCGCCCAGGGTGGTGATCATCACCACATAGTCCGGCATGCGGGTGTCCTTGCCGACCAGGATCGGCCGCAACAGGTTGTCGATCAGCCCGATCACCAGCAGGCCCCAGGCGGCCAGCGCAATCCCCTGCCAAATCGCGCCGGTGGCCAGGAAGTACAAGGCCATCGGCAACCACACCACGCCGGCGCCGACCGCCGGCACCAGCGACAGAAACGCCATCAAGACCGCCCACAGCAAGGCGCCGGTGATATCGAGAAACCAGAACGCCAGGCCGCCCAGTGCGCCCTGGATCGCCGCCACCAGCAGGTTGCCCTTGACGGTGGCGCGGATCACCGTGGTGAACTTGTCGACCAGGTCCTGCCGATGCTCGGGCGCCAGCGGAATCGCCCGGCGCAGTGCGCGCCCAATGCTCTCGCCATCGAGAATCAGGAAAAACGCCAGATACAGCGTGACGAACAGGCCGACGATGAACTCGAACGTGTTTTGGCCAAGCGCCAATGCTTGCGCGGCGATCAGCTTGCTGGCCTGCGACAGCGCGCTCGCCAGTCTTTGCTGCAACGTATCGAAGTCGCCCAGGCCGAAGCGCTCCAGCAGCGCCGTGACCCAGCGCGGCAACCCATCGAACAGGCCGTGAAAGTAGCGCGCCAATTGCAGTTCACCCGACTGCAGGCGCTGATACACCAGCGCCGCCTCGCGCGCCAGCGAGGCGGTCAGCAGCACCAGCGGCACGATCACGATGACCAGCGCCACCAACAAGGTGATGAATGCGGCCAGCCGGCGCCGGCCTTGCAGGCCAAGCAACAGGCGGCGGTTCAGCGGCGCGAACAGCAAGGCGATGATCGCGCCCCAAAGGATGGCGCCGTAGAACGGCAGCAGAACCCAGACCAGCGCCGCCGAGACAACGAGAAGCAGCGCGAGCACCCGGTTGGCCGGCGGGGCGGCGTCGGGCAGGCGCAACAGTCTCATTCCGGCGGGGCGCGCGACGGCTGGTCGTGCGGTACCCGGATCACCAGCTTGCCGAAATTTTCGCCCTGCAACATGCCGATGAATGCCATCGGTGCGTACTCAAGGCCATCGACCACCTGCTCGCGGAACTTGATCTTGCCCGCGGCAAGCCAGGCGCTCATCGCTGCCTGGAACTCGCCAAAGCGCGCGCCGTAGTCATCGAAGATGATGAAACCCTGCATCCTGATGCGCCTGGCCAGAAGGGTGCTCGTCAGGAGGCCCAGGCGGTCCGGCCCGGGTGGCGGACCGACATCGTTGTAGTGCGCGATCAGGCCGCACAGCGGCACCCGTGCGCGGGTGTTCAGGAGCGGCAACACGGCGTCGAACACGGCGCCGCCAACATTCTCGAAATACACGTCGATGCCCTGCGGGCAGGCCGCCGCCAGCCGCCCCGGCAGATCGGCGCCACGCCGGTCGATGCAGGCGTCAAAACCAAGTTCACTGGTCACATAGCGACACTTGTCGTCGCCACCGGCGATGCCGACCACGCGGCAGCCTTCAAGGCGCGCGATCTGGCCGACCACCGAGCCGACCGCACCGCTGGCGGCGGCGACCACCACGGTTTCCCCGGCTTTTGGCATGCCGATGTCGAGCAGGCCCATGTAGGCGGTGAAGGCCGGCATGCCGAGCGCGCCAAGCGCGCGCGATGGATGCGTCATGCCGGCATCGAGCTTGGTCAGTCCATTGCCATCGGACAAGGCATAGTGCTGCCAGCCACTGTAGCCCAGCACCAGGTCGCCGGCGGCGAAACCGGTGTGTGCGGTGGCCACCACGCGCGATACCGTGGCACCCACCATCACGCTGCCAAGCGCCACCGGCGCGGCGTATGAGGGACCGTCACTCATGCGCCCGCGCATGTACGGATCGAGCGACAGATAAAGCGTGCGCAACAGCACCTGCCCGGATTGCGGTGCAGTGACGGCGACTTCCTCAAGCGCGAAGTTGTCTGGCGTGGGCGCGCCGTGCGGACGGGAGCGCAGGATGATCCTGCGATTGACTGTGCTGCTGTTGGTCATTGCGCGTGCCTGGTTTGATCCGCAGCAGGTGCGGCGGATCGAATTCACTGTTTCAATGCTCGGTGCGCCACTCCCAGCGGGCTGGATCGCCGGCGGGATAGAACACGGCATCGAAGTCCGCGGTGGAAACGTTTCCAAGTTTCCGCATTCCCGCCAGCGCAGCGGTCGCGTCGGCGTCTTGCGTGAAGCGCCGTTCCGCATCGGTTCGACTTGCGCTATCGGCGAACCTGGCGGCCGGCGGCGGCCGCGCTTCAACTCTTGCGGCCAGCGTGACCTCGGCGCCGACATCCCTGAGAAAAAAGTAGGGAATCACAAATTCGCGCAGCGGAATGCCGCCGTCCGGCGCATCGCTGCCGGTTCGATCGCGCAAGTTCAGAACCATCAGTATCTTCATCTGGCGCTCCATCGCGTGCACCAACGTCAAATCCACCCAATCCGCTCGCTTCCGAGTCTGGTCAACCAGGCCGCTGCGGTCCGTGCGCTGCCGCGCATATCGCCACCTGCAGATGCTGGTGACGGACGGTGTCGCGGTCGAGCGCAGTGCCGCCGCGGCATTGGGCGGACTAGCCTGAAAGGGCGCAGAGCATGTGGGCTACCGAACCGACAGGACGGCCGGATTGACCTAATTTTCATCAGCTTCGACGAAGCTCGATATCGGGTAGCCTGACATGACTGAACTCGGCCTTGCATTGATGCTGCTGTTCGCGGGTGCGACGCCGCGCGACCCATGGGTGTGCAGCATTCGCACCGGCCCGGATTCCACCGTCGCCAACCTGATGGCTCGCGTCAATGTCTCGTACGACGATGCCGCGAAGGCGGCGCTGGCGAGTAATCGCCGGCCGTCGGAACTTGTGCCGCCCGGCGATCTGGTGATCGAGCATGCCTGCCTGGTGTATACCTTCAACATTCGCAGCGCCGACGAGACCCGTTCGGTGCACATCGATGCGGGCAACGGCAAGCTGGTCAGCCGCCAGCGCAGCGCGCCGGCAGCGCCGCAAGCGGCGCGGTCGCCCGGGAAGTCGGCCACCAGATAGGCTTTCGAGAAAGCGCCGCCGTCAGACAGTGCGCACCGGGGTCGCGACCAATAGCCTGGGAAAACACCGAATAAGTCCCTGGCATGCAGGCTATCGAACGGAAGTTCTTTTCAATTCAACTGGTTGCACAAGCGGCTTTATCAACCTGCGGACTGATTCAGTGTTTCCCTAGACTTCGGTTTTCCCCAGGGTCGAGGTCGAGCCGTCCGGCGCGGTCACCTTCTCGTCCAACGCGGCCAGCACCGCTTCCGGGCTCATCGCCTGTTGCAGGACCGCGGCCCCCGCATCGTGCCGGTCCTTCACATTGGGCAGATCGCGTCGCAGTTCCTCGATCAAGTCGATCAGCT
>JANPGJ010000563.1:0-3211 GCA_031423955.1 Burkholderiales bacterium
GGCGGGGCAGGGGTGGCCCGGGCGTGACGCGGACTTTAACAAAGTTCCGGCCCGAAACACCGGCTTGCACGCAAATACGAGGTGCCCGCGTACACTTATGCGATGTCCGCAAACCCACGCGCCATCGCGATGACCGCAGCACACGTGAAGGCTCGTGCGCTCGCCCTGGGCGCCGACCTGGTCGGCATCGCCAGCGCCGCCACCCTCAACGCCTTTCCACCCGACCCGCGCTGGCCGCAGACGCCGGAACGCATCTCGCCCTGGTGCAAGAGCGTGATCGTGCTGGTGCAGCGGATTCCCACCGGGGCGTTTCGCTGCAAGAGCAACATTCCGGTGCAGTACATGGACATGCTGGTGCTGCGCAAGATGGACAAAGTGGCCTATCGGCTGGCCGATGAATTGGAGGAGGCCGGGCATCCGAGCCTGGTGACCGCGGCACAGGAAACCGAATGGACCTACAAGCGCGCGAGTTACGGCCGGCTCTCCACCCGCCACCTTGGCGTCGAGGCCGGGCTGGGAACCCTGGGACTGGAAGTCAACATCCTCACCCCGGAATTCGGGCCGCGCATTTACCTGACCGGCATTCTTACCGAGCTTGAACTCGAGCCGGATGCGCGCATCACCGAGCAGGTATGCATCGGTGAATCCTGCAGCCGTTGCCTGCACGCCTGCCCGGCTGATGCCGTCCTGCAGTGGGGCATCGACAAGCGCGCCTGCGCCACTGAGGCCCAGGAATTCGGCTTCGGCCAGATCGCCAAGTTTTTCGAGAAGTTCATCGATGCCGACCATGCCGCGAAGAAAGGGATGGTGGTCTCACGCGACCTGTTCGGCTTCTGGCAGGGCCTGTTGCGGGTGGTTGGCTCGTTCGGTGATTGCCCGCGCTGCCTGGCGGTGTGCCCGGTCGGCAATGACTACCACGCCCATCTGGCCGATGCGCAAAAAGTGATTCCGGAGAAGACGCCGGAAAAGGTCACGCTAGCCAAAAAGTACAAGGCCGCACGCGTCGCGCACGACGGCGGCGCGAACGACCTGCCGGGCTTGTCGGACTGGAACCGCCGCTGGGTCGGTGAAGAAGGCTATCAGGGCATGGTGGCGAAACAGTTGCAGGCATTCAAGCAGGCGCAGCGCGAGCGCGAGGCGGCGGTCGCCGACGCCGCCGCGCAACCAGGGGAGAAGATCTGATGGTCGCCATCACCCGAACGCCGCTCACCGCGGCGCAGGTCAAGGCGAAGGCGCGTGAACTCGGCGCCTCGCTGGTGGGCATCGCCGATGGTGCCGCGCTGGAGATGCACCCGCCGGACCCGGCCGATCCGCGCCGGCCATCGGACATCACCGAGCTTGACGGCGGTCGGGTGATCGTGCTGGCCAAGCGCCTCAACAGCGGGGTGGCGCGGATTCCCGGCTGGAGCGATCGCCACAAGTATTACAACGATGAACTGGCGCTCACCATGATCGAGGAGACCTCGCTCAACCTGGTGTACTGGCTGGAGGATCAGGGCTACCCGGCGATCATCATCCCGCCTTCGCATGTCGATCCGTGGCGCTACCAGGATGATCCGTCGCAGCACCAGACCACCATCCTCTCGTTGCCGCATGCGGCGGTCGAAGCCGGCTTGGGCACGCTCGGGCTCAACCTGCAACTGCTGACCCCCGAGTACGGCCCGCGCGTGGTGCTGACAGCAGTGCTGTGTTCGCTCGACGTCGAATGTGATGCGCCGATGCAAAAGGCCTTGTGCCAAGGGCCGGCCTGCGGCCGCTGCCTGACGGTATGCCCGGCCGATGCGGTGCGCCACTGGGCGCGCGACTGGCCGGCCTGCGACACCCATCGTTCGCCGCACGGCTTCGCGCAACTGGCCAGCCACGTGATCGACATCATCGAAGAGCCGGACCCGGCGCGCAAAAAGGAAAAGCTGCGCTCGGAAACCCAGTTCAACCTGTGGCAAAGCATTTTGCGCGGTTCGGGCGTGGTGACTGGCTGCCGGCGCTGTGCCGACGTGTGCCCGGTGGGCGCCGACTATGAAGCCATGCTCAAGGACGCGCTCGACCATATTCCGGAAGCAACGCCTGAGAAAACCGCCAGACTGGCGGCGGTCGCGGCGGCCGAGGCCACGGGCGACAGCGGCGCGTACGCCCAGCAACAGCGCTGGATTGGCGCCAAGCCATGAGACCCGCAATGCGCCGCCCGTTGCCGGCGACCAGCGATGAGATTGCCGCGATCCAGAGCGCCGGCAAGCGCCGCGCCGTCGAACAGGCGCGGCGCGCTCCCTACTTCAAGGACCAACTTGCGCATGTCGACCTGGCTCGCCTGAACGACCCGGCCGAGTGGGCGAAGTTGCCGATTCTTGACAAGGACATGCTGCGCACCTTGACCGACGCGCAGTTCTATGACGAGTTTTGTCTGCCGGCTACTGACGTGAGTGAATTCTGGCGCTCCGGCGGTTCCACCGGGCGCCCGCTGTTCTATCCGCGCAACCAGGAAGACATGCGTCATGCGTTGGTCAGCTTTGGCCGCCTTTACGACTGCCTGGGTCTCGCACCGGGTGAACGCGCGCACTGTTCGTTCCCCTTGGGGATTCACCCGGTTGGCCAAATGCTCGCGCGCAGCGCCCAGACCTGGGGCCTCGCCGTCAATTGGGCCGGCGCCGGCACCACCACGCCTTCCGGCTTGCAACTGGAACTGATCGAACGCCTGCGCCCGACTGTGTGGATGGGCATGTCCAGCTACGGCCTGCACCTGGCCAACCTGGCCGACGCGCAAGGCCTGAGCCTGGCCGGCAGCAGCATCACGACCATCATGTGCTCGGCCGAACCACTGTCGGACGCCAAGCGCGCCAAGCTGGAACGCACCTGGGGTGCGCGCGTGCGCGACACCTTCGGCATGACCGAGGCCGGCATGATGGGCTGTGAAGACATGGATGGCCCCGGCCAGGGATTCCGGGTCTGGACCGACTTGTTTTTCATCGAAGTGCTCGACCCCGCCACTTACCAGCCGGTGGCCGAAGGAGAGGTCGGCGTGCTGGTGGTCACGCCGATGTTCACCAACAACGTCACGCCATTCCTGCGCTGGAATTCAGGCGATCTCGTAACCATACGCGCTGCCGTGCCTGACGCAGCCAATCCGTTTTCCGTCTTTCCGCTCCTCAAGCACGCACACCGCACCCTGGGGTTTTTCAAGGTGCGCGGCATCAACATCAATCATGCGGAGTTCGAG
>JANPGJ010000564.1:0-2408 GCA_031423955.1 Burkholderiales bacterium
TCGAGGTCGCTCGCTTGGTCGGACTCGAAGCTGCCATTTTTGAACGCGTCTCCATACAGGTGATTCATCCTTACCGGCGGGTTCGCCGGCGCCGCTGCCGGTTTGCCGGCAGCGGCGGGCGCGGTGGCGCTTTTCGTCCCCTGGGTCGCGGCCTGCGCCTGGCGCGGTGCAATCGCAGCCGGCGTCGCGCCCGGAGGCGGCGGCAGCGCCACTTGCGCCTCATGCTGTGCCACCGCGGGGAGCACAGCGGCTTCCGGCTCGCCGATGGCTCCGCCACCGCACAAGGCGCGCACGATGTCGCTGCCGGATGTCACGCTGGCGTCCGCGCGTGCCGCGGTTTCGGCAGCATCGGCTTCCAGAACCCGGCCGCGCGGCACCACCAGACAGACGCGTGAAAAGCGCGGTGCGCGCGGCCGCTTGAGTGCGCGCAACAGGTGCAAACCGTCAAAGTCTTCACCATCGAGCCCCAACACAACCCAGGCCGGGCGACGCTCGCGAATCAGGCGTTCAACCACCGCCAGTTCCGAACCTTCGAGCAACTCGTAACCGCGCCCAGCCAGGAGCCGGCGCCAGTTGGCCCGCACCCGCGCTTCCGCGTGCACCAGCAGCGCCACCGGCAACGCGCTGTCGGTCGCGATGTGGTCAGCCGCCTCAGCCTGCGGTCGGGCGTGCGGCAACGCATCGCCCGCCAGCGGGCCCGGCGGCGCGGCTTCTTCCTCCACTGGGGCCAGCAATCCCATTTCGCACATGGTCGAAAGGAAAAGTTCCAGGTCATCGCCATCGATATGCGGGGTTGCCAGCGCGATATGGCCAAACGTGACCGACGTGGCACTGACGATTGCGAGGATCCCGAGAAACGCCGGCGAAGCGCCGGTGCGGGCTGCCAGGCGCTCGGCACCCGCCGCGGTAATCCGGTATTCCCACGCATCACGGAATACATTCACGCCGGCGCCGAATTCACGCCTGGCTGATGGCGTCCGGCCGGTAGCGGGTGCGCCGTTGAGTGGTTCGTTGGTCATGTTCGATCCGGATTAGGCAACAAATCACGCGAGCAAATTGGATATGGATGCGCGAATTCTTTTTTCGCGCAGCCACAAATGGCCTAACGGTTCGGCGCAGATTTTCTTGAATGTGGCTTGATTTCTGGAGAATCGATCCTATAATTAGCACTCGTTGGCATTGAGTGCTAACAATCGCATCACGTGTCAGGCCGGTCGGCGAGGAAAAACCCCAAGCCGCGCCTGGCAGATGCGAATCATGAAACCAAAGTCCCCTCGCCCAATGCTGGGCATATGTGGACAACTTATTGTTTTTAAAGGAGTTTAGAATGGCTTTGAAGATCCGCCCTTTGCATGACCGCGTGGTTGTGAAGCGCTTGGAAAACGAGACCAAGACCGCTTCCGGCATCGTCATTCCTGACAATGCAGCCGAAAAGCCCGATCAAGGTGAAGTCATTGCTGTTGGCCCCGGCAAGCGCGGCGACGACGGCAAGCTGATCGCTCCGGACGTCAAGGCCGGCGATCGCATCCTGTTCGGCAAGTACGCCGGTTCCACCGTCAAGATCGACGGCGACGAAATCCTGGTACTGCGAGAGGAAGACATCCTCGGCGTTCTGGCTTGAACCAGCCCTCAATCATCCGTTTTTCGGTAACCCAATAGCAATAGGAGTCATTAGACATGGCAGCCAAACAAGTACTGTTCCACGAGAACGCGCGCCACAAGATGTTGAACGGCTTGAACATCCTGGCCGATGCGGTCAAAGTCACCCTCGGTCCGAAAGGCCGCAACGTGGTGCTCGAGCGCTCCTTCGGCGCCCCCACCGTCACCAAGGACGGCGTCTCGGTCGCCAAGGAAATCGAACTGAAGGACAAGTTCGAGAACATGGGCGCGCAGATGGTCAAGGAAGTCGCTTCCAAGACCTCCGACGTCGCCGGTGACGGCACCACCACCGCGACCGTGCTGGCGCAAGCCATCGTGCGTGAAGGCCTGAAGTCGGTGGCCGCCGGCATGAACCCGATGGACCTCAAGCGCGGCATCGACAAGGCAGTGATCGCGATCACCGCCGAACTGAAGAAAATCTCCAAGCCCACCACCACCAGCAAGGAAATCGCCCAGGTCGGCGCGATCTCGGCGAACTCGGACGAGTCCGTCGGCCAGCGCATCGCCGAAGCCATGGACAAGGTCGGCAAGGAAGGCGTGATCACCGTTGAAGACGGCAAGAGCCTGGATGACGAACTCGAAGTCGTCGAAGGCATGCAGTTCGACCGCGGCTACCTGTCGCCCTACTTCATCAACAACCCCGACAAGCAGCAAGCCAACCTCGACAACCCGTTCATTCTTCTGCACGACAAGAAGATCTCGAACATCCGTGAACTGCTGCCGATCCTGGAGCAGGTCGCGAAAGCCGG
>JANPGJ010000565.1:0-23383 GCA_031423955.1 Burkholderiales bacterium
AAATGGACAGGGATGCCGAGCAGGCCCGCCAGTATTTTGCGCGACGTATTGCGCAGGCATGAATTGAATTCGAGGATCTGGAAAAGAGAATGGCTGATTACAAGAGCACGCTGAACCTTCCCGATACACCCTTCCCGATGCGCGGGGATCTGGCCAGGCGAGAACCCCTGTGGGTCGCGCAGTGGCAGAAGAAGAACGCGTATGGCGCGATCCGCGCGGCCTCGAAAGGTCGCCCGAAATTCATCCTGCATGATGGTCCGCCATATGCCAACGGTGACATCCACATTGGCCACGCGGTCAACAAGATCCTCAAGGATGTCATCGTAAAGTCGAAGAACATGGCCGGTTTCGATGCCCCCTACGTGCCGGGCTGGGATTGTCACGGCATGCCGATCGAGCGCGAGATCGAAAAGCAGCACGGCAAGCACCTTGCTGTCGAGAAGACCCAGAGCCTCGCTCGCGCTTACGCCGGCAACCAGATCGAGCGCCAGAAAGCGGACTTCATGCGTCTCGGCGTGCAAGGCGAGTGGGACAATCCGTATCAGACGATGGCTTTCAAGAACGAGGCTGACGAGATTCGCGTGCTCGGCCGCATCCTCGAAAAGGGCTATGTCTATAGAGGACTGAAACCGGTCAACTGGTGTTTCGATTGCCAATCGGCCTTGGCCGAGGCCGAAGTCGAATACGCCGACCGGAAGGATGTCGCCATCGACGTTGCCTTCCCGTTTGACGACCCCGGTGCCATCGCCGCCGCATTTGGTCTCGCGGCCCTGCCCAGCGAAACCGGATTCATCGTCATCTGGACCACCACGCCGTGGACCATTCCTGCCAACCAGGCATTGAACGTGAATCCCGAGTTCACGTATGCGCTGGTCGACACGCCAAAAGGCCTGTTGATTCTCGCCCAAGACCGGATCAAGGCAAATATGGAACGTTGGGCCATTGCCGGCACCGACGTCCGGTTGATCGCGGCGACCAACGGCGCCGCGCTGGCCGGCCTCGAATTTCGTCACCCGCTGGCGTCCTGCGACCCCGGCTATGCGCGTACCTCGCCGGTCTATCCGGGCCAGTACGTGACCCTCGATACCGGCACCGGCATCGTCCATTCGGCGCCTGCCTACGGCGTTGAAGACTTCATATCCTGCAAGTCGCAAGGCATGGCCGATGACGCCATCCTGACCCCGGTTGCGGCTGACGGCAAGTACCTTGACTGGTTGCCATTGTTCGGCGGACTGTCAATCTGGGACGCCAATCCGAAAATCGTCGCCGCCCTCGACGCCGCCGGCGCCTTGCTCAAGCAGGAGGCGAACCTGCACAGCTACATGCACTGCTGGCGCCACAAGACGCCGATCATCTATCGCGCCTCCACCCAGTGGTTCGCCGCGATGGATACGCCACCCGGTTATGGCGCCGCACGTCCCCCTGAATCACTGCGCGAGACAGCCTTGCGCGCGGTCGAGGCAACCCGCTTCTTCCCGGCCTGGGGCAAACAGCGGCTTGCCAGCATGATCGCCAACCGTCCCGACTGGACTCTTTCACGCCAGCGTCAATGGGGCGTGCCGATGCCGTTCCTGGTGCACCGCGAGACCAACCAATTGCATCCGCGAACCCCGGAATTGCTCGAGGCCGTGGCGCGCGGCGTCGAGTTGGGCGGCATCGAAGCCTGGCAAACCGTGGACATTGACACCCTTGCCGCCAGTATCGGGATCAACGACACCAGGGACTACCTGAAGATCAAGGACACGCTCGATGTCTGGTTTGACTCCGGATCAACGTTTCAAACCGTGATGGGCGGCCCGGACGGCGAATCCAACGGTATGGGATCGCATGGCCCGCAATGCCGCTTCCCTGCCGATCTGTATCTTGAAGGCAGCGACCAGCATCGTGGATGGTTCCATTCATCCCTGCTGGTCTCCTGCATGGTCAACGGCCGCGCGCCTTATGACAGTCTGCTCACCCACGGCTTCGTGGTCGATGGACAGGGCCGGAAGATGAGCAAGTCGGTCGGCAACGTGATAGCACCGCAAAAGGTGAGCGACACGCTGGGCGCGGAGATCCTGCGGCTGTGGACGGCCTCGACCGACTACTCGGGAGAATTGTCGATCTCCGACGAGATCCTGAAACGGGTGGTCGAATCATATCGGCGGATCCGCAACACGCTGCGCTTCCTGCTCGCCAATACCAGCGATTTCGACCCGCAGCGCGATGCCGTACCAACGTCGCAATGGCTGGAGATCGACCGCTACGCGGTCGCGCGGGCCGCCGAGTTCCAGGCCGGTGTTCTGGAAGACTATGCGCGCTACGAATTCCATTCCGCGATCCCGAAACTGCAGACTTTTTGTTCGGAGGATCTCGGCGGGTTCTATCTTGACATTCTCAAGGACCGCCTCTACACCACCAGTCGTGCCAGCATCCCGCGGCGATCGGCGCAAAACGCCTTGTGGCACATCACGCATGGATTGTTGCGACTGATGGCACCGGTGCTCTCGTTCACCGCCGAAGAAGCCTGGAGCATCATCGAGCCCGATTCGCCGTCGATCTTCACCACCACCTACCACGTGTATCCGTCAATCGACAAGCACGAGTCACTGATCGCCAAATGGTCCGCACTGCGCGCGGCCCGCTCGGACGTCCAGAAGGTGCTGGAAGATGCGCGGGCCACCAAGTCGATTGGCTCATCGCTGCAGGCCGAGGTCGAAATCGTCGCCAGTGGCGACCGGCTGGCACTGCTAGAGTCGCTGGGCGATGAACTGCGCTTTGTGCTGATCACCTCCAAAGCAGTGGTGCGTGGCACGGAGCTTGGCGCAGAAACCCGGATTGTCGCCAGCGCCAGCGCGGCCGCCAAATGCGAGCGCTGCTGGCACTATCGCGAAGACGTCGGCAGCCACGCCGACCATCCGGGCATTTGCGGCCGTTGCGTCACCAATCTCCATGGCGCAGGCGAAGCGCGCCGCTTCGCGTGAAGACCGCGGTGTTCAACTGGCGACTGGCCGCAACGCTCGCGACCATTGTGGTGGCGCTTGACCAGTGGAGCAAGGCGGCCGTCAGCG
Source organism: Burkholderiales bacterium (assembly GCA_031423955.1). Taxonomy (GTDB): domain Bacteria; phylum Pseudomonadota; class Gammaproteobacteria; order Burkholderiales; family JAEUOS01; genus JAEUOS01. The sequence continues at coordinate 3,051 of JANPGJ010000565.1, forward strand.
CGGCGCTGCATTACGGGGAGGCGGTCGCGGTCGCGCCGTTTTTCAATCTGGTGCTGGTCCACAACAAGGGCGCCGCTTTCAGCTTTCTGTCCGGCGCATCCGGATGGCAGCGCGAATTCTTCATCACGATCACCGCGTTGGCAATGATGGTGATCGTGTGGATGATGCGCCGCCATCGGCAGGAATTGCTGTTCTGCTGGGGCCTCGCGGCGATCGCCGCTGGAGCCGTTGGCAACCTTGTCGATCGTGTCCTGCATGGCCATGTCATCGATTTTCTCGACTTCCACGTTGCGGGCTGGCATTTCTGGGCCTTCAACCTGGCCGATTCAGCCATTACCCTGGGCGCCGGATTGCTGATTATCGACAGCTTCCGGCCGCGGCCAGGCGGCACGGCATAGCGCATCGGCTTCCCGTACACTGCGAATCCGCCGGCGTTCAGGCCGGACTCCTATGGCCGGTCCCGCGAACGCCCGCAACATCGCCAGCCTCACCACCTCACACCGCTACCGATGGAAAAACGCATTGTCCTTGGCATTACCGGCGGTATCGCCGCCTACAAGAGCTGCGAACTGGTCCGCCTGTGCGTCAAGGCGGGCTTCGCCGTCGATGTGGTGATGTCAGAAGCTGCCACCGGGTTTGTGAAGCCGGCAACCTTCCAGGCCCTCTCGGGCCGACCGGTATGGACTGATCCGTGGGACGCGCGGGACCCCAAGGGCATGGCGCATATCGAGCTCAGCCGCGGCGCGGCCGGTATCGTGATTGCTCCGGCCACCGCCAATTGCGTGGCACACATAGCCAACGGACTGGCGGATGATCTTCTGACGACCCTTGTGCTGGCGCGGCCTGCCAACTGCCCATTGTTGATCGCGCCGGCTATGAATGTCGAGATGTGGATGCAGTTGCCCACGCAACGCAACCTGACGCGCCTGCGCGACGACGGGATCGCCATTCTGGGGCCGGGTCGGGGCGATCAGGCCTGCGGCGAAGTTGGCGACGGACGCATGCTGGAAGCGGCCGACATTTTTCCGTACATCGCCGCGCTCACGGCACCCAAACTGTTGCGCGGCCGTCGGGTCCTGATCACCGCCGGGCCCACCGAGGAGCCGATCGATCCGGTGCGGGTGATTACCAATACGTCGAGTGGCAAGATGGGTTACGCAGTCGCACAGGCGGCAGCCGACGCCGGTGCCGATGTCTGCCTGGTTTCCGGTCCGACTGCGCTTCCGGCGCCGGCCGGCGTGCGGCGCATCGATGTCCGCAGCGCGCGTGAAATGTTCAAGGCCGTCGAGTCGCGGGTGCACCATCACGATGTGTTCATCGCGGTGGCGGCGGTCGCCGACTACTACGTCAAGGAGTACAGCGAGCGCAAGTTGAAGAAGACCGAGCGCCATCCCGGCCTTTCCCTTGAACTGGCCGAAAACCCGGACATCCTCAAATGGGTGGCACAACGGCCGCAGCCACCGTTTTGCGTCGGTTTTGCCGCTGAAAGCCACGATGTACTTGAGAACGCCGAGGCCAAGCGCAAACGCAAGGGAATTCCGTTGCTGGTGGCCAATCGCGCACAGGACGCCTTTGGCCGCGATGACAACCAGATCACCTTGATTGACGACAATGGCCGCCATCCGCTGCCGCGCGCGTCGAAAATCGAACTGGCACGTGACATCGTTGCGCATATCGCCACTCTGCTGGACGCCTGAGCCACGGCCACGTTATTGAGAATTGCAAGATTCATGACAAAAGCATGCCGCTGGTGAGCCTGTCATATTTTGGGTGATGATCGATAATATGCAGTTGTCGATTCTCGACCAGTCGCCCATCGTCAGCGGGCACAGCGCCGCTGATGCGCTCGCCGCCACCCTCGATCTGGCCCAGGCGGCGGAAGACCTTGGTTATTCGCGCTATTGGCTGGCCGAGCACCACGGACTGCTGAGTCTGGCGGACCCGTGTCCGGAGATCCTGCTGGCGCATATCGGCAGCCTGACCCGCCGGATTCGCATCGGCACTGGCGGCATCCTGTTGCCGTATTACTCGCCGTTCAAGGTCGCCGAGCAGTTCCGCATGCTCGAAGCGCTGTTCCCCGGCCGCATCGATCTGGGAATCGGCCGCGCGCCAGGCGGCGACATGCAAACCGCGCGCGCGATAGTCGGCTCGACCACCGGTGGCAGCTATAACGGTGCGGAATTCTTCGCCCAGCAGGTGATGGAACTGGTAGCGCTTCTGGACGGCTCGCTGCCGGCCGAGCATCCACATGCGGAGGTGGCGCTGCAGCCGCAGATCGGCACCGCGCCGCAGGTCTGGATCCTCGGTTCGTCAGACTATGGGGGCGCGCTCGCCGCACATTTGGGCTTGCGTTTCGCCTTCGCACACTTCATCAACGCGTATGACGGCCAAGCCGTCGCCCTAGCCTATCGCGAAAATTTCAGGCCCTCGGCCGGCGCCCGCCAATCGCCTGGCGCCGTCAGCGCAGGTGCCTGGACCGCTCTCGCGGTCTTCTGCATTTGCGGGCGGACGCAACGCGAAGCCGACGACATGGCGCTGGCGGTCGATACGCGGCGCCTGCAGATGGCCTACGGCATCAACGCGCCGATTCCCAGCGTCGAGGAAGCGCGTGGGCGCATGGCCCACCTGAGCGAACGCGACCGCCTGGTGATCGAGCGGGAACGGCCGCGGGCCATCATCGGCACCGCGGACCTGGTGGCCGACCGTATCGCCGAACTTGCGCAATTGCATGGCGCCGACGAAATCGTCGTGCTGACGGTGGCGCCCGATTATCGTGCCCGACTGGCGTCTTACCAGATGCTCGCCGACACGTTCGCGCTAGCCGCCGGCGCCGCGCTGGCGCCTTGAATTCATGGCGTCGCCGGGCGACAATTTGCGCGCTCCGCAGGCGTTTCCTTAAGCAGCGGCATCGGTCACTCGAATCCCGCGAGAGGTTCCGATTGCACAAAGCCGAAAGATCAAGCCGATGAATGCACCAGCCACCACCATTGCCCCGGGGATCGAGATCAGGGCGCCCATCCCGCCCGAATACGCAAGCATTCTGTCGCCGGAGGCGATGACCTTCGTGGCCTTCCTGCAACGAGGTTTCGGCCAACGACGCGAGGACCTGCTCAAGGCGCGTGCCAGGCGTCAGGTCGCGCTGGATGCGGGTCACTTGCCGGACTTCCTGCCGGAAACCACCCACATTCGTGCCGACGACAGTTGGTCGGTTGGCGTCTGTCCGCCCGACCTGCAGGATCGGCGCGTCGAAATCACCGGGCCGGTCGACCGCAAGATGGTGATCAATGCGCTCAACTCCGGCGCCAGCACTTTCATGGCCGATTTCGAAGATTCCAATACTCCCACCTGGGCCAATCAAGTTACCGGGCAAATCAACCTGCGCGAAGCGGCCCGCGGTACCCTGTGTTTCACCGGCGAAGGCGGCAAGCGATACCGCCTGAACGAAAAGACCGCGACCCTGATGGTCCGCCCGCGCGGCTGGCATCTTGACGAGAAGCACGTCTTCATCGATGGCAAGCCGTGTTCCGGCGCTATCTTCGACTTCGCGCTGTACCTTTTCCACAATGCGCGCAAATTGATCGAACGCGGCAGTGGGCCGTATTATTATCTGCCGAAGCTCGAATCGCACCACGAAGCCCGCCTGTGGAACGACATATTCTGCCTTGCGCAGGATGAACTCGGAATCGCACGCGGCACCATCAAGGCGACCTGTCTGGTCGAAACCCTGCTCGCGGCTTTCGAAATGGACGAGATACTGTATGAAATGAAGGAACACAGTGCCGGACTCAATGCCGGTCGCCGGGGCTACATTTTTTCGGTGATCAAAAAATTGCGTGCAAGTCAGGATTTTTGTCTCGCCGATCGAGCACAAGTCACGATGACCGCGCCGTTCATGCGCGCCTGCTGCCTGTTGCTGGTCAAAACCTGCCATCGGCGCGGTGCCTTCGCCATCGGCGGCATGGCGGCGCAAATTCCGATCCACGACGACCCGGCCGCCAATGAAGCGGCGATGGCGCGGGTGCGGGCAGACAAGCAGCGCGAGGCATCGGACGGCTATGACGGTACCTGGGTGGCGCGTCCGGGCCTGGTCACGATTGCCAAAGGCGAATTTGATTCGGTCATGGCAACACCCAACCAGACTGCGCGGCAACGAGACGATGTCAACATCGGCGCCCGTGACCTCCTCGATTTCAGCCCGGCAGGACCGATCACCGAAGCCGGCTTGCGACTGAACGTCAACGTCGGCATCCATTACCTGGGCGCCTGGCTGGCCGGCAACGGATGCGTGCCGATACACAACTCGATGGAAGATGCGGCGACCGCCGAAATCTCGCGCTCCCAGGTCTGGCAGTGGATCCGCTCCCCCATGGGGCTACTCGCCGATGGCCGGAAAGTCTCGCGCGAGATGGTCGCTATCATGGTGGCCGAGGAACTCGACCACGTGCGCCGGAATCTGGGGGAAACGCAGTGGGATGCCGGCCGCTACCCCGAGGCGGCCCGCATGTTCGAGAAAATGTGCGTCGATGATGCCTTCGTCGAATTTCTGACACTGCCGGCCTATGCGTGCATCGACTGACAGGCCTGTCGCGTTCGCCAGACCGGGCGGCTGGCAGGCGGTGGCGTCGTAAGTTCGATTGAGCATTTCCGCACACTCCGCGACATTTTCCCGTAAAAGATGCGGCGGTATCGGGAGTAAGATAGAAAGTCGAAATTGGGAATCAGCAAATGCCCGTGACCGTCGATGCGCGTACCAATCATCAGTTCCGGCTTGCAGCACGTCCGGTCGGTCTGCCGAAAGCCTCGGACTGGAACGCGAGCACCGAACCTGTATCCGCGCCTGGCCCGGATGGCGTCCTCGTCAAGGTGTTGTATCTCTCGCTCGATCCTGCGATGCGCGGCTGGATGAATGAGGGCAGGAGCTATATCCCGCCCGTGGCAATCGGCGAAATCATGCGGGCCGGCGGCGCTGGCCGTGTTGTGCTGTCGAATCATCCGGACTTCAATGTAGGTGATCATGTCAGTGGTGGTTTCGGGGTGCAGGAATACTGCACCATCGCCGCCAGCGAGATCAAGCGGATGGACTTGGCAAGGATCGATCTTGCGATGGGCACCCTGCCCCAGTGGCTCAACGTGCTAGGCATGCCAGGGATGACCGCCTATTTCGGGCTGCTTGAGTCCGGTCAACCAAAGGCTGGCGAAACCGTGGTTGTGTCGGGTGCGGCCGGCGCGGTCGGGCAGACCGTAGGTCAGGTGGCGCGGATCAGGGGCTGCCGGGTCGTCGGGATCGCAGGTGGGCGCGACAAGTGCGAGTTCGTAGTCAATGAGCTGGGCTTCGATGCCTGCGTGGACTACAAGGCAGGCAACATGCGCGACGGCCTCAGGCAGCACTGTCCGCAGGGTGTTGACGTTTATTTCGACAATGTCGGTGGCGATATCCTCGATCTCGTGCTCACCCGCATCAATCGCCACGCCCGCATCGTGATTTGCGGCGCGATCTCGCAGTACAACAACACTTCGCCCGTCAAAGGCCCGTCGAACTATCTGTCGCTCTTGGTAAATCGCGCGCGAATGGAAGGTATTGTGGTGTTCGACTGGGCGGCTCGCTATGGCGAAGCGATCGTACAGATCTCGCAGTGGATGCGCGAAGGGAAAATGAAGTCGCGCGAAGACGTGGTGGACGGTCTGGACAATTTTCCGTCGGCGCTGAATCTGCTGTTTTCCGGTGGCAACTTTGGAAAACTGGTGTTGAAGGTCGCCGATGCATGAATCGCTGCCAAGGCTTCCGGCGTCCGTCCGTGCCAAACGGGCCCTGGGACACAACGGATAAATCACGTTTGCAAAATTTTCGTTCATCGACGTGAGTACCAATTCAGGCTACAACCCGCTGATCAGTCCCGACGCGTGTCAGGTGTGGCTGGCCGCGCTTCCCAAGGCCGACCCGCAGGCCCTGGTCAACACCATCGCCGACGCCATTGAGGAGTTGCCAGGGCGCGGGTCCTTCGGCGCCCTGCAGACCCTTGAATCGCTGCGCGCGCCGGTCTTGCAGTATCAGGAGACCCTGGCATTGCGCTATGTCGACAAACCCTTGCCCCTGTTGCCAGCGCAGGCCGCCGCCCTGTCCGCAAGCAATCGGCTGACGCACGCCATGGCGGATGCTTGCGTCGCAGGCATCGCGGCAAGCCTGGCCGACGGCGGCGAATACCGACGCCGCGCCGCGCTGTTGCACCAGCGAGCCATGTTCTGGGCGGTGCAGGGAATGATCGCATACTTGCGCGCGCGCCAGCGAATCCCTGACGACTGGTGGAACATCGCGCGCCACGTGCTGCTAAGCGCGACTCGCCACGAACTGGTCGCCACTGCGGTGCGCGACGCGGCGCATCCGGAAGGCCAGAGCAGTGTCGAGGCAACCTACGGGCGCAGCTTGCTTCTTCATTTATGCGGTGCACGCTCGATGTCCGGGCGCGAATTCGAGTACACCTGCCAGATCGCGCAAGCATTCGAGCGCAAGCTTGGCCTGATTACCCGCGCGCCGGCGAGCGCAAGCGAGACAGTGCCGGCCGTGTCCGGCAGCGGCGATTCCAGGCAAAAGACGGTGCGCATCGGCGATCTGGAACATACCCTCGACATCACTGCACTGGCACGCAGCGTCAATGGCCGGTTGGCGCAACTCAATCGTGGCGAGATGATTGAAAGTCCGCTGCTTACCCCTGCATCGACTGTTCCTGTGCTGCGCGGGCTGTTCGGCAAACTCTACGGTGCTTGGTGCTCGCGCACCAACCTGCGCAAGTTTCCGCGGCGTCACCGCAGCGAAACCATTTTTTGTGCGATCGATCCCGAGTTGGTTTACGGCCTGATGAAACGGCGCCGGTACGTCGCGCCGCCGCCGCCCAAGGTCTACAACCACGTTGAAGTCGCGAATATCTTTCTGGGTTCGGGCGAGGTGCCGTTCAAGGAGCAAAAACCGACAGCCGAATCGTGGCAGCAGGTCCTCGACCTGCTCGATTGCTGGCAAATGCTTGAGGAAAGCGCCACTGGCCTGAGCATGCAGCGCGGCGCCGGTGCCGGCAGCGCACGGGTTCGTCGCGGCCAACTGGCCGCGATCCGGCACGGCACTGAAGGCACCGCGATGGTTGGGGAAATTCGCTGGGCCGAAGAGACTGGCGATGGCCGTATCGAAGTAGGGCTTGAAATGCTGCCGGGGCTGGCACGCGCGGGCGCGGTGCGTTTTGCCGAAGCGACGACAATCCTGCAGTCCACTGGCAGGTCACCAAGCGCCGCGGCGCTCATCCTTGACAACTTCAAGCGCACCAGATCCGCGCCGCGCAACGGTGACGGCAACACGGCGCCGGACAACGTCCCGCGCGGCCCGTCGAACCCGCTCGGCAAGGTCATTGCCCTGCCCACCATTGACGAGGACATGCTGACCAACACCGCAGCCAATCCGATCTTGCGAAACTACAGCGAACATGCCTCGATCCTGTTGCCTGTCGGCTGGGCACGGGTCGGCAACATCATCGAGTTCATCGACGGGCCGACCGCACTCAAACTGCAATTGCGCTCGATCGCCGCACGCCATGGCGAGTTCGAGCGCATGTTGTTTGAAATCGTCACCTGACGGCAACATTCGCATCCGCAAGATTGACCGGGCGGCCGGCTGCATAGGCCAGCAGGTTGTCGAATGCACTTCCAAAATACAGCTCGTAGTTATCGCGCTCCACATAGCCCAGGTGCGGCGTGCAGATGGCGTTCGGCAACGAAAGCAGGGGATGTTGTCCAGCAAGCACCGGTTCTTCTTCAAACACGTCGACCGCGGCGAATCCCGGGCGTCCGGCGCGCAGGGCGGCCGCCAGCACCCCAGGCGCCACCAGTTCGGCCCGGCTGGTGTTGACCAGAAGCGCATCGTTGCGCATTGACGCAAGGTCCGCCGCCGTTACCATTCCCCGCGTTTCCGCATTGAGGCGAACATGCAGGCTGAGCACATCGCTTGCCGAAAAGAACGCTTCCCGTGAAGGAGCCGCCGGAAAACCGTCGACGCGCGCGGCAGACATCGAGGTTTCGCGCCCCCAAACCCATACCTTCATGCCGAACGCCCGGCCATATCCGGCCACCATCCTGCCAATCCTGCCGTAACTCCATACGCCCAGGGTTCGTCCACGCAATTGGCGCCCGATGCTGCCTTGCCAGTTGCCGGCCTTGAGCCGCGCGACCTCCTACGGCACGTGGCGCAGCGCGCCCATGATGAGCGCCCAGGTCAGTTCGGCGGTCGGCACGGGATCACCCTGCCCCTCGGCAACCGCGATGCCGCGTGCGCTACAGTCCGCGACCTTCAGGTGATTCGACACCTTGCCGGTCTGGCTGATGATTTTCAGCTTTGGCAGGCGGTCCAGCAGTGTTGGGGTGATGCGCGTGCGTTCGCGGATCAGTACCAGTGCCTCGGCGTCGCCAAAGCGCCGCACCAGTTCGTCCACATCTGAGATGGTATCGTTGTGGATCACTACCTCATGCCCCCCGAGTTTCGAGTAGCAATCGAGATGGCGGATGCAATCCTGATAGTCGTCCGGAATTACAATTTTCACATGCGCCTTTCGGGTCGGTAAACTTGGCAATTCTATCGCTGCAGAAACAATTCCATGAAAACCATCGCCGTCAAGTTGCTCGACCCCCGCCTGAAAGAAAACCTGCCCGCATACTCGACACCGGGCAGTGCCGGGCTCGATCTGCGTGCCTGCATTGACCAGCCGCTATTCCTTGAAGCGGGCCAAACCCGGATGGTCTCGACCGGCCTTGCGATCCATATCGAGGATCCGGGGTATGCGGCGTTGATCCTGCCGCGCTCGGGCCTGGGCTCGAAGTCCGGCATTGTTCTCGGCAACCTGGTGGGGCTGATCGACTCGGACTACCAGGGGCCGTTGATGTGCGCTATGTGGAACCGCAGTTCGGCCGCGTTCAGGCTTGAGCCGATGGACCGGATCGCGCAGATGATCATCGTGCCGGTCATGCAGATCGGTTTCGAAGTGGTAGAGGAGTTTGCCGCCAGCCAGCGCGGCGCGGGCGGCTTCGGCAGTACCGGTCAGGCCTGACGCCGGATTGCCGCATCGCAATCCGCGTCGCGGCAATCGATCAAGACACAACCGATTGCAGTGATCAAGAATGACACTGTCGCGCGCACCTGCGCAGAGACCAGCACCAACGGCGCCACCAACCCCGACCACCCCGGCTGCGCCGTCGTATCAAGCCAGCCCGTCCGGCCTGCGACGCGCCGTGCGCCGGGTCAATCGCCGTGCTCTTCGATCTTCAATTCGCTGATCTTCCGGGTGATGGTATTGCGGCCCATCCCAAGTAGATTGGCGGCTTCGATGCGCCGGCCGCCGGTATGGCGCAATGCGTTCCTGATCAGGGCGCGCTCGAACTGACGCGTCAGATCATCGCCAATCGCATTCTCGCCCGCCGCCAGCCGCCGCGTCACTTCCTGTTCAAGTGACTTGACCCAGTCAGTCACGACCACACCGGCGCCCTCGGCGCGCACATCACGCAGGTCGGCCGGCAGGTCGGCGACTTCAATTGTTTGCGCCGGCGCCATCACCGTCAGCCAATGGCAGACGTTTTCGAGTTGCCGCACGTTGCCTGGCCAGTCGAGCGTACCGAGGTACTTGAGGGTGGGATCGGACAACCGTTTGACTTCGACCCCAAGCTCGCGCGCACTCTTGCCCATGAAATGTCTGGCAAGCAAGGGAATATCCTCGCGCCGGTCGCGCATCGGCGGCAGCCTCAGCCGAATCACGTTGAGGCGATGAAACAGGTCTTCGCGAAACAGACCGTCCTTGACTCGTCGTTCAAGGTCCTGGTGAGTGGCTGCAATCACACGCACATTGGCCTTGATCGGCTGATGTCCACCAACACGGTAGAACTGGCCATCCGACAGCACACGCAGCAGGCGGGTTTGCAATTCCGGCGGCATGTCGCCAATTTCATCGAGGAAAAGCGTGCCACCTTCGGCCTGCTCGAATCGGCCGCGCCGCATGGTCTGGGCACCGGTGAAGGCGCCGCGCTCGTGGCCGAACAGTTCGGATTCAAGCAGATCCTTCGGAATGGCCGCGGTATTGATGGCAATGAACGGCTTGGCCGCGCGCGGGCTGTGCCGATGCAGGGCACGCGCCACCAGTTCCTTGCCACTGCCTGACTCGCCGTTGATCAAGACAGTCGCATGGGATTGCGACAGCCGGCCAATGGCGCGAAACACTTCCTGCATCGACGGCGCGGCGCCGAGAATCTCCGGCGTCGCTTCGGGCACCTCTTCGGCGGCAGTTTCGCGCATCGACTCCTCGATCGCACGGCGGATGAGTTCGATCGCGTTATCGACATCAAATGGCTTCGGCAGGTACTCGAAAGCGCCACCCTGGAAAGCCGCCACCGCGGACTCCAGATCCGAGTACGCGGTCATGATGATGACCGGCAGGCCAGGATGCTTGGCCTTGATGGCGGACAGAAGTTCGAGACCGGAGGCCCCCGGCATCCGGATGTCCGACACCAGCACCTGCGGCGCGTCGTCGGCCAGGGCATCGATGGCCTCGCGTGCGGAAGCGAACATGCGGCACGCAATGCTCTCGCGCGCAAGAGCCTTTTCAAGCACCCAGCGGATGGACTTGTCGTCGTCGACGATCCAGATCGGTTTCATGTATTTCCAGTCAGAGGCGCCCGGCCGTCAAGACCGGATTCCAGGCAGCAATTTTCACGACAGGGGCAGAAGTATCTTGAAACAGGTGTATCCGGGCCGGCTATCGCATTCGATCGTGCCGTGATGTTGCTGCACAAAGGTTTGCGCCAGGGTCAATCCAAGGCCGCTACCGCCTTCCCGCCCCGATACAAGGGGATAGAAGATCTTTTCGCGAATTGCCTCGGGCACGCCCGGCCCATTGTCTGAAATATGCAATTCCAGTGCCAACCGGTAGCGTTCTCTTGCAAGTGTCAAGTTGCGCGCGATCCGGGTTTTAAGCAGGATTTCCGGATTTGGCGTCGCAGCGGCGATCAGCGCCTGGGCTGCGTTGCGCGTGATGTTGAGCACCGCCTGGATCAGGCGCTCCTTGTCGCCGCGCAAGTCAGGCAGCGACGCGTCATAGTCACGGGTCAGCCGGAAGCGGCGCGGAAATTCGGCTGCCAGCAGGCTGCGCACCCGCTCCAGCACCTCATGGATGTTGACTGCGGTGATATGCGGCGGCCGCTGCGGCGTCAGCATCCGGTCCATCAGGGACTGCAGGCGATCGGACTCCTTGATGATGACTTGCGTATATTCCCGCAGGTGTGGCAGGGGCAATTCGTGTTCCAGCAGTTGCGCCGCACCGCGGATTCCGCCGAGCGGATTCTTGATTTCGTGTGCGAGATTGCGAACCAGCTGGCGGTTGGCTTCCGCCTGCTCATTGAGACGCTGTTCGCGCGCGATCTTGAGTTGCTGGTCAATCACACGGAATTCGGTCAACAGTCGTGCCGGCGGCTGGTCGATCGGCGTGATCACACAGGAGACCGGCACCGGCTCGCGACCGGCCGGTGACAATATGAGTTCCTGGGTGCGATGGCTCCATTGCCCGGCCAGCGCTTCCTGCAGGCTCAACTCCCAATCGGGTCCTCCTTCGAACAGTCGCTGCACCGACTGGCCGATCAGGTTCCTGATCCCCGACTCGATCAGGCTTTCGGCAGCCGAATTACCGTGAATCACGCGGCAATCCTCGTCAAGCAACAAGATCGCCGACGGCAACAGGTCGAGGCCGGCGTACGCCGACAATGCCGCGTTGAAAACAGGCGTTGTGCCGCGCTTTACCGAAGGCGTGTGTCTCATGATCGGGTCCAATGCCGACCGCTCTGCACGGCCGGCGAAAAGCGGGCGTTTCCGGCACTCGGCGCACGGCGTGTAATGCGGGCTGTGCAATACCCTGGAGGCCGCCTCGCAGCCCCGGGACCGCCGGGAACATGCCGCCTCAGTTGCGCGCGGTACCGATCTCTCGCCTGAGAGAATCGACGTTTGCTTCACTGCGCGCGATATCGGCCTTGAGTTTCTCGACCCGTTCGACATAGCGCTGGTAGTTGCGCTCGTCGCCGCGGCGCTCCGGCTCGCCGTTGTTGAATTCAGCGCGCAACTCACCGAGGCGCTTTTGCTCGCTCGCCAGTTCCTCTTCGAGAATCTTGCGGCGATCATTGTCGCGCCCGCGCTGCGCGCCGGTTTCGACGCGATTGGGTCCCTTGCCGGTATCCGCCTTGGCCGCCGGCCGCGGAAACGGCACGCTGTTGGCACGCTGCGGGGTAATCCGGACGCAGTCACGCCCCTTGATATCGTTCGGATCGTCGGTGATCAGCGTACCCCCGCCATCGCTTCCAGGCGCACACTTGTACAACACCGGTTGCCCGCCTGCGCTGCCCCCACCATTGGCATTGACAACGGGATTGCCGCCGGCGGCCTGGTTTGCAGCAGCGCCGGTTGCGCCACCGGGCGCCTTCTGTGCCAAGCCTGGCGCCGGCAACATCACCAAAGCAAGCATCGCGCAACAGCGTTTCAGTGCACCAAATCGGTCATTCATGATTCCTCCAGTCGCGCGATATGCCATTGCTACAACGCGGCCGACAACCACGGAGTTTACAGCGCAAACGGGCAAATCGCGCGGACGGCGGTGCAATAGCGGTCGGCAAAAGGAAACGGCACGCCCAGGCGTGCCGTTTCTTGCCGTTTGAGCGGGAGGTCAGGCGCTGTAATACATATCGTACTCGACCGGATGCGTGGTCATGCGGAAGCGCGTGACATCCGCCATCTTGAGCTCGATGTAGGCATCGATCATCTCGTTGCTGAACACCCCACCGCGGGTCAGGAACTCGCGATCGGCGTCAAGCGCCTCAAGCGCCTGGTCCAGACTTGAACATACGGTCGGGATCTTCGCATCTTCCTCCGGCGGCAGGTCGTAGAGATTCTTGTCCGACGGGTCGCCGGGATGAATCTTGTTCTGCACGCCATCCAGGCCCGCCATCATCATGGCGGTGAATGCGAGGTACGGATTGGACAGGGGATCCGGGAAGCGCACTTCGATCCGTCGAGCCTTGTCCGACTGCACATACGGAATTCGGATCGAGGCGGAACGATTGCGTGCCGAGTACGCCAGTTTGACCGGTGCCTCGAAGCCCGGCACCAGGCGCTTGTATGAATTGGTGGTCGAATTGGTGATGGCGTTGAGTGCGCGAGCATGCTTGATGATGCCGCCGATGTAGTAAAGCGCGAACTCCGACAGGCCGGCGTAACCGGTGCCGGCAAACAGGTTCTTGCCGTCTTTCCAGATCGACTGGTGGACGTGCATTCCCGAACCGTTGTCGCCGACAATCGGCTTGGGCATGAAAGTCGCGGTCTTGCCGTAGGCATGCGCCACGTTCATCACGGTGTATTTCAGGATCTGCAGCCAGTCGGCACGCTGCACCAGCGGTGCGAACTTGGTACCGATCTCGCACTGCCCGGCGTTCGCCACCTCGTGATGATGCACCTCGACTTCGACGCCCTGCTGCTCGAGCAGAAGGCACATCTCCGAGCGCATGTCCTGCAGTTGGTCCAGCGGGGCAACCGGAAAGTAGCCGCCCTTGACACCGATACGACCGCCGCTGTTGCCTTGCCCGTCAACCCGGTCATCGGTCTGCCACGAGGCTTCCGAAGACCAAACCTGGCAGGACGAGCCCGACATGTCGACCCGCCAAGCGACGGAGTCAAACACGAAGAACTCCGGCTCCGGACCGAAATAGGCAACGTCGCCGATGCCCGATGCCTTGAGGTAGGTGTCGGCACGCTTGGCAATCGAACGCGGATCGCGGTCATAGCCCTTGCCGGTGGATGGCTCGACCACATCGCAAGTGAGAATCAGGGTGTTTTCATCGGTGAACGGATCCATGTGCGCCGACATCGGATCCGGCATCAACAGCATGTCAGACGCCTCGATACCCTTCCAGCCAGCGATCGACGAGCCGTCAAAGGCGTGCCCTTCGGTGAATTTGCTCTCGTCAAAAGCTTTAGCCGGCACCGAAACGTGCTGTTCCTTGCCTTTGGTGTCGGTGAAACGAAAGTCGACAAACGCGACTTCGTTATCTTTGGCCATTTTCAATACGTCACTGGCAGTCATTGCCATTTCCAGATCTCCTGAGGATGCGATTTGTCAAAACACACGTTTGGCTTGCGGTCGAACCTATTGCAACAATCAGCTAAAAAGCATCTTTTATGCCACGCTCACGGCATGTATCATCCACCTTGCGCGCTACATGGGGCACATGGCGCAACATCGACGCGATTGACTTAAAACCTTGGCAAATGAGCGTCGCATTGTGCCACAAGCACTTTGCCAAAAGTATCGCGCCGCGACGCACCATTATGAATCAATCTCAGGTGAAACGCATTATTTTGGTGCATTTGATCCCTCAGTATTGCCGCCTGCGTCGTTGGGTTGGAACGCGGTGCTCTGCAGCGCCTCGATTTGGAGCCAATGCCCTGCGCGCGGGCTGCCGCAAGTCTGGCGTTGCCACTCTCGCCTTGATCGGGTGCCTGGCGGCGCACGCCCAAGCACCCATTCGCGAACGTGGCGAAGTCGTTTCCCCGATTGATGGTGCGCGCAGGGCCGCAGATCGCGCATCCGACGCGCTTGCGTCAGCCGAAAACCGCAAAAGCGCCGCGCAGGCCCGGATTGCAAAAGCCGACCAGGCCCTGGCCGCCGCCCGCAAGGAGCAGGACGCCGCCAACATCGAGCATGCGGCCGCCGAAAGCGAGCTGATTCGCGCACGCAAGTCCGAAGCCGAAGCCCGCGAGGCGTTGGTCCGGGCTCTTGATGCACGCAAGTAAGCGCAGGCGCGGCCTTGGGGCTTACGACTGCCGACTGGTATAATCGACGTCTGAACTGTTCTCCTCTGGGCTGGCGCGAGAGCGTCGACTAACGACCGTGCCAAGCCTCTGCGGACCCTCGACGTCGCACTTCTAGCCTGCCCTCCCCCAATGTCTTTTGATTCGTTCGGTCTTGACCCGCAGATTCTCAAAGCGATTGCCGAAGAGGGGTATACCGAAGCCACGCCGATTCAGGCGCAGGCGATTCCGGTGGTGCTGCAGGGGGGCGACGTGATGGGTGCGGCGCAAACCGGCACCGGCAAGACTGCCGGTTTCACCCTGCCGATCCTGCAGTTGCTGCAACCCACCCAAAACGTCTCGCCTTCACCGGCGCGGCACCCGGTGCGCGCGCTGATCCTGTTGCCGACCCGCGAACTTGCGCTGCAGGTCGCCGAATCGGTCGCGACCTACGGCCGGCACATGCAAATCAGGTCGACCTGCGTGTTTGGCGGCGTCGACATCGCGCCGCAGTTGAAGATCGTGCGCGCTGGCGTGGAAATCCTCATCGCCACCCCCGGCCGACTGCTCGACCACATCGAACACAAGAGCGTCAACCTGGGGCAGGTGCAGATCCTGGTGCTTGACGAAGCCGATCGAATGCTTGACATGGGCTTCATGCCCGATATCAAGCGGATCATCGCCTTGTTGCCGCAGAAGCGCCAGAACCTGCTGTTCTCCGCCACCTTCTCCGACGACATCAAGCGGCTGGCCGGCGGCATCCTGAAAAATCCAATGGTGATCGAAGTGGCGCGACGCAACGCCACTGCCGACAAGGTGCGTCAGGTGGCCTATGCGGTCGCCTCCGACGAGAAGCGTGCGCTTCTGCAACATTTGGTGCGCGAAAAAGGCATCAAGCAGGCGATCGTCTTTTCAAACACCAAGCTGGGTACCGCGCGCCTGGCGCGCCACCTTGAGCAGCAGGGCTTCAAGGCCGATGCGATTCACGGCGACAAGTCGCAGGGCGAGCGCATCGCCGCGCTCGACAAGTTCAAGAGCGGCGAGATCGAACTGTTGATCGCCACCGATGTTGCCGCGCGCGGCCTGGATATCCAGGAAATGCCGTGCGTGATCAACTACGAACTGCCGCATGCGCCGGAAGACTACATTCATCGCATCGGCCGTACCGGTCGCGCCGGCTCCGAAGGCGATGCCATTTCCTTCTTCAGCCCGGATGAAGAAAAGTACCTGATCGACATCGAGAAGCTGATCAAGGCGAAAATCGAACGCACTGTCGGGCGCGGCTTCGAACCGGTGGCAGACGAACCGCATTTCCAGGCCGGCCGGCACGAGCGGGTTCGTGGCCGTTTTGATCGGGAAAGCACGTCGCGTCACGTCCGCAATGTCAAGGTGGAAAAGGTTGATCCCTGGTTCATGAAACCGTATGAAGCGGGCAGCTCCCCTGCTGCTGCAGAAACGCCCAGGGAAAACCCTTCGCAAGCAACTCCTGCCGCCGCTCGCAAGACCGGCGTCGGCGCATTGCTTGGCGGACTGGCCAAGAAATCCTGACCGGCAGCAGCGATCGCCGCGTTGCCTTCGCAATCGGGCTGACCGCACTCTTGCGATCGGGCAGCCACGCTGGCAAATGGTGCCGGACAGGCCGCAAACCCTAAATCATTGCGCAAACCCCGGACAACCGGCAACCCGGCGGCGGGGTCGTTGTCGCCGCCTCAACGGCCGGCGCGGCGTCCGACCTCCGCCCCGAAGTCCAGTAGATCCTCCTGCCGACCCGGACTCACGCGGCGCAGTTCTCCGCTCGCCGTGCAAATCAAGAGTTCGGTCTCGCCGATCAGCCGGGTCACCAGTCTGTAGGTGCCCCAGCCAATCAGCGGCAGCATCGCCAGCCACACCACGCCAGCGGGAATATAGAGATAACGTCCATACGCATCGCCCTCGAGGGTCTTGTCGCTCATGCGTTTTTCGATTGACAGGACCAGCGTATTCACGCCGGTTTCCAGCGGGCGATAGCCGACGGCGAATGCGATCGCGCATGCGAGCAGCAGGCCGCCCCAGAATGCCGCGCCGTAGTCACGTGAAAATCCGGTGCGTATCGATGTGACGGCGCCCAGTGGCACGCTTTCCTCGACGTCGCCGGCCGTCAGCACAATGCGCCGGTTGGTCAGTGTCGCATTGCCGCCAAACGGGCCGAGGCCGAACGCGGCTTCGATCACCGGCTCCTCGTCGGGTGCCAGTCGCATCGATCAGCGCCGCGAGGCGGCCAGCGCCTGGTCGAGATCCCAGATGATGTCATCGATGCTTTCGATGCCTACCGACAGCCGGATCATGTCCGGCGTCACGCCGGCCTTGGCCTGCTCGTCTTCGCTGAGCTGGCGATGGGTGGTCGAAGCCGGATGGATGATCAGGGTCTTGGCGTCGCCGATGTTGGCCAGGTGGCTCATGAACTGCGCCGCCTCGATGAATTTCTCGCCTGCCTTGAGGCCACCCTTGACCCCAAAGGCAAGTATCGCCGACGGCCCTTTCGGCAGGTACCGGTTCGCCAACCCGTGATAACGACTCGATGGCAGGCCCGGATAGCTGACCCACGCGACCTGCGGGTGGCTGTCGAGAAACCGGGCCACTGCCTGCGCGTTGGCCACATGACGATCCATCCGCACATGCAGGGTCTCCAGGCCGAGCAGCAGCATCCAGGAATTGAACGGCGCAATCGCCGGACCGAACGTGCGCAGCACCTCCATGCGTGCCTTCATGGTGTAGCCGAAATCGCCGAAAGTCTCGTAGAAACGCACGCCGTGGTATCCGCGCGACGGTTCGGTCATTTCCGGAAAATTGCCATTGCCCCAGTCGAACTTGCCGGATTCGACCACCACCCCGCCCATGCTGGTGCCGTGGCCGCCGATGTACTTGGTAGCCGAGTGCACCACCACATCGGCGCCATGCTCGAACGGCCGGCAAAGGTAGGGCGAGGCCATGGTGTTGTCGATGATCAGCGGCAGCCCATGATCATGCGCCACCTTCGCCACTGCGGCGATGTCGAGCACGTTGATCAGCGGATTGCCAAGGGTTTCGGCATACAGGGCCTTGGTCGCCGGGATGATCGCGCGCCGGAAGTTCTCGGGGTCTTCCGGATCGACGAAAGTCGTGCTGATGCCCAGGCGCTCGAAGCCGACCGCGAACTGGCCGACCGTGCCGCCGTACAGGGTCGATGCGGAAACCAGATGATCGCCCTGTTTCATGATCGCCAGGATCGCCGTCATCTGCGCCGCCATGCCGCTGGCGCTGGCAACCGCCGCGCGCCCGCCTTCGAGCGCGGCCATGCGCTCTTCGAACACCGCGGTGGTCGGGTTCGACAAACGGGTGTAGACGTTGCCGAAGGTCTGCAGGTTGAACAGGCTCGCCGCATGCTCGGCCGAATCAAACACGTATGAGGTGGTCTGATACAAGGGCACCGCGCGCGCGCCGGTAACGGCGTCGGGAATCTGCCCGGCGTGCAGCGCCAGGGTTTCGAATTCGTATTTGTGGTCAGCCATGTTCAGTTCGCCAGTTGCTTCGGACGCCTGGCCGAAATCACCCCGGTGTTGACGCCGACCCAGCCAAGCCCGCCAAACAGCCGCGCATGCTCGATCTTGACGCAGCGGTCCATCACGCTATCGAGACCCGCCGCGCGCGCGAGTTGGTCGGCCTCGTGGTTGACCACACCCAACTGCTGCCACAGCACCCGGGCACCGATGGCGATCGCATCACGGGCGATCGGCAGGATATCGCGCGCATTGCGAAAGCAGTCGACCATGTCGACCTTCAGCGGAATATCGATGAGCGACGAATAACTCTTCTGGCCAAGGATTTCCGGGTACTTCGGATTCACCGGAATGATCCGGTAACCGTGCTCCTGCATGTACTTCGCGGCGAAAAAACTGGGGCGAAACCAGTCGGCCGAAAGCCCGACCACGGCGATGGTCCGGGTCTCGGAGAGAATCCGGCGGAGGGTCGGAATGTCGGACATGGCGATCACGGTGAAACGAAATGAAGCTTGACCAAAAGAGTGTAGCACCGCCCTTGTCAATCACTGTTGCAGGCGCACAAGTGTTGCCATGCGGCTTGCAGCGCCGCGCTGCGCGCGTTGACGTCAAGCGCGGCCGCGCGCGTCTGTTTCGAAAGCTTTTCGCCATCCGCATTGGTCACCACCCGCACATGCATGTACTCCGGCACGGCAACGCCGAGCAGGCGGCAGAGATGGATCTGCCGCACGGTCGAATCAATCAGGTCGGCGCCGCGCACCACATGGGTCACCCCTTGCGCGGCGTCGTCGACCACCACCGCCAGCTGATAAGCCCACTGGCCGTCGGCGCGTTTGAGCACGAAGTCACCAACGTCACTGGACAGATTCTGCGTCTGCGGCCCGGCCAGTTCATCATCGAACCGGATCACTTCGTCAGGTACACGCACCCGCCAGGCACGCGCCGGGCGCCCCGCTGCCAGGCCGGTGCGGCAGGTACCGGGGTAAACCAGTTCGCGGCCGAACGCGTGCAGGCGCTGGGGCGTCACCGAATCAGCGATTTCGCGTCGCGTACAGGCACAGGGATAGACCATCGGTTGCGCAGCCAGGCGGTCAAACGCCGCCTGGTACAAGGCATCGCGATTGCGCTGATAGACAATGTCGCCATCCCACAGAAATCCGAATGCATGCAGTGTTTCGACGATGGCCGCCGCTGCACCCGGCACTTCGCGGGGCACATCCAAATCCTCGATTCGCAGCAACCAGCGACCGCCATGCGCCCGCGCGTCAAGCCAGCTGGCCAGCGCCGCCACCAGCGAACCGGCATGCAAGGGACCGGTCGGCGAGGGGGCGAAGCGCCCGACATATTCGCGACCGCTTGCGCGCCACGCTGCAACGCGCGGCGCATGGCGCTGACTCCAGGCTGTCAGCATCTGATTCAGCATTCCGCGATTATCGTGTAATGTCACCTCATGAACGATGCGGCGACAGCCAAACCGACAGCTTGGTGGCGCCGTGCACTGCATGCATTGTTCTGGCTTGTCCTCGCGGCAACATCGATCATTATCATCGGAGGTCAAATGGGTCTTCTGGCTGGCAAGCGTCCGTCATCGACGGGCTTCACCGCGGGCAAGTTCGCGCCCTGTCCATGGAAGCCGAATTGCGTCAATTCGACTACCGACCCCAAGGCTGATGCCCGGCATTTCATCGAGCCCCTGGGCTTCAGTGGCGACCCCGCCAAAGCATGGGCCAGGCTTGCCGCAGTGATCAAGGCGGCGCCGCGTGCGACGGTGGTGCGCGAAGACGCAGGCTACTTGCAGATCGAGTTCAGTTCCGCCATGCTGGGCTTTACCGACGACGTGGAATTCGCCCTCGACGCAGCCGGCGGCAAGATCCACGTACGCTCCGCCTCCCGGCTGGGCGTGCGTGACTTTGGTGTCAATCGGGCACGGGTCGAAAACATTCGTGGCCGCTTCGCCGCCGCATCGAAGTAGA
>JANPGJ010000566.1:0-15537 GCA_031423955.1 Burkholderiales bacterium
CTATTGCAGCTTTATGTTCGCAGTACGCGCGATCGCGCCCCACTTCGCCCGCTCCTCCAGCATGAACGCGCGAAACTGCTCGGCGCTGCCGGCGGCCGGCGCCGCGCCCAGGGCCTTCACCTTCTCCACGATCTCGGGCGATTGCATCGCCTTGATGATCTCGGCGTTGAGGCGTTCGACGATCGCTGCAGGCGTGCCCCTGGGCGCCAGCACGCCATACCAGCCGAGATATTCGCGATTGTCGAAACCGAGTTCGATCACGGTGGGCACATTGGGGAAGGCTTCAACCCGCGCTTTGGTGGTGACCGCCAGCAGCAACAGCGAGCCGCCGCGTATGTGCCCCATCGCGGCGCCCATCGAATCGACCATCACCGGCACGGTGCCGCCGATCACATCCTGCTGGGCATTCGGCGTCGACTTGTAGGCGATGGTCGTGAGGTCGAGTTTGTTGGCCTGTTTCAGGCCCTCATACACCAAATGGTTTAGCGAGCCGTTGGCGGCCAGCGCGAAGTCGACCTTGCCTGGCGATGCCCTGGCGCGCTGCACATAGTCAGCCAGGGTGTTGATGCCGCTCCTGGGCCCGGCGACCCAGATCATCGGCACGGTTGCCACCATCGCAACCGGGTCAAGCTCGGCGATCGGGTCGACCGGAGTCTGGTCATAGATCGATGAATTGATGGTCAAGGCGCCGGTGGCGGCGACCAGCAGCGTGTAGCCATCGGCCGCGGCGCGCGCCACATCGAGCATGGCCAGATTGCCATTCGCCCCGACCTTGTTTTCCACCACCACCGGGCGGCCCAGTGCTTCGGAGAGTTTCGGGGCAATGAAGCGAATGTACAACTCGAAGCCGCCGGGTGACGAGTGGGTCACCATGCGGATCGGTCGTTGCGGGTAGGCCTGCGCGAACGCCGCGCTGCAAATACCGCTTGCGCACAACACCGCGACCAGCCATTTTGCTTGCCATTTCAACATCGGTTTCATCCGCGCGCCCTCCCGGCAACCCGCTAGACCGTGCTGCCTTCGATGTCCGCCGGTTGCTTGAAATTTTCAAGCTTGATGAGATTGCCGGTGGCATCGATCGCAAGGCCGGTCTGGCTGGCCGCACGCGACAGCACGTCCGCATGCCAGGTGACCGACCCGCCACCAGTATCGCCGCCGACCATCGCCAGCACCTTCAACTCGGTCGTGCCCTTGTTGCGAAAACCGCGCATCACGCCGGTCGGCACCGAGATCACGTCCAGCGGCTGCAGTTCGATCTCCTGATCGCTGTCACCAATCAGCACGGTCAGCACACCGTTGATCGGGATGAAGATCTCCGGCGTCTTGTGCGAATGCAAGCCGGCGCCGCCGCCCGGAGGTACCAGGATCCAGCTGACGGTGAAACCGTGGTCTTCGGCGATCGGCGGCGACATCGCCGGATTCTCGACCACGCCCTTGCCGATCACCTTGGCGTTGCGCTTGCGGCCATCCGGCAGCAGGGAGTCGACAAACGCCAGGCTGAACGGTTTCAGGTCCTTGAAGCGGGCGACGCGGGTGGCTTCGATTTTCGCGGTCAGTTCGCTTTTCATCATTGACTCCTTTGACGACAAGTTTGGATTCCAGGATTTGCGGCCGTTTCACGGCCAGGGGTTTCTTGCGCTTCAGCCGGTCGGCGACAACCTCGTCACCAGAAACTTTTCCATGTCATCGAGTTGCTGCCCGTGCATGCGCACATGCGGTCCCGGATAGACGTTGAGCCACTTCTCGGTGCAGCCGATGTTGCCGAACAGGGTGATCTGGCTATCGCGGGTGAACAACTCGTCATCCCACTTTTGCTGGAACAGCACCGGGCAGGCAATGCGCACAGCATCCTCACCCAGGCGCGCCGAATTGACGAACGACAAACCCCACATGCCCAGCACCGCCGCCTTGATGCGTGGTTCGATCGCCACCAGCGGCAGGCCGTAGGCAGTACCCATCGACACGCCGACCCAGCCGATGCGATCGGCATCGATGCGTTCATCCTGGCACAAGCGGTCGATCACCACGCGCCAGTCGGCGTTCATGGCGTCGATGCCGCTGCCGGCGCTCTCCCACAGCGCGAAAAAATCCGCGCGCGTGGCCGGGCCAGTGGTGCCGGCAGCACCGCCGGCGCGCCGATCGCCATGCACCGGCCCATCGATCGAAGCCAGCGCCATGCCATGCTTCCCGACGAACACGGCAACCCAGTCGAGAATCTCCTGCCCCAGCTTGTGGCTGCTGCCGCCGTGCTGTGCCAGCACCAGCGGTGCGCGCGCGTGCCGCAGATCCGGCAAAAACAGGACGCCGGGCACCGTTCGCCCCTCGACCTGCAATTCAAATCCTTGTTGTATCAAGCTCCACCTCCATCAAGTCGAACGATTGGATTGCCTCGCGCCGCGACCGGGCATCAGGCGACTTCAACACCGGCATGCGATGCGGTATGGGCCGCCGGCGCCGCAAGCTTGTCAGCGACATGATCAGCGACCACGTCACGGATCACGCCGCGCATCCAGGTATGCATGCCGAGGCGATGCGAACGCTCGTGCCACACCATGCTGATGCCAATCGGTGGCAACTCGAATTCGCAGGTCACGATCTTCAACGGCAAGAATCCGGCGAAATGCTGCGCGAACACGCGCGGCAGGATCGCCAGCAGCGGCGACTGTGCGACAACATACGGCGTCAGCAATATCGAAGCCACCCGCATGCCCAACCGGCGCCGGATGCCGAGGGCCGCGAAGCGGTCGTCGAGAATCGTCTCCAGCAGGGACGCGGGCGTGAACGGCGAACCGAACATCACGTGTGCCGCCTGCGCGAACCGGGCCGCGCTCACGTGGGCGCCGATATCGGGGTGATTGGCGGCGGCGACACAGACCAGCGATTCCTCGAACAGCAGGCTGCTGCGCAGGCCATCGGCCAACTGCGGAAAGTAGCCGACGGCGATGTCGCACCCGCCCTCGGAGAGCCATTCGCGGATGTGCGCAGGGTCGGGCAGGCGCATTTCCATCTGCAATCCCGGCGCCTCCTTGCACAGCCGCTGCATCACAGGCGGAAAGATCAGCATGCCCGGAAAGTCGGCGGTCGCCACCGTGAAACTGCCGCGCGCGCCGGCCGGATCGAACGGCCGGCGATCGCCAAGCACATCCTCGAAAGCCCGCATCCCGGCCTGCACCGATTCGACCAATTCGCGCGCGCGCGGCGTCGGCAACATGCCGCGCGCGGTGCGCACCAGCAGTTCGTCATTGGTCAGTCGCCGCAGGCGGGCCAGCGCACTGCTCATGCCCGGCTGGCTCATGCCCATGCGCTCGGCCGCGCGCGTCACCGAACACTCGGAGATCAGGGCGTCGAGGCAGGCAAGCAGTTGCAGGTCGAGGTTGCGAAGCGCTTTCATGCTTCGAGAATACACCGCGACGCGCTTCGTGCACCGCAACATAGCTGACACGAATGTCGGAATTGGCGGTCGTTGATTGTGGCGATGCCGCCATCCTGATTGAATCGGTGCTCCCGACAATTCCGTGGAGCATCCCGATGGCCATCAAGATCGTTCAACCCACCCGTGCCGAAATGAACAAATGCGTGGCGCGCTTCAGTGAACTCGTCCCCTGCAACACCGGCGTGGTGGACATGGGGCTGCTGCCCGAGAGCGAACGCACGTTCCTCAACGTGCTGGGCTTTTCCCAACCCCAGGGCGAGGGCCAGTTTTCACCCTTCGGCGATCTCGCACCGGCGGCGGTCACGCATCTGCGCGCCGGCTTTGGCATGGCCTTCATCGGCGCCAAGGCGGGCTGCGGCGTGTTGATGCATGCCCACGACACGGTCGAGACTTTCATGGTGATGCACGGCAGGTGGAAGGTCGAATGGGAGCTGGACAGCGGCACCGAAGGTGTGACGCTCGATCCGCTCGACTTCATCGCCTGCCCGATCGGGGCGCAGCGTCGCTTTGAATGCGTGGAGGCCGGGCCAGGCCGCGACGAAGGCCTGCTGCTCGGCGTCATCGGCGGCGACGCGCCCGCCGTCGAGATTTCGCCGGCGGGGATCGAGACGCTGATCAAGGCCGGCGGCATGCAACGTCTGATTGACGCCGGCATTGTCAAGCCCGAACGGGCGACGGCCTGAACCGGATGGCCACCGGGCTTCAAGCCCTTGACGGCCAAAGCGCCGGCCGTCAAACGGCGCCACATGCCCGCCACACAGCCAGACACACACATGCCCGACGTCTTGGCCGTTGATCGCCTCGAGGTGCTGGTGTTGGTCGACAACCTGACCGACAGCTTGTCGACCAATCCGGCTGGTGTCACCTCCGAGTGGTCCGGACTTCTGACCGGCGGGCGCATGCGCGTCATGTCCGGGGCGAACCTGTGTTGCGCGCATCATGGACTGTCGCTTTTGATCAGCGTGCACATTGGGCCTGCGAAACACAGCTTGCTGTTCGACGCCGGGCCCGAAGGGGCAACGTTCCTGCGCAATACGCGGATCCTTGGCGTCGACTTCAGCGCGATTCAAACTGTCGTGCTGTCGCACGGGCATTGGGACCATGCCGGGGGCTTACTTGCCGCCATCGAAGCGATCGCAGGTGCGCGTGCCGAAGAGGGCGCGGACTGCTTCGTGCATCCCGGCATGTTCGCGCAGCGCGCTCTGCAAGGACCCGGCGGCGAGCTCTACGTGCATGAGCCGGTGCCGGGCCCGGCCAATCTCAGCGGGGCCGGTGCACGGGTCATCAACACGCGCGAACCGCGGCTGGTGGCAGGCGGCGCCTTCTACGTCAGCGGCGAGATTGCGCGGGTGACGCCTTACGAGACAGGCCTGCCCGGCCACATGCGACGCAGCGAAGATGGCGAGTCCTGGGAACCCGATCCGCTGGTGATGGATGAACGCTTTGTCTCGGTTCACGTCAAGGGCAAGGGTCAATTCGTTTTCACCGCCTGCTCGCATGCCGGGGTGATCAACGTGCTGCGGCACGCCAGGTCGGTGTTTCCGGAGGTTCCTCTTTACGGGGTGATGGGCGGGCTGCACCTCTCGGGCATCACCGAGAAAATCATTCCCGAGACCATCCATGACCTGAAGGCTTTCGATCTCAAGTTTGTGGCGCCCGGCCACTGCACCGGTTGGCGCGCGCTGGGTGCCCTGGCAAAGGTGTTTGGCGACGAACTTGTCCCGTCCGCGGTGGGCAAGAGATACCTGATCTGAAACTGGCGAAAGCCATGACCCCCAATCACCTGCGCTTAAAGCGCATCAAGAAACCAAGGAGAGACAGACGTGAATTCAATAGCGACGAGCGTGAAAAATGCAAACCCGGCGCGCGCTGCAAGGCGCAAGTTCGTCAAGGCCGCGCTGGCCCTTTCAGCAGGCTTGACCACTGGCGTCAAGGCACAGGGCGCGCCGATCAAGATCGGCTTTTCGATCTCGCAAACCGGGCCGCTCGGTGCCGGCGGCAAGCCCGGATTGCTGGCCCTGCAGATGTGGCGCGATGATGTCAACGCCCGCGGCGGCATCATCGGACGCAAGGTCGAGATGATCGTCTATGACGACCAGTCCAACGCTTCGCTGGTGCCCGGCATCTATGCCAAGCTGCTCGACGTTGACAAGGTCGATCTGCTGATCGCCCCTTACGGCACCAACCTCACCGCGCCGATCATGCCGATGGTGAAACAGCGGCAATTGCTGCTGATGGGCAATTACTCCTTCGAGGTCAACGAGCGCGCGCAGCACGACATGTGGTTCAACAACTCGCCACTGACCGATTCGGTCGCGATCGCCACCGGATACTTCGAGATCGGCAGGAAGCTGGGCGCCAAAACCGTGGCCTTTCTGGCAGCCGACGCCGAGTTCTCGCAAAACCTCGCCACCGGCGCGCGCAACCTGGCCACCCACTCGGGACTGAAGGTAGTCTACGACCAGAAGTATCCGCCCAACACCACCGACTTCTCGTCCATGCTGCGCGCCATCAAGGCGGCCAGGCCGGATCTGGTTTACGTCGCCTCCTATCCCGGCGAGTCGGTGGCCATCGTGCGGGCGGCCAACGAAATCGGGGTCGGCGACAGCGTCAAGATGTTCGGTGGCGGCATGGTCGGCCTGCAGTTCGCACCCATCATGGAAAGCCTGGGTTCGCAGTTGAACGGCGTGGTCAACTACAACCCCTATGTGCCGGAGAAGTCGCTCGACTTCCCCGGCCTGAAGGATTTCCAGACGCGCTATACCGCCCGCGCCAAGGCCGAGAAAATCGACCCGCTCGGCTTCTACCTGCCGCCGTTCTGCTATGCCATGGGCCAGGTGCTGGAGCAGGCGATCACCGCCACCAGGGGTGTCGACCAAAAGGCGCTGGCCAGGTACATTCGCGAGAGCGAACACAAGACCATCGTCGGCGCCAACCGGTATCAGCGCAACGGCGAATGGGCAGAGGGGCGTGCGCTACTGGTGCAGTTCACCGGCATCAAGGACAAGGACATCGAGCAGTTCCGCCTGCCGGGCAAGCAAGTGATTCTGGCGCCGGACAAGTACAAGACCGCGCAGATCAGATACCCGTTCGAGAAGGCGCGCAAATCGACTTGACCTGCCGATCCGCCGGCTACCGCCGCAGGCTTCATGCGCCAGGGCAGTGTTGCGACAGTTGTCCGCGCCTGCGGTCGTCGCGTGTTCGGCGACATTATTCCTGATTAAATCAGCGTTTTCGAACCCCACTGGAGAAACCCATGGCCATCACCGTGACCCAGCCCTCGCGCGACGAGATGACAAGAAGCATTGCGCGCTTTTCCGACCTCACGCGCTGCAATACCGGCCTGCCGGACATGGCGCTGCCCGATTGCCAGCGCACCTTCCTCAACGTGCTCGGCTTTTCCCAGCCCAAGGGCGAGGGCCAGTTTTCACCGTTCGGCGACCTGGCGCCGGCCGCCATCAGCCATGTACGCGCCGGCTTCGGGATGGCCTTTGTGGCGGCCAAGCCGGGTTGTGGCGTGCTCATGCACACCCACGACACGGTCGAAACCTTCATGGTGATGCACGGCAAATGGAAGGTGGAGTGGGAACTGGCCGGCGGCACCGAAGGCGTGACGCTTGAAGCGCTCGATTTCATCGCCTGCCCGATTGGCGTTCAGCGCCGTTTCGAATGCCTCGATGCCGGCGCGGGCAGGGACGAAGGCCTGCTATTGGGCATCATCGGCGGCGACGCGCCGGCTGCCGAGATTTCGCCGGAGGGCATCAAGCGGCTGATCGACGCCGGCATCTTCAAGTCCGATCAGGCAGCCGCGTAGCCGGCGGCACGGCAGGAGCCCGGCCGATGTCCCGGCCTATAGCTGGGACTTGAAGTACTTGAAAGAATGCGTGAATGCATCACGCACTTTTTCCATCTGGGCGACCATGGCCTCCCACGAATCTTCGCTGGCCGCCTTCATTTCGTCGAGCTTGGCGACGGCAAGCGTGGATTGTTCACGCAGCTTGGCCATTTCCATCTTGTATTTTTCGCGCGCGTCTTCCCGTGCTTCCTTCGCCTTGAGTTCCACTTCGCCCATTTTCAAATTCAGCGCGTCGAGTTGAAGTTTCATTTTTTCGATATACAGATCTCTTTTCGACACGGCGATAGCTCCTTGCGGTTGAAATGGCACTGGCCAGGGTCGGCCTGTTGGTGATGCCTGCTGACTGCTCGCTTGTTTGCGCAGTCAGAATAGCGCTCGGCAAGAAGCACGGTCAGTGCGGTAACGCACACAAAAACTTGGCGCTACCTCTACATGAAGTAGCGTTCAGGCGTCGCGGAATTCGCAGATCGGCTTGAGGTCGTCGACCTGTGCGCACCGGCTTCGGGATGGCCTTTGTCGTAGCCAAACCGGGCTGCGGCGTGTTCATGCACACCCACGATACGGTCGAAGCCTTCAATTGGAAGCCGCGTAAACATCTTTGAACATTTATTAGATAAACTGCGAATGTTTTCAGATAATTGATCACTTCCGAGAGGTTACGATGGCAATCGCCACCTTGGACACAGCAGTTGCAAAACACATGGCGCAAAACAGCGCGATCAGTGGCGCAGCCATCATCGGTGAACCCGGCGGCTGGTCGGTCTTGCTCACGCTTGGCGGCATCGAAAAGCGGCTTGGCACACAGCGCACCGGGCGGCCGCGGCTTTGGCGCTCGCTGGATCGGTGTGTTGCCTACCTGAAGGCCGAACTTGACATCTCGCGAATCGATTTGGTCGATGCCAGGTCGCATCGAGCGGACGCACCAGCGCAACGCGGGCGCAGCGATACCGCCGAACGCATGCGTCGAACCCATCAAGCGGCTGCCTACGATGCATGGTTTCGCGAGCAAGTAATGGCGGCGCAAGCTGACCCGCGGCCCGCTGTGGCGGATGCGGACGCCAAGCAACGGTTCGCGCTACGTCGCGCCGCGGTGAGTAAACGTAGCAAGGTCGCGCGCCCTTGATTTTGTTCTGGAAGCCGCTCGCGCTGGAAGATCGCGAGCGGATCATGGAGTTCATCGGGGCAGACAACCCGGTTGCCGCGATTGAACTTGATCTGGCGTTCGAATCGCATGCCGATGCGCTCTCTGTTCGCCCGACGCTGTACAAACCCGGACGCGTCAAGGGCACTCGCGAAATCGTCGTGCATCCAAACGATGTGATGGTGTACGCGATCACCGGCCAAACCACCAGCATCCTGCGTGTGCTGCACGCGGCGCGGCAGTGGCCTTGAGCGCTTGTATCAAAACCCGCGCAGCACCTTCTCGCGCATGGTGACGAATTCCTCGGCCGCCGTCGGATGAATACCGACGGTATCGTCGAACTGCTGCTTGGTAAGCCCCGCCACCACCGCGATGCCGATCCCCTGGATGATTTCCGGTGCGTCGGCGCCGACCATGTGCACGCCGACCACCTTCTGCGTCTTCGCCTCGACGATCAGCTTCATGTAGGTCTTTTCGTTGCGCCCGGAAAGGGTGTGCTTCATCGGCCGGAAAGTCGCCTGGTACACCTCGACGCGGCCATACTTGGCGATCGCCTGTTCCTCGGTGTCGCCGACGGTGCCGATCGGCGGCTGGCTGAACACCGCCGACGGGATGTTGTTGTGGGCCACGCTCATCGGCCGGTTGTTGAACAGCGTATTGGCCACCGCTGAGCCTTCACGGATCGCCACCGGCGTCAGCTGCACGCGACTGGTGACGTCGCCGACGGCATAGATGTTCTCGACCGAACTGCGCGAAAATTCGTCGACCACCACCGCGCCCTGTTCATCGAGCTTGACGCCGGCCACTTCGAGCCCGAGGTTGGCGGTGTTGGGGGTGCGGCCGGTGGCGAACATCACCGCATCGCAGTCGACCGTGATGTCGACATCGCTGGTGCGCGCGCGATAGCCGGTGCCACGGCGCGTGATCGCAGTGATTTCGTTGCGCAGCAGGACGCGAATACCCTTGGCTTCGATCTCCGCGCGCAGGTGGCGGCGCACATCGTCATCGAAGCCGCGCAGGATCTCGGAGCCGCGATATGCAAGCGTGACTTCGGCGCCAAGGCCGTGGAAGATACCGGCGAACTCGACTGCGATGTAGCCGCCGCCGACCATCAACACCCGCTTCGGCAGATCCTTGAGCTCGAACGCCTCGTTGGAGGTGAGCCCGAACTCGGCGCCAGGAATCTCCGGGCGCACCGGCCAGCCGCCGGTGGCGACCAGGATGTATTTCGCGCTCACCTGCCTGCCGTCGATTGCCACCGTATGTGCATCGACCAGCCTGGCGCGGCCGCGCATCAGGGTCACACCGGCATTGACCAGAAGCTTTTCGTAGATCCCTTCGAGGCGCGCGATTTCACGATCCTTGGCTTCGATCAGTTTCGGCCACGAAAAATGGGCCTTGGGCACGGTCCAGCCATAGCCGTGCGCATCCGCGAAGTCCTCGTGGAAATGCGCCGCATAGACCATCAGCTTTTTCGGCACGCAGCCACGGATCACGCAGGTACCGCCGGGTCGGTAGGCCTCGGCGACGGCGACCTTGGCGCCGAAGGAAGCCGCCATCCGGCTGGCACGCACGCCGCCGGAGCCGGCGCCAATCACAAACAGGTCGTAGTCGAAGCTTGTCATGGTTGCTGGTCGGTGGTGGTTCTTGTAACGGTGGCGGTGGCTGCATTTCGGGCGACAAGTCTACCGCGCCCGCATCACGTTATAGGGAAACACTGAATGAGTCCGTGGGTTGAGAAAGCCGCTTCTGCAACCGATTGAAGTCAAAAGTACTTCCGTTCCATCTCCTGCATGCCAGGGACTTATTCAGCGTTTTCCTAGCCGACAAAACTCACGCCCATCGCCCAGCAGATGGCGGAAAAGCTGAAAAATGCCAGCGCCGTCGATACCAGGATCGCCCCCGAGATCGATTCCGAATCGTGACCGGCGCGCTCGGCGAACAGGAATGCCGAGCCGGCGACCGGCAGTGCCGCCATCAAGACCAGCACCTGCAATTCGAAGTGCGACATGCCGAACATGAACGCCGCGACCAGCGCCACGATATACGGTTGCAGCAGCAGCTTTCCGCCGGTGATCATCATCACCTCGGCGCGCAGGATCGGCACGCCGGGTCGATACAGGGAAACACCGATGGCGAACAAGGCCACCGGCACCGCCGCGCTGCCGAGCAGGCGCACCAGTTGGTCGGCGGCGACCGGCAACCTGGCGCCGAACGCGGAACCGATGGCGCCGGCGATCACCGCCAAAATCATCGGGTTCTTGACCACCCGCAACAGCGCGCCGCGCACGATGCTCCTGGCGCTGTTGTCGCCGGCCCCGCTGCCGGCCAGTGCCAGCGCCAGCGACATCAGCACAAACAGGTCCGCCATGCCGCCGGCGACGATGATCGGCAGCGCCTCGCGCCCGATCAGCGCCGGAATCAGTGCGAAGCCCATGTAACCCCAATTCGACCATGCCACCGCCATCGCCGGGAAGGCGCCGAGGTGCAGCGGCTCCATCTTGGCGAAACGGTACGAAAAAGCGAATATCCCGTAGGTCAACAGGCCCGCCACCATATAGGCCAGAAACACATGCGCGTTGAAAATCTGCGCGAACGGCGTCTCCAGGGTGAAGCGGAACATCATGCAAGGCAGGGCGAAGAACAGCACGAAGGTATTGAGCGCGGCGACCGCGTTTTCCGGCAGCAGGCGAAAACGCGACGCCGCGTAGCCGCAGCCGATCAGCCCGAAAAACGGCGCGGTAACGGTGAGAATGTTCAGCACGCGCGCGCTGCCCGCCGCCCGGTGCAAAACTGGGTGGTATCGAAGTAGTAATCCTCGACCAGGTTCTCGGGCGCCCATCCCGGGATACCCTTGATCGGCACCGGCTGGATGAATCCCGGCGTGGTCAGCAGTTGCCGATCGTCGAGCACCGCGCACAGGCGCCGGTCCAGATCTCGCACCCGTTCCTCCTGGCTCATGGCGAACCACGAATGATCCACCTTCAACAGCACGCCGCGGCCGGTGGCGCCGTGGTGCAGGCCAAGCGCACGCTCATGCAGCGCGTGGCCGAAAATGACGAAGTCCATTGCCGATTCCACCTGTTCGCGATGCCGCCAGAACAATTCATGCCAGCGAAAGCCGCGCAGCAATTCGAGCGGCTGCGCGTCGGCGGCGACCACCATCAGGCCGCCTTCGTCGATCAATGTCAGCACATTGCGCACGACACTGCGGCGATTCGGCGAGTCGTTCCGGCCTTCGGCCACATGCATGGCGTTGATGCGCGCCTTGGCGTGTGGAAAGAGCAGCCAGGCACAGGCATGAAACGCATCGTGCCAGCAGGCCGGGCGGGTCTCGACTTCGCCACGTGTGTCGATCCTGCGCTCGAAGTCGAGGGCGCTTGGCGCCGGCGACGAGGGCGGGACAAAACGCAAGGGCATGCCGCGCGTGTTGACAAGCTGGCGGGC
Organism: Burkholderiales bacterium; assembly: GCA_031423955.1. Taxonomy (GTDB): domain Bacteria; phylum Pseudomonadota; class Gammaproteobacteria; order Burkholderiales; family JAEUOS01; genus JAEUOS01. The sequence goes on from JANPGJ010000566.1 coordinate 11,878, forward strand.
TGCCGCGAGACGGGTCCAGTCGGCGTGGAGCGGCCAGCGGTCATGCGGCAAATCGCCAAGAAGGGCGGCCAGCGGCGCAGTCGACAATGCCGGCGTCCGCGCGCGCCAGGCCGGCCAGTCAACCACAGGCGCCGACGGCGATGTCATGCGAGCCCGCGCCCGGGTCGAACCGGTGCCGCGCTCACGCGGCTCCGACGAATCGCCAGTTCAGCGTTTCACCGGCACGCAGGGGCACGATGCCGGAGTCGTCGATGTAGTCGAGGCGCTCCGCCACCTGCCAGGCTTCGCGCTTGAGGGTGACGCTGCCGGCATTGCGCGGCAGGCCGTAGAAGTCGGGGCCGTAAAACGAGGCAAAGGCTTCGAACATGTCGAGTGCGCCGGCCGCCTCGAACGCCTCGGCATAGAGTTCCAGCGCATGCGGCGCGGTATAGCAACCGGCGCAACCGCAGGAAATCTCCTTGGTGTTGGTCGCATGCGGCGCCGAATCGGTGCCCAGGAAGAACTTCGGGCTGCCCGAGGTGGCGGCCTTGACCAGCGCGACGCGATGCTCCTCGCGCTTCAACACCGGCAGGCAGTAAAAGTGCGGACGAATGCCGCCCTTGAAGATTTCGTTGCGGTTGTACAGCAGGTGCTGCGGCGTGATCGTCGCCGCCACGTTGGCGGGCGCCGCCGTCACATACTCGGCCGCCTGCCGGGTGGTGATGTGTTCGAACACCACTTTCAGGTGCGGCAGGCGCCGCAGCAACGGCTCGAACACCCGCTCGATGAACACCGCCTCGCGGTCGAACACATCAACCGCCGGGTCGGTGACCTCGCCGTGCATCAGGAGCGGAATGCCGAGCTCGGCCATCGCTTCCAGCGCCTTGATCGGCCGCAGGATATCGGTCACGCCGGCATCCGAATTGGTGGTGGCGCCGGCCGGGTAATACTTGAGCGCCTTGACGAAACCGGAGTCGGCCACCCGGCGGATCTCATCGGCCGCCGTGTTGTCGGTGAGATACAAGGTCATCAGCGGTTCGAACTGCGCGCCCGCCGGCAGCGCGGCAAGGATGCGGTCGCGATAGGCGGCGGCCTCGACCACGGTACGCACCGGCGGCTTGAGGTTGGGCATGATGATGGCGCGGCGAAACTGCCGCACCGTGGCGGGAAGGACGGCGGCGGTGGCAGCGCCATCGCGCACGTGCAGGTGCCAGTCGTCGGGGCTTGTGATTGAATGAATCTGGTTATCGATCATCGGCTGTCGTGAATTAATCTGATGTGCGGTCAGGTGCCACTAAGCCGCCATAAAGCGCGCATGTGCAATTTTCAAGACGCCGCGCTCGCGTCGTCATCGCCGTGCAACAACAGAATCACGGACTTCATATTCGGCAAATCATTGCTGATCGTACGCCACACCGTCTTCAAATCCACCTGGAAATAACCATGCGCAAGAACGTTGCGCATTTCGTAGGCGTGCAGCCAGGGGACCTCAGGGTGACGAGCCCGATAATCAGGGTAACGTCGATCGATATTTCTGGATGCCTCGCCAATGATTTCGAAATTTCGGATGATGGCATCCTGGACAAGTGAGTTTTCGAGGAACGCCGCTTCGCTCAGTCCAGACGAGTATTGCTCGATTCGCCGAATCGACTCAAGGATGTGCCCCAGATAGTCACGAAGCCGAGGTAATTCCTTTTCGCTCATACCGGAACAGCTTCGTCGAGAACACGCTGGCGAAAATTTTCCGGAAGCGCGTCAGGCGTCAATACGTCCACTGTAAAACCCAACAACACGCGTAGTTCATGCCTGATTGCGCCGATGTCGAACAGTGTCGTGTGGTCCGTCGGCTCGACCAAGAGATCCAGATCGCTGCCCTCCCGATCGGTTCCGTGCATCACGGAACCAAATACTCGAACGTTGCGCACACGGTGACTTTCGGCAATGCTGCGGATCGCGTCGCGATGTGCGGCGAAGGCTTCGGAGGGGCGCATGGGTATCTCGTGTGCGGAAGAACCAGTGGAAACTATACCGCAGCGAGCTACCGTACGGCGAAAAGTACGGCCGCGAACCTGAGAGCAAGTACTGGCTGGTATGCTGATCGGGCCCATAGGACGTTGGGCGTCCATAAGAACGGTTTGGATGCTGCGAACGGGTGATGTATGGCCCAGATTCGTCATCGCATTTCCGGGGTGAACCATGTTCAAATTGCTCGACACAGTTGCCCTCACGCACGACATCGCGGATGCCGGACTACGGCAGGGCGATCTTGGTGCAGTCGTGGAAATCCTTGATCCAGAGGTATTTGAAGTCGAGTTTGTCGCGGCTTCAGGGCGCACTCAAGCATTGTTGACGCTTTGCGCGGACGATATCCGTCACATCGGCGACCACGACCTCATCGCGGTTCGGTCTCTGGATCACGCAGACAGCTAGTACTTCGTTTCAATAAAGTATTTACTTAAATGCTCGTTCCTGCGATCATACGTGTCCAGCAAATCCTTTGGGAGGCTGGCATGGCAAGGCAAACAGGAAGGGCGGCGTTGGTGCTCACGCCCGAGCATCGGTCGATGTTGGAGGAACTCGCCGGTTCGCGAACGGCGGCTCAACGGGAAGTTGAGCGTGCGAAGGTGCTGCTGGCTTACGCGGGCGGGAAGTCGCCTACCGATATTCAGCGTGCGTTGAGCGTGTCGCGACCGACCATTTACAAATGCATCGACAAAGCGTTGGCGGCCGGCGTAGTTTCCGGATTGCGAGACCGGTACCATCGGCCGTTTGCGCCGCAAATCAACGATGCGGCAAAGGCTTGGGTGATCGATCTTGCATGCCGCAAACCCGTGGACCTTGGGCTCGCCGCAGAGCTGTGGACGCTCTCGGCTCTGGCCGAACATGTTGCCTTGCATGCCGTCAATGCGGGCTTTCCACGCTTGGCCAAGGCAGGCAAGACGACGGTCTGGCGCATCCTGGACAACCATGAACTCAAACCGCATCGAGTGCGCTATTACTTGGAGCGGCGCGATGCGCAATTCGAACGCAAGATGGCCGAAGTGCTGATGGTCTACCGCGACGTGAATCTGTACCGCGCCGACGCGGTTCACGATGCGCGTGCGGTGCCGATCTATACCGTCAGCGTCGATGAGAAGCCGGGCGTGCAGGCACTGGGCGTGACAGCGCCCGATCTGCCGCCGGTGGCAGGCGTGCACCCCGGGGTGGGGCGTGACCACGAATACGTGCGCCACGGCACCTTGTCGATCATTGCAGCGCTGGACCTGCACAGCGGCGAGATCATCGCCAACGTCGAACCGCGCCATCGCAGCCGCGAGTTCATCGCACTGCTCGAACGCCTGCATAAGCACTACCCGAGCGAGGCTGTCATCCGCATCGTGCTGGACAACCACAGTGCCCACATCTCCAAGGAGACGATGGCCTACTTGGCGAGCCGCCCGGGACGCTTCGAGTACGTGCACACCCCCAAGCATGGCTCCTGGCTCAATCTCGTCGAGTCCGCCTTCTCGAAGATGGCGCGATCGTTCCTGCGCCATATCCGGGTCGCGTCGCTCGACGAACTCAAGCAACGTATCCTCAAAGGCATCGATGAGATGAACGTCCAGCCCGTTCGCTTCCAGTGGAAAAGCTTCGACTTCCAAATGATCTAACCGTAAAGCTTTTAGAGAAACGAAGTACTAG
>JANPGJ010000567.1:0-7889 GCA_031423955.1 Burkholderiales bacterium
TAGGTTCGAAGGATCCGAAGTCCAACGGCGCCCATGCGATCAATGTTTCGTTCGCCACCCAGGACCCGTTCTTCGCCTTCGCACGCTTCTACGACAGCCGTATGGTGGCGCCGCGCTCGGTCAACTGGGGCTGGGTGGCGAACGAAACATTGATCGCATGGGCGCCGTTGGACTTCGGATCCTTCGAACCTACGCGCCAGTTGTTGAACAGGCTTTCCCACACCAGCACGTCGAATTCGACATCGACGCCAACCGCCTTCAGGTTCTGCTGCATGAACTCGTTCATCGCCAACGGTTGCATCTGGCCCGAACCGGAGCCGGAGATCTGCACCTTGATCTTGAGCGGCTTGCCAGGTCCGTAGCCTGCCTCGGCCAGCAGCTTTTTGGCGCCTTCCGGGTCGTACTTGATGTCGAACTTCGGGTTGCCGTACCACGGGTGCCCGGGGGCCACCACGCCCTTGGCCGGCAGCGCATTGAAACCGAGCAGACGGCGTACGCCGTCGCGGTCGATCGCCAGGTTGAGCGCCTGTCGCACTTTCACGTTGGAGGTCGGATGGCCTTCGACAAATGAAAACTGCCACGGCCAGGTATGTGGATACGGGTTGCTGGTGAGCTGATAGCCGCGCGATTTCAACTGCGCGATGGAGTCCGACGGCGGCGCCTCGATCCAGTCGACCTGGCCCGACAGCAGGGCGTTGACGCGGGTGTTGCCTTCAGGCATCGGGATCAACACCAGCTTCTCGGTTTTCGGTACGCGCGCCTTGTTCCAGTAGTTGGCGTTGCGCTCCATCTCCAGACGTTCGCGTGGCACCAGGCGGGTGAATTTCCAGGGGCCGGAGCCGACTGGCGCCTTGGCGAATTCGGTCCAGCTCTTGGTCTTGGCCCAGGCGGCGGGGCTGGCCATGAACAGGTTGGTGATGTTGATCGGCAGGAACGAATCAGGCTCCGAGGTCGATACCTCGACGGTGTAGTCGTCGATCTTTTTGGCGCCGGCCAAGGTCGGCATGCGCGGGATGGTCTGGCCGACCAGGCGCGCATCGTAGTGCGGCGCATCCTTCTTCAATACCTTCTCGAAGTTGAACACCACCGCATCGGCGTTGATGTCGGTGCCGTCATGGAACTTGGCGCCTTTGCGCAACTTGAAAATCCACTTGGTCTTGTCCTTGGCATCGACCGCCCAGCTTTCGGCCAGACCGGGGATCACCACCGAGGCTTTTTCGGCCGATGACAGGTCCCACATGGTGAGCGCATCAAACATGGTCCAGCCGGTGAAGCGGTTGCCTTCGAAGCCGGAATCCGGCTGGCTGGTGGTGGCCGGAATGTCGGCGGCGGTCATGCCGATGCGCAGCGTGCCTTGCGCCTGGGCGGCATTGCTGCCGATTGTGGCGATTGCGAGGGCCAGTACCAGTGGTTTGACGAGTTGCATCTCTTCTCCCGAGCTTGTGTTGATCTTGCGGCTTGTAGCGCGGTCTTGAAGATTGCGCCTTAGTGGACCGCGAAAACTAAAAAGCACGCTTTGTGCCACATGGATGAAAACATGGATGGCAGTGCGCCATTCTATGCAGGCGACAACAGCTATGCGGTAACCTCAATATTCTATCCGTCAGGCATCGTTATGGTGCGCATGGCGCACCAGGTCAATGCAGGATTCCTGACAGCGCGTTCAGGCTTGCGCCAGACGCTCCACGTCGGTGCGCGACATGCCGGTCTTTTCGCCAGCGGCGATGATTTCGTTCCAGGTCACCTCGTCTACCGGAATGCCGGTAGCCAGACGCGCCTTTTTCCACTCACGCTCTGGTTCGCCGGCGATCTTGACATGTGACACACCTTCTGCCGGCGGCGAGGCGGTGTGCCAGGCGACGAAGCCTTCCATTTCGCGCGCCAGGTTCTCGGCCGTGCCCATCTTGCCGGGATCGACCAGTATCGAGAACATGCCGTTCAACACCTGGCGCTTGCCCTCGATGCGCCCTTGCAGGGTCTTGCCGCCCGACAACGCGCCGCCCAGCAGTTCGCAGATCAGCGCCAGGCCGGAACCTTTGTGGTCGCCGAAGGGCAGGATCGCACCCGACGGTTCGATCACGGTGAAGCGCGGGTCGACGGTCGGATCGCCGTGGTCGTCAATGATGGTGCCGGGGTCGAGCTCGACGCCCTTGTTGTAGGCGACCCGGGTCTTGCCCTGGGCGATCTTGCTGGTGGCGAAATCGAGCACGATCGGATCCTTGCCGGGACGCGGCACGCCGACGCAGAACGGATTGGTGCCATGGCGCGCGTCGCGCCCGCCCCAGGGCGCCACGATCGGCCGCGAAATCACGTTGACGAAATGGATCGACACCAGGCCGTGGCCGATGCATTGCTCGGCCCAGGCGCCGATGCGGCCGATGTGGTGCGAGTTCGACAGGCCGACCACGCACACGCCGTGACGCTTGGCGCGCTCGGCGCCGAGCTCCATCGCCTCGTAACCCATGACCTGGCCGTAGCCCTGGTTGCCGTCCAAGGTGAGCATCGCGTTGGCGTCGAGGGTGATGCTGACATGGGCGTTGGGTGTCAGGCCGCCTTCCTTCCACGCATCGATGTAACGCGGGATCATGCCGACGCCGTGCGAATCGTGGCCCTTCAAGTTGGCCTCGACCAGATTGGTGGCCACCAGGTCGGCCTCGCGATCGGATGAGCCGCTGCCCTTGACAATGGCGCGGAGGGTGTTGGTCAGCGCGGAAGCCTGGAATGTGTGGGTGATCGCCATGGTGTTTTCGTGTGGGATGGAGGTGGTCGAGGAGGAATGGACTGTGTTCTCGATGATGAATCGACGATGTTCTTGTTGGCAATGCCTCAAATGACCTTGCCCGGATTCATGATGCCCTTGGGGTCGAGCGCGGCCTTGATCGAGCGCATTAAGTCAAGCTCGATGGCCGACTTGTAGCGCTTGATCTCTTCGCGCTTCAATTGCCCGAGGCCGTGCTCGGCGGAGATCGAACCATTGAAGCGCGCCACGCAGTCATGGACGATCAGGTTGACGGCGGCCGATTCATTGGCCATCCACTCTTCCTCGCTGTAGCCGGTGAGCGGCCGCGTGATGTTGTAGTGCAGGTTGCCGTCGCCAAGATGGCCGAAGTTGACCGGCCGCACGCCGGGATAGGCCGCTTCGAGGGCGGCATCGGCGGCGTCGATGAACTCGGCGATTTTCGAGATCGGCAGCGACACGTCATGCTTGATGTTGCGGCCGTCGATCGATTGTGCTTCGGGCAGGGTCTCGCGCAGTTCCCACAGGCGCCGAGATTCGGTTTCGTTCTTCGCCAGTGCCGCATCGCTGACCAGGCCGGTTTCCATCGCGCTGCCGAGCGCCGCCTCGACGTCCTCTGCCAGTGCCTGCGCATTGCGGGTATCGGCGATGTCGGTCAGCACATACCAGGCATGCCGCGCGGCGAACGGCGACTTGAGGCTGGCGGAAAAACGCTCGACGATCGACAGCGCGAAATCGGACAGCAGTTCAAACGCGGTGATGCGCTCGCCCAACGCGCCCTTCATGTGGTTCAACAGGTCCAGCGCCTGCTTCGGCGAATCAAGGGCGATGAACGCGGTCTGGGTCGCGGCCGGCGCCGGAAACAGTTTGAGAACAGCCTTGGTGATGATGCCCAGCGTGCCTTCGGCGCCGATGAACAACTGCTTCAGGTCGTAACCGGTGTTGTCCTTGCGCAGGCCTTTCAAGCCGCTCCAGATTTCCCCCGACGGCAGCACCACTTCCAGCCCCATCACCAGTTCGCGCGTGTTGCCGTAGCGCAGCACCTGCACGCCACCGGCATTGGTGGAAATGTTGCCGCCGATCTCGCACGAGCCTTCGGCCGCCAGCGACAACGGGAACAGGCGCCGGTGTTCGGCTGCAGTTTCCTGCAGGGTCTGCAGGATGCAACCGGCTTCAACGGTCATGGTGTTGTTGATGGTGTCGACTTCAATCACGCGGTTCATGCGCGAGACGTTGACGATCACCTGGGTGCCGGAGCCGTCGGGCACGCCGCCGCCGACCAAGCCGGTGTTGCCGGCCTGCGGCACGATCGGTGTGGCGGTGGCGGCGCACAGCTTGACGATGGCGGCGATCTCGGCGGCCGATCCCGGCTTGACCACCGCCAATGGCTTGCCGAAATACTTCTTGCGCCAGTCGTTGGCGTAGGCGGCTACGTCGGTGGTGAAAACGTAGTCGGCGCCGACGATGGCGCGCAATTGCTCGGTGATTCCGGCCATGAGGCTACTTCGCAGGTTGGTGGGTTTCGTCCAGAAACAACTGTACTTCGCGGAACAGGTTCATGCGATTCTTCTCCATCACCACCGTGTGCGTGCCTTCGCCGAGTTCGACATAGCGCTTGTAGGGCGCGCCGGTGAGTTTTGGCAGCAGGTTCTGCGCCATGTAGGCCGGGGTGTCCTGGTCCCACTCGGCCTTGATCAGCAGCACCGGTACGCGAATGTCCTCAGCTTTCCACGGGATCACGCCGTTGCCCCAGTACTTGAGACCGTCGGCGACCACGCCGTTGGGGGCGCGCAATACCGGCGGATTCTGCTTCGCCCCGACCGGGTCGGAGGCAATCGTCGCCGCCGACCAGGCCTCGAACCAGCCGGCGGGAATCAGGTCGGCCTTCTTGTGCTCCGGCACGCCGGTCAGCCAGCGCGCCTTGGCCGAGGCCATGCTGACCGAGCGATAGGCGGGGGTCGGGCCGGGACCGGTCTGCACCAGCGAGGCAGTCTGGCGAATCCACACCGGCGCGTAGAGCGCCAGTTTTTCGACCTTGTGGCTGTTGAGGCTGGTGTACCACTGCATGATGGCGGTGCCCCATGACCAGGCCAGCAGGTTCACCTTGTCGATGCCGCGCCGTTTGCGGATGAATTCCACCACCGCGTCGACATCGCGCATGGCTTCCTCGGTGCCGCCGAAAGGCGCGCTTTCGGACGCCGGCCGGTCCATCGCCGGCGGACGTGTCGAGTTGCCGTAGCCGCGCACATCGAGCAGGTAGACGTCATAGCCATGTTGCGCGATGTAGTCCATCCACGAGACGCCATCGAGTTTCAGGTCGAACGCGGTTTCCGCCGGGTAGGTGGCGCCATGGACGAACAGCACGGTCTTGGCGGCGCTGAAAGTGGTCATGCCGGCCGGGCGCTTGTTGCGCACGTAGACCTGGATCCCGGGGTCGCTCTGGACCTTGAATTCTTCCATCACGATCGAGCCGCCGCCGGCGCCGCCGGTCGAGGCACAGCCCGCGAGTGCGCCGCAGGCTCCCAGGAACAGCAGTTGCAATAGTCGCTTGAACATTGTTTCTCCTCCAGTGCTTTTTGGATGTGTTGCGGTAATCGGATCAATACACTGCGCGGCCGCCGGAAATATCGAACACCGCGCCGGTGGTGAACGAGCATTCTTCGCTGGCCATCCAGCAGATCATCGCCGCCAGTTCCTCGACCTTGACGAAGCGGTTCATCGGAATCTTCGAGAGCATGAAATCGATGTGGGCCTGGCTCATTTGCGCGAACATTTCGGTCTGTGCCGCCGCCGGGGTGATGGCGTTGACGCGGATTCCGGTGGCCGCCAGTTCCTTGCCGAGCGATTTGGTCAGACCGATCACCGCCGCCTTGGATGCGCTGTAGGCCGGTGCATTGGGGTTGCCGTCCTTGCCGGCGATCGAGGCGATGTTGATGATGCGGCCGTAATCGCGCGCCATCATGCCGGGCACGAGCGCCTTGCAGCAATGAAAGGTGCCCATCAGGTTGACCTCCTGGACCGCGCGGAAGTCCTTCGAGGAGTATTCCCAGGTTTTCTGGTTGGGGCCGGTGATACCGGCGCTGTTGACCAGGATGTCGACGCGACCGGCGGCAGCGGCGGCGCCGATCACCTGGCCTTCGTCGGTGATGTCCACGGTGGCGGTGGCAACCGGCCCGAGCGCGGACAAGGTGGCCTTCGATTGTTCGAGGCGATCGGCCGTCATGTCCCACAGCACGACCGCGGCGCCGGATTGCAGCATGCGCTCGGCCACCGCGTAGCCGATGCCGCGCGCGCCACCGGTGATGACGGCGGTCTTGCCCTTCAAGTCGATCTGGTTCATGGCGTGTCTCCTTTTAATTGTTGACGGGCGAGCTTTTTAAGTGGCCGCAGGATGGCGGCCACGCAGATGAAGTAGCCGGCGGCAAGCGCGACCTCCAATCCGGCCAGGACCATTGCGCTGCCGGCTTCGGTAGTCACCCGCACCAGGCCCTCGGTGACATAAAGCCAGATCAGCAGCACCGACCATTGCAGCACGTAGTTGCGCCCGGCCAGCACGCCACGCAGCACCAGCAGCAGCGGCAGCGCCTTGAGCACCAGCCAGGAGCCACCCGGCCGCAAGGGCGCGAGCCACAGTTCCCAGGCAACGCACAGGGCGATCAGCGCAATCAGCGTGGCGCCGGCGGTGCGCAGCAGCGACTGGTTCATCGTGCCAGTTTCAGGGCAGCGCTCGCGAGGCGCCGGCCGAGCCCGTGTGCGAGGCGCTTTTCATCGTCGCTGAGCGCACGTTCGGCGCCGCTGCCGGCGACATGGCTGGCGCCATAAGGTGTGCCGCCGGTGGCGGTGGCGCCGAGTGCAGCTTCGGTGAATGGCAGGCCGATGATCAGCATGCCGTGGTGCATGAGCGGCAGCATCATTGACAGCAGCGTGCTTTCCTGGCCGCCGTGCTGGGTCGAGGTCGAGGTGAAGACACAGGCCGGTTTGCCGTCGAGCGTGCCGTTTTGCCAGAGCGCGCCGGTACTGTCCCAGAAGTGTTTCATCGGCGCCGCCATGTTGCCGAAACGGGTTGGCGAGCCCAGCGCCAGGCCGGCGCATTCTTCCAGATCGCGCAGTTCGGCGTAGGGTGCGCCGCTGTCGGGCACCGGTGGCGCCGCCTGCGTGACCACCGCCGCCACCGGCGGCACGGTGCGCACGCGGGCAATCGCGCCGGGCACGCTATCGATGCCCTGGGCGATCTGCTGCGCCAGGCGACGGGTAGCGCCGTTGCGGCTGTAATAGAGGACGAGGATATCCGGCATCGGGAATGGGGCGCTGCCCGGTCGCGCGCTGCGCAACAACGCAGGCGCAGGGATGGCGGACGGGGTGAAGGTTATTATACGGAGTCAATCAGGCGGGGGAATACCAGGCGTGTCGGCGAAACAGCCATCAGTGGTGCGGCGCATCGAGAAGCGCGTCGAAAAAGTGTCCGGCGCGGTGAGCGGTGCTGTGTCTGGCGCGGTGGGCGGGGTAGAAGGCCTGGTCGGCGAAGTGGTTGGCGATTCGCGCCAGACCCGCTATGTGCGATATCTGCTCAAGCGTGCCCAGGAAGACCAGTTCGCCCAGGTCGCCGGCAGCCTGACCTTTACCACCCTGTTGTCGCTGGTGCCGTTCCTGACCATCGCGCTGGCCCTGTTTTCGGCATTCCCGATTTTCGATGAAATCCGTGATGCGCTCGAGGAGTTCCTGATCGATAACGTACTGCCGCAACAGGCCAGCGAGGCGCTGACTACCCATGTCACAGAATTCACCAAACAGGCCGCGCGCCTGACCGCCGCCGGTGTGGTGGCGCTGGGGGTGACGGCGATCCTCCTGATGCAGACCATCGATCGTTCGCTCAACGCGATCTGGCGGGTGCCGCGGCCGCGGCCGCTGGCGCAACGGGTGCTGATTTACTGGACCGCGGTGTCGCTCGGGCCGATCCTGATCGGTGGCGGCCTGGTGATCACCAGCTTCGCGGTCTCGACCTCGCTGGGCTGGCTGGCGGTCGGGCATTGGTTCGCCCACTGGATCATTGGGGTGGTGCCGGTCGGCCTCACGATGCTGGCCTTCACGCTGCTCTACATCGCGGTGCCGAATCGCGATGTGCAGTGGAAGCATGCGGCCATCGGTGGCGCGG
>JANPGJ010000568.1:0-2062 GCA_031423955.1 Burkholderiales bacterium
CCAGGTACGCGAACCCCTGCTTGCGGTGTTGCGCCTGAGCCCCGACTTCCGGCCGGCCTACGATCCACTGCTGCGGATGGCCACGGTACAGGCGCGCAGCAACGCGCCGGAGGCGCGCCTGCTGCTTTCCGAATTGTCGCGATTGCAGCCGGCACGGCCTGAGGCGGAGGAGCAATTGCGCCGGCTGACAACGCCGCCTTGACCCGCTGTTTTGTCAACCGGCGATCGCGGCGATCCGCAACCAGGCCCAGAACGCGCCCATCGAACCAATGCCGTACAGAAGTGCGGTGCGCAATCCGGCCAGCCGCGGCCAGCGCGCTGTCGCCCGCCACAACAGCCAGGCTGCGGCTACGGTCAACAACTGGCCAATTTCCACGCCGACATTGAAGGTGAGCAGGGCGACAAGCAAGTGGTTTTCCGGCAGCCCGATTTCCTTCAGTGCGCCGGCGAACCCCAGGCCGTGGACCAGGCCGAACAGAAACGCCACCAGTGTCGGCCAGCGCCGTGCCAGCGTCTGCCTTCGCTGCAGCGCCTCGCAGGCCACCAGCACGATCGACAACGCGATGCAGGCCTCGACCGGCGCCGAGCGCAGGGTCAGCCAGCCCAGTGCGGCGCTGGCCAGGGTCAGACTGTGCGCGACGGTGAAGGCGGTGATGGTCCACACCAGGTCGCGCCGGAAGCCGACCAGGAACAACAGGCCGATCACGAACAGAAGGTGATCGATGCCGCCCAGTATGTGCGCCACGCCCAGGTAGGTATAGGCCTCGGCGATTTCCCCCATACCGCGGCGGTCGTCGGCCGAGCCGTACAACTGCACCTTCGGCTGGCCCGCCGTCAGCGTGTACACCCGCGACTGGCCATCCAGCCAGAACACCTTCACCATCGCCGCCGAATACTGGTCGCCCACCCCTTGCATGGTGAGTGTGCCGGCCAGGCCGGCCGCGCCACAGCGCAACACGTTTTGCTCGGCACGGCAGCCCTCTGGCCAAATCGGTGTCAACACTTCGGCAGGCGCGCGCCGTTCGCTGGCCGACCAATGCCAGAAGAATTCGCCGCGCGCCATTTCGCGCACCTGCATCTCGGCCATCGAAAGTTCATGGGCAGCCGCCGTGCCGGCCATCAGCGCCAGCATCGCGATCAGCCATCCCTGCAACAGTCGGCTCATTTGGGCGCGCTCTCCGATTTCACCGTGTACTTTTTCGCCAACGCCCGTACTGCCGCTGTGCGTTGTTCAGCCATGACGGCGTCGGTCCAGTCCTGCAGCACCACGCCGCGCAGGGCTTCGAACACTGCCGGCTTGGGCGCGGTGACGGCGTCCACCCGGATCGCGCGCCAGCCCTCGCGCGTCTGCTGGGCACGCCATTCGCCTGGCGGCGATTGTTCCAGCGACTTGGCGAAATCGGCGCCATAGCTCTGCACCAGATTGGCATGCGGACGGCCCTTGAACACCCGCAATCCGGCGCGCGCATCGCCCGGCGCGCCGGCATTGAGTGCCGTCACAAAGCTGCGCACAGCCGCCTCGGTGGTGTCGTCGGACAAGGCCGCCTCCTGGAAATCGTAGCGCGCCGGTTCGTCGTACTTGACGCGATTTTTTTCGAACCAGGCGCGCAGCACCTTGTCGTCGAACGCCGGCAGCTTGAGGTTTGAATCGACAATCGACAGCGCCTTGAAGATGACTCTTTCGCGGATGCCGGTGTCGCCGCGGTCGACCTGCAGTGCCAGACCTTCGCGGTACAGCACTTCGTTGTCGAGCCAGACCCGGCGCAGGGCTTCGAGTTCCTCGGCATTCGGGTCGCGGCCGCGGGCGGCCTTGAAAACCTGGCGCGCCTCGTTGTCGACGGCGGCGCCGACGACGATGAGGTTGCGGTCTTCACCGCGCCCGCTGATGAAATGATCGGCTGCGAACAGCAGGCCGCCGAGCAGCACGAAGTGCAGCAGCGGTTCGCGCAGCCAGGCCGGCAGGGGCTGGTGCTCGCGGGCCGGGGTTTTGTCGTTGGAAATGGTGGATGTCGGTTGCAATGTAGGCATGGATTCAAACGATGGGGAAAACGATGAAATCAAT
>JANPGJ010000569.1:0-4149 GCA_031423955.1 Burkholderiales bacterium
AAGTAGCCGTCCTCGTCCTGGCGCATCAGGTCGCCGGAGTGGAACCACAGGTTGCGGCAGGCCGCCCAGGTGAGTTCGGGTTTGTTGAGATAGCCCAGCATCATGGTGCCGATCCGCCTGGGCCGCACCACCAGTTCACCATCGGACCCCATCGGCACCGGATTGTCATTCTCGTCCACCAGCGCCACGTCCCAGTCGGCGGAGGCGCGGCCGGCGGCGCCGAACTTGCGCTCCGGGTAGGGGGTGTGCACGGTGATGCCCACCTCGGTCATGCCGTGCGCCTCGACGATGCGCGGGCCGAAACGCTCCTCGAACTCGGGGTCGTGGTGGGCATTGAACATCACGCGCAACCTGTGGTCACGGTCCGTCGCCGACGGCGGCTTGGCCTTGAGGATGGGCGGGATGCTGAAAATGGTGACGCTCACTGTCGCCTGCGCAGCGCGGATTTCGTCCCAGTAGGTGGTGGCGGAGAAGCGCCGGCCCAGATGGATTTGCGCGCCCAACGCCAGTGCCGGCAGCGTGCCCATGGTGCGCGACATGCCGTGGAACAAGGGCAGCGGCGAATAGATCACGTCGTCGGGCCGGATGCCCACCGAGTTGATGCAGGTTTGCACAGTCTGCAGGTTGTGCGAGTGCGGCAGCACCACCCCCTTGGCAGGCCCGGTGGTGCCGGAGGTGTAGCAGATGAGGGATGCATCGGACGGCGCGCTTCGTGCCAGGATGGTGGGGCCGTCGGGCACCAGCACCTCACCCTCACGCACAAAACCGGCGATGGCCGGAAGTTCGCCCGCGCCGCCCACCACGATGCGCTTGAGCGACGAACGCTGCCCGGCCGGCAGTGCGGCCAGCGTCGGCGCGAGGTGGGTGTCGGTGATGGCGAACTGCGCGCCGGAATCGCGGATCACATAGGCGAGCAGGTCGCCGGTGTAGGCGGTATTGACCGGCACGCCGATGGCGTTCAACAGCATCAGGCCGAACCAGGAGAAGATGAACTGCGCCGAGTTGTCGAGCATGATCAGCACCGGCTGCTGCGGCCCGACACCCAGGGCCTGCAGGCCGCGCGCGACCGCCTGGCTGTGGGCGAAGGTCTCGGCATAGGTGTAGCCGCGCCCGCCGATGGTGAGGAAGGGCCGGTCGGCCAGTTGTTCCACCCGCGCGGCCAGCAGGTGGCCGGTCACTCGCTGTTCGTAGGGAAGCGAAAAACTCATTTGCCGCGCCTCATTCCGGCTTGATCTTCGCCTGCTCGACCAGGCCCTTGAACAGCGTGCGCTGTTCCTTGATCAGGCGGTCGAGTTCGGCGCGCGTGCCGGAAGCGGCTTCAGCGCCGAAGATCTCGTAGCGCTCGTTGAGCTTGGGGTCCTGTGCCACCACCCGCGATTCGCGATTGAGGATCTCGATCACGTCGTTGGGCGTGCCGGGCGGCGCCACCACCGCGAAAAAGCCCGGCACCACGAAGCCGGGAATGGTTTCGGCCGCGGTCGGGGTATCGGGGAAGGTCTTGGCGCGATTCTGCGTGGTGACCGCGAGCAGGCGCACTTTCCCCGACTTGACATGCGGGGCCACGCCGCCCAGTCCGTCGATCATCACCGGCAGGCGCCCGCCCATCATGTCGAGGTGCGCCGGCGCGCTCGACGGGTAGGCCACGTTGGTAAGGCCGCTTGCGCCCTTCTGCTTGAGCCATTCGCCGATCAGGCGCGAGATCGAGGCCGACCCCGGGCTGCCGAAAAAGATTTCCTTCTGCTTCGCCGCAGCCATCAGGTCGGCGAGGCTTTTCATCGGCTGGTCGTTGCCAGTGGCGATGCCGAAGGGGATCGCCACCACCTGCGCCACCGGGACGAAATCCTTTTCCGGATCGTAGGTGGCGTTTTTCACCGTGTAGGTGGTGAGCACAATGATGGAGTTGCCCGGCATCATCAGGGTGTAGCCATCGGGCTTGGCGGCGGCCAACGCACGCGCTCCGACCGCGCCGTTGCCGCCCGCCTTGAGGTCGATGACCACCGGCTGGCCCAGTTGCTGGGAGAGGCGGTCGGCGTAAACACGCGCGATGTTGTCGGTGCTGCTGCCGCCGGCGCCCGGGACGATCAGGGTCACCGGTTTGCCGGGCCATTTTTGTGCCAAGGCGACAGGCGCGACGAAGGTGGCAGCGAGCAGCAATGCGGCGCTGGCGACGCGGCCGATTCCGGTCCGGCCATGTGGGTGAGGCATGCGAATCTCCATGTTGTTCGTTCTTCTCCGCGGCGCTATCAACCCTTAGCGGGCGGCGTGCGCAAAGGGTGTCGGCGACAAGCCCGTGCATCCGGTGATGAAGCCCAGCATGTGCCCGGCCTCGGTGTCGTCCTTGAGTTCATGCGCAAATTCCTCGCCGAAGCGCGAACTGGCCACGAACAGGGTTTTCATGTCAGCGCCGCCGAACATGCAGTGGGTGGGATGCGAGGTCGGCAGTTCGAGATGACCGAGCAGCTTGCCGTCGGTGTCGTAGCGGTCGATGCAGCCGGCACCGATGCGCGCGCTCCACAATGTGCCGTCGGCCGCCACGGTGCTGCCGTCGGGGCGGCCGACGGTGTTGTCATCGTAGGCCACCAGGTGGCGCTCGCCCGACAGGCTGCCTGTATGCGGGTCCACCTCGAAACTGCGGATCTCGCGCTCGAAGGTTTTCGAAAGGTACAGGCGCCGGCCGTCCGGGCTGAAGGCGAGGCCGTTGGACAGGCGCGCGCCAACCGGCGTGACGCTGGCACGACCACCGGCGCCAATGCGAAACAGCCGTGCCAGCGGTGTGGCCAGTTTGCGGTCCATGGTGCCGACCCAGAAGTTGCCCTGGCGGTCGGTGACGCCGTCGTTGAAACGGTCTTCTTCAAGCGCGGGGCCGTCCCACTCGTACGGCATGTGGCCACCCGTCTCGGTATCCAGGATCACCAGCACGGCACGCATCGCCACCAGCAGGCGCCCGTCCGGTATCAGGGCAATCGAGCCCGGTGGCTTGGGCATGTCCCAGCGCTTCGAAACACCGTCCGAGAAGCAGTGACGGTGGATGGACGGGTCGACCACATCGACCCAATACAGTGAATTCGTCCGCGCGCACCACACCGGACTTTCGAACAGGGTGCCACGCGCGGGTGAGCGCCACACCAGCTTGGCTTCAATTTTCATGCTTTTTTGTCTCCGTGACGCACTTTAGGAGCGCCGCTTGCATAAAGCAAGGTCATGGCATGTAATATTTTCGATTACTGTTTGTTATTTAAATGGAAGGGCGATCACGTGGGCCTCGACCTCAATACCCTGCGCGTGGTGCTGGCGGTGGCAGACTGCGCGAGCTACACTCGCGCAGCGCAGAAGCTGGGCATCACACAGCCGGCGGTAAGCCGGCGCATTGTCGGACTGGAACAGCAGTTGCGCACCAAGCTGTTCCGTCGTGATGGCCACCGCTTCCTGCCCACCGAAGCCGGCCTCGCGGTGTGCGACCAGGCGCGCCAGATCGTGGGGCTGGTGGACGCCCTGCCCACCTCGGTACAGGAGATCGCCGGACAACCCTCGGGCAATCTGGCCCTCGGCGTGCCATCCGCACTGGGCGAAATCCTGCTGCCACGGCTGGTGCGCGGCTACCGTGAAAAGTACCCGAACGTGTTCCTGAAGATCGAGCAGGGCTACGCTGGCGATCTCTCGGAAATGCTCGCGGCCAAGCAGGTGGACGTGGCCATCCTGTACGGCAAGGCGATGACGCCGGCGATTGAACTTACCCCCCTGATCGAACAGGAACTGGGCCTGGTCTACCCCAGGGCATGGAAGAAGAAAGGCCCGCACGGCAAACCCATGCCCGACCAACTGGCGCTGGCCGACACCATCCACTTTCCCCTCCTCGCGCCCGGCGTGCCGCAAGGCATGCGCCTGGTGATCGACGAGGCGTTTCAGATCGCCGGCGTCAAGCCGCGCCTGGAGATGGAGGTCAACGGGCTTTCGATGTCCAAGACCCTGGTGCGCGCAGGACTGGGCTGCATGTTTCTCGCCGTCAGCGGGTTGCGCGGGCGCGCCGATGACACCGACTTCGCCTTTGCGCGTATCCACGACCCGGTGATCCGCTGGACCCTCTCGATGGCGGTGCGCAGGCAGGGCCAGCCTACCCTGGCTGCACGGCTGCTCATGAGGATGATCGAA
>JANPGJ010000570.1:0-3630 GCA_031423955.1 Burkholderiales bacterium
GAAGCAAAGGTAGCCCGCCTGCTGGCCGTCTGCCGGCACATGGATGCCGCCGAAGACCCGCTGGAGGTTTTTAACGCCAGCACCCCTTGAGCGTTTGAACCGAAGGGAACATCCGATGATTGCCGATCGCACTGCCGCCAGACTTTTGCACCGCTTGATGACCGGAGTGCTGCTTTGGGCAGGCGCGCTTGCCGCAGTGCAGGCGCAAACCGGGCCCTATCCCAACCGCCCGATCCGCTTCATCGTGCCTTATGCGGTGGGCGGCGCGACCGACGTATTGACCCGGTTGACGGCTGACGCGATGTCGAAGTCGATCGGGCAATCGATCGTGATCGAGAACCGGCCCGGCGGCGGCGTGCTGCTCGGCAGCAGCTTTGTCGCCAAGGCGCCGGCGGACGGCTACACCATCCTGGTCACCACCAGCGCCCATTCGATCAACCAGACCCTGTATCGCAAGCTGCCTTACGACTCCGACCGCGATTTCGCGGCGGTCGCGATCATCGGCAAGGTTTCCTTCGTGTTGCTGGTGCATCCGAAAATCGCGGCGAATGATCTGGCTTCATTCATCGAACTGCTGCGCAAGAATCCCGGCAAGTACAGTTTCGGCTCCGCCGGGCTGGGCAGCCCGATGCATGTCGGGCCGGAATTGTTCAAGAGCATGACTGCGATCGAAGCCACGCATGTGCCCTACAAGGGCGAAACCGCAGCGCTCAATGATTTGCTGGGCGGCCACACCGCGTTCATGTACAGCTCCGCGGCAACCGCAGCGCCGCACATCCGCGCAGGAACGGTGCGCCCGCTTGCCGTCACCTCGCTGCGCCGCTCGCCCCTGTTGCCGAACGTGCCGACCATGGCCGAAGCCGGGTTCGCGGCAGCCGAGACCTACAGCTGGATCGTGCTGCTGGCGCCGGCCAACACGCCGCGTGAAGCCGTCGAGTTGCTCAATCGCGAAGTAGGCAAAGCCTTGTCGAATGGCGAGGTGCGGGCCCGGATGGCCGATTCCGGATTTGATATTGATACCCGCCTGAGCCCTGCAGAGACTCGTGAGTTCATCGCCGCCGAAGCGCTCAAATGGGCGCCGATCGTCAAGGCTTCGGGGGCGATCACCGACTGATGGCGCGGTTATCGGGGCAAGACGTGATTGCGGATCGGTCTTCGGCTCGATCGGGTTGGCGGCCCTGCGACGGCGCATGGTTCGCGACCGGCCGCGCGTTTCGCGCTCACGGCCGCGGTCGGTGCGAAGCTCAATCAATCCGCAGTGGCGCCCGAGTCCTTCACCACACGGACCCGCATGAATCACGACTCGCGGAAAATCCGTCCGAATAACGTCCCACGCACTGCCTGAGGCACGGCGCAGGCTGAGCGGGCGAAGGCGACCGCGGATCATTGGCCACTTGTTCAGCCACTGCTGCGGCCTCCCGCAACGTTGGCCTGCGGATTGGGGCTATGCGGGAAGGCCGGGCGGTTTCGCCGATGTGGTCGAGCGACTTGTTGTCGGCACCGGCATCGTTGATGAAGGCGATGCTGCGCATCTGATCGTGGCAGTCCGGGCAACTCAGCGGCAGAGTTTCATGGATTCGCGCCGGTCGAATAGTCCGTGGTCGGCGCGACACGGCACGATGGCGCGGCTCTCTGATAGAAGATCGTCGTGATTGGCCGACGTGCACCGCATTGCTGTCGTTCGAGGCGTATCCAGAACAGCGTCCTGACCGTCAGGTCGCGGTCAAAAGCCGCCGCATAGACCGACCCGCTGTCATTACCGAAATTCGGCATAATCGACTCCTGCCTTGGGAAAAGATATGAATAACCGCCGCAAACTGGTTTTCTCGCTTGGCGCGAGTGCGCTTGTGGCGCCGCTAGGCTCCCTTGCACAGCGGCAGGGCAAAACATGGCGAATTGGGTTGCTCACCAGTTTGTCGCGGCAAGCCCTTCTTGAGGCCGGTTGGTATGAGGCATTTCTTCAAGGGCTGCGCGAACACGGCTATGTTGATGGGAAGAATCTGATCATCGAATGGCGCTCTGCCGAAGTGAAATCTGAGCGCTTGCCAAGTCTCGCCGCGGAATTGGTGCATTTACGGCCGGACCTCATAGTATCGGCAGGGACGCCCGCGACCCACGCGTTGCAGAAAACGAGCACCGCTATCCCTATCGTCATGTTGAACGTGATCGACCCGGTAGGGGCTGGGTTCGCAAAGACCCTCGCACATCCCGGCGGCAATATGACTGGTTATGCCAATATCTCCGCCGAACTTGGCCCCAAGCAACTTCAAATGCTGCAAAGCATGGTGCCCAAACTTTCTCGCGTGGCAGTGCTGGTGAATCCGACTAACTCGGGCACTCTCGAATTTCTGAAGAATGTGCAGAATGCCGGACTCAAGCTCGCCGTAAAAGTACTGCCCGTGGAAGTGCGGGACGTAACTGACGTGGAGAAAGCTTTCTCCGATATGGTGCGGGAAAAAGCTGGTGCGTTTATTGTGACGCGGGATGCGCTATTTATCCCGCTTGCAGGTCAGATCGACGCGCTCGCAAAGAAATACCGACTGCCATCAATTTCTGGGAATCTAGAGCTTGTAAAGGCTGGCGGACTTATGTGTTACGGACCCAATACCGAACACATGTATCGTCGAGCAGCGGTATATGTGGACAAAATTCTCAAGGGCGCCAAGCCCGCTGATTTGCCGGTAGAGCAGCCTACGAAATTTGAGTTGATTATTAATGGAAAGACTGCTG
This sequence comes from Burkholderiales bacterium, assembly GCA_031423955.1. Classification (GTDB taxonomy): domain Bacteria; phylum Pseudomonadota; class Gammaproteobacteria; order Burkholderiales; family JAEUOS01; genus JAEUOS01. The sequence continues at coordinate 2,731 of JANPGJ010000570.1, forward strand.
AAGCATTGGGTCTAACCATCCCGCACGCGCTGCTGATCAGTGCCGACAAGGTCATTGAGTAGCGACGCCAACGTCGGTTCCAGGCGCGCGCGACAGCCCGCTTGGGGTCGCGTCCCGCCCGATGGTGACGATTGATCGGGCCGGCAGGTATCGGCGCGGAAGCTGTCGTTGACGGACTCCCTTGGTCACGCCCATCAAGCGGTGGATACGGCCAATTCCAGACACTCAATGACTGAATGCGCCTGCTGGAAAGCTGACTCGCAGCGACTGTGAATCACAGGTGTTTGACGGTCCATCGCCCCGGAATTATGCCTGCTGATGCAATCCGGCTGTCGGAAAGGCTCTGTGCGTGGGATGACCTTGGCGGTGACCAGTACGCGCCCAAGCACGGCCCTCAAGAAGCAGTCCGCGCCCAAGCACGGCCCTCAAGAAGCAGTCCGCGTCGCCTGTGGCCATTGACCTCGGAGAGTACGGGGAAGTCTGGCAATTGACTGTTAAACGGATAAGGGCTAAGCTTTTCGCATGGCGATTCGGTCGTTCTCGTGTGCAGATACCCACGCACTTTTTACCACTGGCAGGAGCGCGAGGTTCGCGAACATCAAGAAGGTAGCCGAGCGAAAGCTAGCCCAACTGGACGCGGCGCCGTCGCTGAACTTCATGAAGGCGCCTCCCGGCAACGACCTGAAGGAATACGACGAGGCTTGGCACGTGCGAATCAACGATCAATGGCGATTGACGTTCAAGTGGGGCTCGAACGGTCCCTATGACGTCCTGATCGAGGATCCGCATTGAATGCGGCCGGGCCCCTGAACAACTGAGCAGCATTGGAGTGCAACATGTTCAAGAATGGTATGCGTCCTGTCCACCCGGGCGAGATTTTGCTGGAGGACTACATCAAGC
>JANPGJ010000571.1:0-15469 GCA_031423955.1 Burkholderiales bacterium
GTTTGCGAAGAGGTCGCGGTGGCGCGTACGAACCAGGGGTTGGCCTTGCGTTGGGTCATGTCTTCTGCGGCCGCCACTGACAGGGTCGGTATGCCCTGCGCCTTGATGTAGTCGTCGATTGCCAGCGCCTCGAAGGCCGCGAGCGGTCCGATCAGCAAGTGAACCTTGTTGCGCTCGACCAGTTCCTGGGTCTTGGTGCGTGCCGTAGCCGGTACCCCGCCGGTATCGGCCACGATCAGGCTGACCTTGCGGCCGGCCAGCATGTTGTTGCGCTCGGCCAAGTACATGACCATGCCGCGTTCCATGTCGATGCCGCCGGAGGCCAGTGGGCCGCTTTTGACGGTGAGAAGTCCGATGCGGATTTCCGCACCTGCCTGCGCGAAGCCGGCACCGCTGCCCAACAGGCCGGCACCGGCGGCGGCGCCCTGGATAAATTTTCTGCGATTCGATTGCATGTGGCTTGCGATGTCCTGTGGTTCGTGGGATGACGTACGGGTGAAAAAGACGGGTGATATCAGGCCTGGCCCAGCTTGCCGGCGTCGAATGCCGCGATTGCCAGGCATCTGTCGGCGAGGGCGGCAAGCTGCGGCGCGCCGGCCAGATTGGCCTTGAAGGCACGCGCACCGACCACATGGGAAACCAGCACCACATCGGCCATCGTCGGACTATCGCCATGTGCGAACCCGGCGGTCGCGGATTCGCGTACAAGCTTGGCTTCGAGCGCCAGAGAGCCGACGGTGAACCAGTGCTGGATGAAACCCAGTTTCTGCGCTTCCGACAAGCCGAGTTGCTCCGACAGATAGTTGCGCACCCGCGGCACGATCAGCGGATGGACGTCGGACGCTGCAATCTGTACCAGCGCGCGCACCCGGGCGCGGCCGAAGGCGTCCACCGGCAACAAGGCAGGCTGCGGATACCGTTCTTCGAGGTACTCGATGATCGCCACCGACTGGATCAGGCGATGCCCGTCGACTTCGAGTACCGGCACCGCATGCTGCGGGTTGAGGGCATCGAAATCAGGCGTGAACTGGGCGCCCTTGAGGAGGTCGACTTCAATCTCCTCGAACGGCAGGTTTTTCAGGCGCAGCGCGATGCGCACGCGGTAGGCGGCGAGTGAACGCCAGAAGCCGTGGAGTTTGATCATGTGTCGTTTCGCCTTGCAGGTTGGACCATCGGCTGGCGCAGGCAGGATCCAGCGCCGCTATGGGCTGTGTTCAAGGGGTGCCGCCAGGTTTGGCGCAGCTGGGGCGCGGGTCGCGACGGGTGGCCGGTAAGCAAGACACGAAGCTGCGCGGCCATCGGGTGGCCGCCACAGAACGAGTGCACGCCATTCGCCTTGCCATCTGGTCTCCATCACATCAATACGCCGGGTGCCCGGAGCAAGTGGTTTTGTTGCACTGCACTGCCGGATTTTGTTTATCTTTTGATAATTTATGGTGTACATTTAACTGTGGATCGTGATGCATGTCAATCATCCGATATGCGCATGCCAAACATGCGGCGCGGATTGGCGTCGCCCTGGAGAGAACACCCATGCATGTAGGAATTGCCGGTACTGGCCGAATGGGAAGCGCAATGGCGGGCCGCCTGATCGGGCTCGGTCATCGCGTGTCAGTCTGGAATCGGACGCCCGCAGGTGCGGGAGCGGCGCTTGACGCCGGCGCGGTCCAGGTCGGCACGGCGCGCGAACTGGCGCTGGCGACCGACATGGTGATCAGCATCCTGTCCGACGGTGTTGCGCTCGAGGCGGTGTATGGCGGCGCCGCCGGACTGGCCGCCGGTGCTGCCGGCAATCGCCTTTTCATCGACATGAGCACTGTGCGTCCGGAGGTCCAGCGGTCAACCGCGCGGGCGGTGGTGGCTGCCGGTGGCGCGTATGTGGAATGTCCGGTTGGCGGCTCGGTGGGCCCGGCACGGGAGGGCAAGCTGATCGGCTTCGTCGGTGGCGCCGATGCTGACGTCGCGCGCGCGCGCCCGTTGCTCGAATTGTTGTGCCGCCGCGTCGAGCACCTGGGACCGATCGGAGCCGGGGCGTCGATGAAGCTGGCGATCAACCTGCCGCTCCTGGTGTATTGGCAGGCTTTCGGTGAAGCCATGTCGCTGATCGATGATCTGGGGCTGGATCCCAAGCGGGTCGTCGACATCTTCGCCGACACCTCGGGTGGCCCTAACATGCTCAAGTCGCGCGGGCCGGCGATCGCCAATGCGCTCGCCGGCGGCGCAACCGGCGCACTGAGCGTCGATGTCGCCAATCTGCGCAAGGACTTGCGGACGATGCTGGCCGAAGGTGTCGCGCTGCGGCGCGACCTGCCGGTCACCGCACAGACCCTGGCATGTCTTGACCGCGCCGCGGCCGCCGGCGAGGATGGGGCGGATTGCACCCAGTTGCCGGTCTGGTGGTTGCGCGAGGGCGGCAGGGTCAAGTGATTTGCCGGCCCCGGCCCGCCCGAATGCAGGGGGTTTTCCCGCGGCAATGAAAATGGCAGTTCACTGCCATGCACAAACCTGATAATCTCTCGCCCGATTCGCGTCGCTGGCGAACCGGGTTGTGCGGACAAGAACGACTTGACTTACGCTGCAGATGCGGCAAAAAACGGATTTTCAGGAGACACGCAAATGACTACCCAAAAACGCGCTGCGGTAACGCGACGCGAATTCCTGGCCGCGACAGGTTCCGCCGCTGCCGTGCTTTCCACCGGCAGCTTCGCGCAGGGCGCACCAATCAAGATCGGCTTGTCGATCGCGCAGACCGGCGGACTCGGCGCCGGCGGCAAGGCGGCGCTGCTCGGCCTGCAGATGTGGCGCGACGACGTCAATGCCAAGGGTGGCATCATCGGCCGCAAGGTCGAACTGACCGTGTATGACGACCAGTCCAACCCGGCCACCACGCCCGGCATCTATACCAAGTTGCTTGATGTCGACAAGGTGGACCTTCTGATCGCGCCGTACGGCACCAACCCGACAGCGCCGATCATGCCGCTGGTCAAGCAGCGCGGCCTGTTGCTGATGGGCAATTTCTCGTTCGAGGTCAACGACCGGATCCAGCACGACATGTGGTTCAACAACGCGCCATGGAACGATTCGGTCACCTGGTTCACCGGCTTCATCGAACTGGCCATGAAACGCGGCGCCAAGACGATCGCCTTTATCGCCGCCGATGCGGAGTTTTCACAAAGCCTTGTGACCGGCGCCAAGAATCTGGCAAAGCACCAGGGCTTGACCACGGTGTACGACCAGAAGTACCCGCCCAACACCTCCGAGTTTTCGTCGATGATCCGTTCGATCAAGGCGGCCAAGCCGGACGTGGTGTTCGTCGCCTCCTATCCCGGCGAATCGGTCGGGATCGTCCGCGCGGCGAATGAAATCGGGCTCGGCCCGAGCGTCAAGATGTTCGGCGGCGGCATGGTCGGCCTGCAGTTCGGCCCGATCATGGAAAGCCTGGGCTCGCAACTCAACGGCATCGTCAACTACACCTCGTATGCGCCGGAAAAGACCGTTGACTTCCCGGGGCTGAAGGACTTTCTCGCACGCTATGCGGTGAAGGCCAAGGTTGAAAAGGTCGATCCGCTCGGCTTTTATCTGCCGCCGTTCAACTATGCGATCGGCCAGATGCTCGAAGGCGCGATCACCGCCACCAAAGGGCTTGACCAAAAGGCGCTGGCGAAGTACATGCGCGAAACCGAGCACAAGACCATCGTCGGGCCGATCAAGTTTCAGCGCAACGGCGAATGGGCCAATGCGCGGGTGCTGATGGTGCAGTTCTCCGGTGTCAAGGACAAGGACATCGAGCAGTTCCGTCAGCCGGGCAAGCAGGTGATCGTGGCGCCGGCAAGCTACAAATCCGGTGAACTCAAGTTTCCGTATGAAAAGGCGCGCAACTAGGATTGGCGGGCTGCGGGCGGACACGGCACATCCTGGCGTAGCCGTTGGCCGTCTGCGGTGCGTCGCGCCGACCCGGTGGACTAAAAGGTTCGCGCGGCGTGACATGCATTGGCGACAACAGTAACCGTATTGCCGCGTGGCTACGACTGCCGGACCTCCTCGATAACCTCATCACAGTGAAAAAATAGAACGTGTTCTCCTGGGATCTCTTGTCCGGTGCTCTGGTGTTCGGACTGCTGTTGGGCTGTTTCTACGCCGCGGTGTCGATCGGCCTGTCGGTGGCATTCGGCCTGCTCGACGTTCCGCATATCGCCCACCCGTCGATTCTGGTGGCCGGTGCTTACGGTACCTTCTGGTTGTGCGGCTATGGCTGGGACCCGATCGTCGCCGGCCTGGTGCTGGCGCTGCCGTTTTTCGTCATCGGCGTGCTGATGTACCGTGGCTACCATGTGATGTTCGAAAAGCGCGGAACCGACGCCGGCCTGCGCGGGCTCGCCTTCTTTTTCGGCGTCGCCTTCATTCTTGAAGTCCTGCTTATCCTGGTGTTCGGCGTCGATCAGCGCCTGGTGGAGGCATCCTACATCGGCAAGAGCATCGATCTGACCGATGATTTGCGGGTGCCTTTGCGGCTGATCGTCGCGTTCGCCGCCGCCCTGTTGCTGACCATCGGCCTGACCCTTTATCTCGGCAAGACGTTCATGGGTCGCGCCATCAAGGCGGTGGCGCAGGACCAGATTGCCTTGTCGCTGATGGGCGCCGACCCGGTGCGCGTCAAGCAATGGGCGTTTGGCATCGCGACCGCCGTTACCGCGGTGGCCGGCGCGCTCTTGATCATCGTCGGGCCGATCGAACCGCAACTCGGGCGCGTCTACATCGGGCGTACGTTTTGCGTCGTGGTGATGGCTGGCCTGGGCAGCATGAGCGGAACCCTGGTTGCCGGTCTGATCCTTGGGGTCGCGGAAACACTGGTATTGACCTTCTTCGGTGCCTCATGGGCGCCGGCGGTTGCCTTCGGGTTGCTGTTGATCCTGTTGGGCGTGCGCCCACAAGGCTTGTTCGGCCGGTGATTTTGTAGCCCGGGGCGAACAGCGTCACCACCGACAACATTTCTATGAAAGGGGCAGTCATGGAATACACGGAACAATTGCCGCGTACGCGCTTCACGCGCAAAGAGATGATGAAACGGGTGGCGCGCTTTTCGAAACTCAAGGGTTTCGACGGCGGCCTTCCCGACAGCAAGATGCCGGGTTGCGAGCGCACCCTGTTCAACGCCATCGGGTTTCAGCCGCCGAAGGGCGAGGGCAACGGGATGCAGTCCCCGGTGGGGGCGCAAGCTTCGCGCATGGCGGCGATCAAGATTTCCGAAGGCTTCAATCTCGGCTATTGCAAGGCGCTGCCGGGCAAAGGGCCGATGCTGCACAACCACGACACCAATGAGACCTTCATTGCGATCACCGGTGAGTGGCGCGGCAGTTGGGAAAACGAAAAGGGCAGGATCGAACATGTCGATCTCAAGCCGCTGGACATCATTTCATTTCCAGCCGGTGCGTCACGGCGTTTCATGAACATCACCAAGGGTCCGAAGAACCGCGAGTCGATCCTGATGTTCGTCATTGGCGGCGATGCGCCGCGCGCCGAATTCACCAGCGAAAGCATGGCCCTGCTGGCCGCTGCCGGCGTCTGGCCGGCGGTGACGAAGAAGTCCGTCGCCAGGAAGGCGGCAGCGAAAAAAGCGGCGCCTGTAGCTGCTGTGACCGGGAAACGCAAATAATGACTGTGGCAGTGGCAGGAGCGCTGGTGCGATGAACGGTAATTCGCTCAAATTTTATGGCGGCTGCGGGGTGGCCCTGCTGGCTGCCCTCGGCCTCTTGGCCGGCGTCCAGAATGAATATGTGTTTTTTGCGTCCTATGTGGTGCTGCAGTTCGTCGTGCTGGCGACCGCCTGGAACATCCTCGGCGGTTACGCCGGCTATGTGAATTTCGGCGCCAGCGCGTTCTTCGCGCTCGGCGGCTATGCGGCGCTATTCATGATCAAGGCTTTCGCCGCGCCGCTGGTGGTGCAGATTGCGATCGCCGCCGTGCTCACCGGTGTGCTGGGACTCGCGATCGGATTGCTGTCGCTGCGCCTGCGCGGCATTTTCTTTTCGATCGCAACCGTGGCATTGGCGATCATTTGTGAAACCGTGATTCTCAATTTCGATTATCTCGGCGGCGCCAAGGGTTTGCAGATGCTGCGGCCGGAGCCGATGGCGCCGTTCACCAGCTATACCAAGATGCTGTTTTTCGTGATGGTCATCATGACGCTGGTGGCTCTTGCGATCGCACGCTATATCGAAAAGTCGTGGATCGGTCGTGGCCTGCAGGCGATCCGCGATAACGAGGAGGCGGCCGAATGCATGGGGGTGCCGACGCTCAAGCTGAAGCTGATCGCCACCGTGGTGTCGGGCGCCCTGATGGGCGCAGCGGGCGCGCCGTTTCCGATGTACATGAGCTTCATCGAGCCTGTCAGTGCGTTCAGCATGAATTATTCGGTGTCGGCGATGGCGATGCCGATCATCGGCGGCACCTCGTCCTGGCTGGGGCCGGTGATCGGCGCGGTGTTGCTTGGTACGGTGCAGCAGTTGGTGACGGTGACCATTTCATCCGAACTCAACGTGCTGATCGTCGGCGTGCTGCTGGTATTTTTCGTGGTCGCCGCGCCGCAGGGGATTCTGGGCCTGATCAGGAAGCTGACCACGCGCACCCCTCCTTCCACCAGCGGGGGCGGGCGATGAGCGACGTATTGCTGAAGGTTGATGATGTGTCGAAGCATTTCGGCGGCTTCACCGCCCTGTCGCATGTCAGTGTCGAAGTCAGGTCCGGCGAGCGGCTCGGCCTGATCGGCCCCAATGGCTCGGGCAAGACCACCCTGATCAACTGCATTTCCGGCGCTCTCAAGAACGAGGCCGGCACCATCGCATTCAAGGGCGAGAATCTCAATGGCATGGCGCCGCATCAGCGTACCAGGCGCGGCATCGCGCGGTCGTTCCAGATTCCGCGGCCGTTTCACAGCATGACGCCGGTGGAGAACCTGGCGGTACCGCTCGAATATGTGACCCATCGCGGCGCGGTGCACAAGGCGGACATCCGCGGGGAGGCCGAGGCGATCCTGGTCGACATGGGTCTTGGCGACAAGATGAATTCCGCGTGCGCCGGACTGTCGCAGGTGGAACTGCGCAAGCTTGAACTGGCGCGCGCGATGGCGGCGCGGCCGGCACTGCTGATTTCCGACGAGGCGATGGCAGGCCTGTCGAATACCGAGTGCGATGAAGTGCTGGCGATACTCTTCAAGTTGTCCGACAAGGGCATCACGATCATCATGATTGAGCACATCATGCACGCCATCATGCGGTTTTCCAATCGCGTGATCTGTCTGGATGCGGGCAAGCTGATTGCCGGCGGTGCGCCGCAAGACGTGGTGAAGAATCCGGATGTGCAGAGGGCTTATCTTGGCGCTTGAACTCAAAGTCGAAGGGGTATCGGCCGGTTATGGCGCGGTGCGTGCGCTCGAAGGCGTGTCGATCAATGTGAAGGAGGGCGAGACCGTCGCCTTGCTTGGCACCAACGGCAACGGCAAGAGCACGCTGATGAAGTGTCTGACCGGCCTGGTGACGCCCCGCAGCGGCAGCATCACGCTGACCGTTGACGGCGTGGTGCACAACCTGATCGGCAAGGGGCCGCAGGATATCGTCGATCTCGGCGTTTCAATGGTGGCCGAAGGGCGGCGCCTGTTTCCCCGGCTCACGGTTGAGGAAAACCTGTACCTCGGCGCATACCGGCCCGCGGCGCGGGCGGCGCTTGAGAAGAACCTCGAATTTTGCTACAGCACGTTTCCAGTGCTCAAGGAGCGGCGCAGCCAGCTGGCCGGCAGCATGTCAGGCGGGCAACAGCAGATGGTGGCGATCGCGCGCGCCCTGATGTCGGCGCCCAGGCTTTTGCTGGTCGATGAGCCATCGGTCGGCCTCTCGCCATTGCTGGTTTCGCAGACCATCGAGAAAATCGGTGAGCTCAACCGCAAGCACGGCATGACCGTGTTGATGGCGGAGCAGAATTTTCATCAGACCATCAAGATCGCCCATCGTGGATATGTGCTGGTGCATGGCGAAATCGCGTTCGAGAGTCGCGACGTTGCCGAACTTGAAAACAACGATCTGGTGAAAAACCTGTACCTGGGTGGCTGATACTGCGATGCGTCGGGTCGTCGCTGCGCGTCCGGCTGCAAACCCGGGTCCGGCCCGCCGATGACCCGGCGCGCGCTGGTTGTTGGTGGGTCGGTCGCCGGCCTCTCCGCCGCGGCGATGCTGGTACGAGCTGGTTGGGCGGTCGAGGTTTTCGAAAAGGCGGGCACCGAACTTGAAGGGCGCGGTGCCGGCATTGCCACCCACCTTGAACTGCATCAGGCGATGGCGCGTGCCGGATGTGATGTTTCGCAGTTGGGCCCGACCGTCTCCGACCGTGTCGTATTGAACCTCGCAGGCGAGGTGATTGAATCCTGGCGCTATGACCAGGTGTTCACCGCCTGGGGGCGGGTCTACAAGCTGTTGCGCGCGCAGGTGCCGGTTGCGGCCATGCACTACGGCGTCTCGTTCACCGGCTTTGACAAGGCGCCTGCCGGCGGTTTGCCGGTGCGTGCGCGATTTTCCGACGGCGCGGTGCGCGAAGCCGACCTGCTGGTGGCGGCAGACGGCCTGCGCTCCGCGGTCCGAATGGCGCTCGCTCCAGAAGTGAAGCCGGAATACGCAGGCTATGTCGCATGGCGCGGTATGGTCGAGGAAAACCGTATTTCGCGGCACACTCTCGATACCCTGGTCGGCAAATTCGGTTTTTGCATCCCGCCCGGCGAGCAGATGATCGGCTATCCGATTGCCGGCATGGATGGCGGTGTCGATACCGGCCTGCGCCGTTTCAGTTTCGTCTGGTACCGGCCGGCAGATGAGGATCTGGCGCTGCCGCGGTTGATGACCGGTACCGACGGCATCACCTACCTGAGCGGCATCGCACCGCATTTGCTCGATCCGCGGCACATCACGCAGATGCGTGCCGATGCACGGCGCCTGTTGGCGCCCCAATTCGCCGAAATCGTTGACCTCACGCTGCAACCGCTGATCCAGCCGATCTTCGACCAGGTGGTGCCGCGCATGGCCTACGGCAACGTCGCGATCATCGGCGACGCCGCATTCGTTGCGCGGCCCCATTGCGGCATGGGCGTGACCAAGGCAGTGAGTGACGGCTGTGTTCTGGCCGACGCACTGTCCGAATGCGCGTCGATTCCCGAGGCGCTGGCGCGCTTCGAGGCACTGCGCATGGTCGAAGGCCGGCGCGCGGTCGACTTGTCGCGCCAGCTGGGCGCCTATATGCAGGCGCAGACCAAGACCGACGACCAACGCGCGCAGGCGGAGAAGTACCGCACGCCCCACGCGATCATTCGCAATACGGCGGTCGCATTGCACTGATGCCGGTGACACGCATCACGTGCTGCCAGGCCACTGCTGCGCGGGTCCAGCGATGCTCAGCGCGGGTCGCGGGCAAATTCCAGCAACTCACGCCCCAGCGCATCCTCGCCTGAATCGAAGTGCGCCACGATCGACGTATGGTTGTGGCCCCGCATTTGCATGAAGCGCGGCATCCGGCCGCGCGCCATGCCGACGCGATAGGCGAATTCCGCCGTGTAGGCGTCGAGATAGGTGTTCTCGAATTCGGCTGCGGCCAGGAATACCGGCACATCAAGCCGCCCGACATGGGTGGTGACCGAACGAGCCTCGTAGAGCGACAGGTCGTCGCCGTAATAGGCGCGCACCGCCCTGGCATTCGGATTGCCTGGCAACACATCGGCGCGCAGGCGGCCGCTGATCAGGACAAGGCCGGCGATCGCCGGGCCTGCTGACGGCCGGGCGGCAGGGTCGCAGGCATAGGCGCCGGCATGCGCGGCACCGGCCGAATGGCCGATCAGAATGATGCGGCTCGGGCTACCGCCATGCTCGTGCGCATGGGCCTGCACCCAGGCGACCGCCAGGGCGGTATCGAGCGCACCGGCGGGATAGGCGGCTTCCGGCGCCAGCCGGTACTCGATGTTGACGGCGACGCAGCCGTGGCGCGCGAAGTAGCGCGGCACGTTGGCGTAGATCTCGGTGTTTGAATCCTTGTCGCCGCGAATGAAGGCGCCGCCGTGGACGAACACCACCACCGGCGCGTCGACGAGGCCGGGGCGCCGGTAGACATCGAGGCGATGCCGCTCATGCGCGCCATAGCGCAATTCACGCAGCGCTTCGATGTTTTCGCGCGGCACCCGGGCCAATAGCGGCGTGTAGGCCTCCAGTACCAGTTTTCGATTGCCGACGATGTCTTCCGGCCAGCGCGGCCCGATGTCAAGCAGGCGCTGGCGCCATTCCGGCGACAGTGTGGCGAACGCTTCGCCCGCGGCGTGGCGCGGACTCGCGATTGCCGGTTCGGTCCCGACCGGCGTGGCTGCGGGCAGGCCAGTCGCCGTGGGTGCGGCAGCAGATCGGGCGGCAGGGGGTGTGGTCGCTGCAGGTGCAGTTTGCGCGGCGGGCGTCGCCAGTGCAGCGTTACCTGCGTTGGCATCGGTGTCGGTGTCGGTGCCGGCCGGCGAAGCAGGGACAGTTGCCGGCGGCCGCGACGCGCCTGTTTTCGGCCGCGGCGCCCACGATACGGCGACGTCGCCGTTGAGAAAGGTCTGGCATGCCATCCGATACCCATTGGCAATATCTGCCGCGGTCAGGTGCTTGCGCTCCTTGTCCTTGATGCTGTCGGTATTTTCGATTCCGGTCTCGATGCGGCACTTGCAGGTGCCGCACAGGCCGCCGCCGCACTTGAATGGAATGCCGCCCTGCTCGCGCAGTGACACGCGCAGCAGGTTGCTGTTTTCCGGCGCACTGACCACGCGCCCGTTGTTGCTGATGAAGGTGACTTGAATCATCGAAAATGGAGGAATGCAGCGCGTGATGCGCGGGGCATGCGGCGCGGTGAACCAGGCGGCGTGAAGGTACTCACAATTTGACCAGTTCGATGTCCATGCTGCCGAAGCTTGCCAGTTGCCGTAGTTCGGCGCGCGCGGCGTCAAGCGTCGCAAAAGTCGGCAAAAATTTTGTGGGAACGAGGTTGACGCTGTCGGCGCCTGATTCGTCGATGATCCTCACGCGGGTTGGCTCATCGATGCGGGCGATCACGTAGTGGGCGCGTTTGCGCCCGGAAAACAGGTAGTCATAAGCTTCCACTGGCTGCAGGTCGGGACCCGCCTCGGTGCGGAAGTGCCCGGCCTTGCTGGCCAGTATGACGTAGGCGGACATGATGGCGGCTGTTCGCAGAGCAGCTGGAATCAGGCGGCTTCGCCAGGGGCGCCCGAATCGGGCGCCGTGGCGCGGGCGGCGGCGCCGATAGCCGGCCCGACGCCATCCTGCGTCAACTCGAGATCGTGATCGATCCATAGTTGGCACAGCAGGCGACAACCGTGGTCAAGCTTGGGTCCCAGCGTTTTTTGCTCTTTCCAGTTCGGCGCCGGCAAATGTTCGGCGCCTTTGAGGATCAGGCTGGTGCATTTGCCGCATTTGCCCATGCCGCAGCCATAAGCGAGGTGCGGGAACGGAAACTGCCGAATCCCGGCCCGCACCACCAGATTGGAGTTTGCCTTGATTTCGCCGGCGAAGGTCTGGCCCTGCTTGTGAATTACGACCGACGGCATTGCGACCTTTCTGCGAATTTGCGGGGTGACGCTACGAAGGGACAATGGTTGCTGCAAATGATCAAGGCCAAGTTTCGCAAGCACGGCATCCAGGAAGGGGCGTGCGCTTCGATGGGACAATCATGACCTGAAGTGTTTAAATTGTATACGAAAAAACAAAATTCGCCCTCGGATCTCGTTGATCAACAGCGCGTCATCATCCGTATTTTTCGACTGAAATTTCATAAATTACTGATAAATAAAGAAATTATTAAAGATTTTTCCAATAGCTGGTTGCGCTGAGTCATCGTGTTGATTGCTTTCGAATTTATTTTCGTATACTATTTCATAAATAAGCGCTTGATCTCGCGCCGCACCGAAAACCTCACCGGGCTGACTCGTTTTCCAGGCATCGTACCGCGCAGCCCCATCATCCCGCACTTGAACGGAGCATCGACATGTCTGAACTGATGGATCACGACCAGTTTCGCACCGCACTTGAAAATGCGATCAAGGGCAAGAGCGCGAACAAGGCGCCGTTCTCGATCGCCTGGGCAAGCGGCAAGCTCAGTCGCGCGCATCTGGCGCGCTGGGCTGAAAACCACTATCACTACGTTGGGCCATTTGCCGACTATCTGGCCTATGTGTACGCCAATATGCCGGCGCGCAACACCGAGGCCAAGGATTTCCTGTTGGCCAACATGTATGAGGAAGAGATCGGCGGCGACCGCCATACCGACCTGCTGATTCGCTTCGCCGAGGCTTGCGGCACCACCCGCGAGCGCGTCACCAATCCGGACAACATGTCGCCCACCACCCGCGGCCTGCAGAGCTGGTGCTATGCGGTGGCGATGCGTGAAGATCCGATTGTCGCGGTGGCCGCGCTGGTGGTCGGGCTGGAGTCGCAGGTGCCGTCGATCTATCGCAAGCAGACCCCGACCCTGCGCGAGAAGTACAAGTTCACCGACGAGGAGGTCGAGTTTTTCGATCTCCACATCGTCTCTGATGAGATCCATGGCGAGCGTGGCTACCAGATCGTTCTCGAACATGCCGACACGCCGGAACTGCAACAGCGGTGCCTCAGGATTTGTGAAATCGGTGCGCAAATGCGCCTGCTGTACACCACTGCGCTCTATCACGACTATGTAGCCAACGATATTCCGCTTGCCGAGCTGGAGATGGCCGCAAGCGGCATGGCGCCGGCCGAACGCCAGCTGGTGCAGGCCTGAGATCGTGGCGTCGGCCGCGTCGCCCGGTACGCCGGTGACACAGGCCGGCTAGCTGTGTGCCAACCGCCTGCCGCCGGGGATAAACGAAATGAAAAAGACACAGAAGCTCGAGCTCGCTGAAGCGCGTGCGATGGCTGCCGGTGCGCTCGCCAAGGCCGCCGCCATCGGCGTGCTCGAAACCGTATGCGTGGTGGACGACGGCGGTTACCCGATCGCCCTCGAGCGAATGGACGGCGCGCGCATCACCGGTCCGCAAATCGCCTGGAACAAGGCGTTTACCGCTGCCGGCCACAAGCGCTCGACCCACCTGTTCAATACGCCGCCGAATGGCCCGGCCTTGCCTGGCAACGAGGCGTTCGGCATTCAGTGGAGCTTCGAGGGCAAGTTCGCGATTTTTGTTGGCGGCTTCCCGATCGTCGTCGACGGCGAGGTGATCGGCGGGGTTGGCTTGTCCGGCGGCAACGGTGAGCAGGACATTGCATGTGGCCTGGCTGCGCTGCAGGTGCTGGCCGACATGCTTGCGCCGCAGGGTCATGTGGTGCAGGTGGCGGCCGACATCAAGAAATAGCCTGCGGATACCGGCACCGCGCCGCGCCACGCCGATTGCCGGCGGGTGTCCGATCGGGTTGGCTTGCGTAATTCATGACAAAAGCGTCCGTGTGGCGAGGCTGTCTTTCCGGTGGTAGCGATCGATAGTCACAAATCAACCAGGCCCTTCGATTTCGATGCGCGTGCCATCCACCAATATTGCGTTTTCTTCGGCAACGTCATTGCTGCGCGCATTGCGCAGCCGGCGCATTGGCAGTCTCGAGTTGCTCGATCATCTGCTCGACCGGGTGGCGCGCCACAACCCTGCGCTCAATGCGGTGGCCGTCACCCGCATCGAGGCCGCGCGCGGAGAGGCGAAAGCCCATGATCGTGCCCGGCGCCGTGGCGAGTCGCGCGGCCCGCTGTACGGATTGCCGATGAGTGTGAAGGACACCTTTGATGTCGCCGGCTTGCCAAGCACCTGGGGCCTGCCGGCGTTGCGCGACAACGTCGCTCAAGTCAATTCGACTGCGGTACAGCGCCTCGAAGATGCCGGTGCGATCATATTCGGCAAAACCAACGTGCCGGTGTTGCTGGCCGACTGGCAGAGCTTCAACCCGGTGTATGGCACCACCAGCAATCCCTGGGATCTTTCGCGTTCGCCCGGTGGCTCCTCGGGAGGCGCGGCAAGCGCGCTTGCCGCCGGGCTGACCGGGCTGGAACTTGGCAGCGACATCGGCGGCTCGATCAGGAATCCGGCGCATTGCTGCGGTGTTTATGGCCACAAGCCCACGTTCGGCATCGTGCCCAATGCCGGGCACGCGATGCCGGGCAACGTGTTTCCGGTCGATATCCAGGTCGCCGGGCCGCTGGCACGAAGCGCGGCAGACCTGGAACTGGCAATCGGCGTGCTGGCAGGTCCGGATTCGCGGCAGGCCAATACATGGGCGCTGCGTCTGCGGCCCGAACGCAGGCGCAATCTCGCGGATTTCAGGGTGGCACTGGTGGCCGACTCCGCAATTGCACCGGTGGACGGGAGCATCCGCAGCGCGCTGGACGACCTGGCGCACTTTCTCGCACGCGGCAAGGTGAAACTCAGCCGCAGCGCGCGGCCCGCGTTGCAGGATAGCGAGGTATACAGCCTGTATGTGCAGCTGCTGCGAGGGGCGACGTCGGCCGTGCATAACGATGGGGCGGCATTCGACGCCGCCATCGCCGCCGCTGCCGCACTCGACCTCGATGATCAGAGCTATCAGGCCTTGCAGTTGCGCGGCAACACGCAGCGACACCGCGACTGGATCATCGCCGACAACCGGCGCCATCAATTGATGCGGTCCTGGAATGATTTTTTCGGCAATCACGACCTGTTGCTGTGCCCGGCGGCAACCGTGCCGGCGTTCCCGCATGACCACGCGGGTGTGCGTGCGACGCGCCTGGTCGAGGTCGACGGCAAGCCTCGTTCGGTCAATGAGCATCTGTTCTGGGCCGGCTATTCCGGCATGTTCTATCTGCCATCGACGGTGGCGCCGATCGGGCGCTCGCGCCAAGGCTTGCCGATCGGCGTGCAGATCATCGGCCCGCCCGGCGCGGACCTTGCATGCATTCGCTTTGCCGGCCTGCTCGAGAAGGCATACTGCGGTTTCGTGCCACCGCCGGCGTTCGCTGACTGATGATCGGTGGTTGCCATAAGCATGACAATTTCGCCGGTGGCATGTTCTTGTCATGAGGCGTGTACTTCTCAATTGTTGAAGACGAAAGGATTGCCCGATGTTGCGTTTGATGATCCGACTGCTTGCACTTGCCGCTGCCTGTTTTGCTGCCACCGGGCACACCCAGACGTACCCTGCCAAGCCGATCCGGCTGATCGTGCCGTTTGGCGCTGGCGGTTCCACCGATATTCTGGCGCGCACCCTGGGCCAGCGCCTGGGGGACACGCTGGGCCAACCGGTGCTGGTGGAAAACCGGCCCGGCGCCAACACCATCATCGCCTATGAAGCGACGCTTAATTCACCGGCCGACGGCTACACGCTGCTGATGGAAGGCTTCAACGGCATGGTGCTCAACCCGAACCTCTATGCCAAGCTGCCCTATGACGCCGAGCGCGACTTTGTCG